>JANOMP010000282.1:0-18913 GCA_031420365.1 Cytophagaceae bacterium
TTAATTATCTAGCTATTAGCAATTTAACTTGCTTAAAAATTTTCATACGGACGTTTTTGTGATTAATGGAACAATGTTTATTTGTTTCCTAAAAGATTTCACAAATGAATATTTCTCCACTCTAAATCCTGTAATGCCAAAAAAATAAATTTTGCACAACTCAAAAAAAAATCTCAAAACAAAAAGCTTTGAGATTTTTCTTATCTAATTTCTAATTTTAATTTATGCCGCTACTTCCCACACCTGCTTCTTTCTCTTTTTGAGCTTCTTGCATGGGATTGGTTCCTCTGCTAAATGATCTCTGTTTTACCAATTGAAATTTCGTAGGAGCTTCAGGTTCCCTAGGAAAAATATTATTTGATGTATCAATGTCAGCGGTTTCAAAATATGGGTCTAATTTAAATTTCTTAACTTTTTTGGTTGTAGGAATTGTTTTAGTAATTTCTATATCATTTAACCTCCATATTTCAGCAGGATATCTAAAATCTTCTGTAGTTCCATCTTCATACTCCGCTTGAATAATAACGGGCATTACTAGTCCGCCTTTGTTCTTGATTTTTATGGCATAATAGTTCATACCCGATCCTAATAGTTTTTGATCTTCAGGCGAAAGTGTTGTTTTATAGGCTTCGAATCTTTTTTGGTCAGAATCGGTAACTTTATATGGGTCATAGGTATTATAGAAATCTTTCATGGTAGGATCAGCTTCCACCACCGATAGAGGAATATCTTTTTGATTACGCATTACACTCATTGTCTTCTTTTTGTCTTCTGATTCTTTTTTGGCTTCTGCTTTGGTAAGATCTGGGTTTTGAGTATCTAAAGCAAACCATTGCACTTCTACCATGTCTTGGTCTGTAGCTTCAACAGAATAAAACCAACCTTTCCAAAACCAATCCAAATCTACACCGGAGGCATCTTCTAACGTTCTGAAAAAATCTGCCGGCATAGGACTTTTAAAAGCCCACCTTCTGGCATATTCTTTAAATGCCGCATCAAAAAGCTGTCTTCCCATAACAGTTTCTCTTAAAATATTTAAACCTGTGGCTGGTTTTGCATAGGCATTTGGGCCAAAAGCCATTATATTGTCGGAAGAGGTCATGATAGGCACCTGTTGTGAAGGAGCGGTCTTCATATAAGGAACGATGTTTTGAGGCTCTCCTCTTCTTGAAGGATAGTTTTTATCCCATTCTTGTTCAGCTAAATATTGGCAAAATGTATTTAAGCCCTCATCCATCCACGACCATTGCCTCTCATCTGTATTGACTATCATAGGGAAAAAATTATGCCCAACCTCGTGAATAATAACCCCAATCATTCCATATTTCGTTGCTTCAGAGTATGTGCCGTCTGGCTCAGGTCTTCCTCCATTAAAACTTATCATTGGATACTCCATTCCTCCTCCAGCTGTTGAATGACAAGAAATAGCCACAGGATATGGATATTCAATGGTGCGATTTCCGTAAGATCTTAAGGTATGTTCTACAACTCTTGTGGAATACTTTTCCCAAAGTGGATTCCCTTCTTTAGAATAAAAAGACATACTCCAGATTCTTCTTCCATTATTGTATACATCGGTTTGCATGGCATCCCAAATAAACCGTCTTGAAGATGTAAAAGCAAAATCTCTAACATTTTTGGCAGTGTATATCCAACTTTTCTTTGTAGTACTCTTAGTTTTTATTCTTTCATCTGCTTCGGCTTGACTAGCAATAATTATTGGAGTTTTAGAAGAGGCCGCAGTTTTCATTTTATCTAATTGATTTTTAGATAAGACTTTAGCATAATTTTGACATTCACCAGTAGCCCCTACCAAATGATCATCTGGCACGGTAATTTCAACTTTATAGTCTCCAAAAGGAAGTGTAAATTCTCCTTGTCCTAAAAATTGTTTGTGTTGCCATCCGCTTACATCATCATACACACACATACGCGGAAACCAGTGGGCAATAAAATAATTATAATTGCCATCTTTTTCAAAATATTCGTATCCAGATCGTCCATAATAAGTGGTTATGTTATATTCCCATTCGATTTTTAAAGAAACAGCCGTATTGGGTTTTTGACTAATCGGCAAATCCACTCGCATCATAGTACCATTAATGGTATAAGGAATATTTATCCCTTTCAAATCTTTTATAGATTTAATTTTATATCCATACTCTTTATCAGCAGCTATTGTAGTATTTACCGAACTTGGTGAATTTAAACCAGATAGTTGACCCGATGACATTTGAGGAAAAACACCACCAGTTTTCGAAAGAGCATTTATTGAATTTTTCTCAAATAAATTTTGGTCTAACTGAAGCCATAAGTATTTTAGGTCATCCGTTGAAAAATTGGTGTATGTAATAGTTTCAGCACCAATAATCTTTTGGTTTACATCATCTAACTCCGCTTTTATATCATAGTCGGCTTTGTTTTGAAAATAATCCTTTCCAGGTGCTCCAGAAGCGGTTCTAAATGTATTAGGAGTTGGCAATTGGTTTCCCATTTGTTCAAAACGGGTATTTGCATTATAATTGGTGGGGGAAGGTGTTTGAGCTAAAACGCTTATACTAAGTAAGAAAAAGGCGAATAGAAAACGAATTTTCATTTATTTTATTGATTAAGTTTAAAATAGTATGCGAAAATATTACTTTTTTTTTGAAAAATGCCAATATCTATTTTAATAGCATAAAGAATAAAAATAAAAATGGGTGGAAAAATAAAAAAAATAAAAACAAAATTCTCATTATTATTACTTTTTGGACGCTACTGCATTAATTTTGAGTTTCTAAAATAAAAAAAATGGCAAGTATATTAGATTTGATTGGAAATACACCAATGGCTGAGATTAAAAAGTTAAACCCAAATCCTAATGTGAGGATTTTTGCAAAACTGGAAGGTAATAACCCTGGAGGAAGTGTAAAAGATAGGCCTGCATTAAATATGATTAAAAGTGCTTTAGAACGAGGTGATATTAAGCCGGGAATGAAGCTAATTGAAGCAACGAGTGGTAATACTGGAATTGCTTTGGCGATGATTGCCAGTTTATTTGAATTGGAAATTGAGCTTATAATGCCATCCAATTCGACCAAAGAGCGGGTGCTTACAATGGAAGCCTATGGAGCAAAAGTGATTTTGTTAGATAATATTGAAGTGTGTAGAGACTACGCCGATGAAAAATCACAAAATGAAGAATACTTACAATTAAATCAATTTGCAAATCCAGATAATTATCTAGCACATTATAAAACTACGGGACCCGAAATTTGGAATGACACCCAAGAGAAAATCACTCACTTTTTGGCCTCCATGGGAACTACAGGTACTATAATGGGTACGTCTATGTTTCTTAAGGAACAAAATCCAAATATACAAATAGTGGGCTGTCAACCTACCGAAGGTTCATCAATTCCTGGCATACGGCGTTGGCCTGTTGAATATTTACCAAAAATTTTTGATCCAAAAAGAGTTGACAGAATTTTTGATATTTCACAAGAGGAATCTACAGAAATGACAAGAAAATTGGCAAAAGAAGAAGGTATTTTTGGAGGAATGAGTACTGGTGGACAAGCTGCGGCTGCTTTTAAGCTTGCTTCTGAATTAGAATCTGGCCTAATTGTATTTATCTGTTGTGATAGAGGCGATCGATATTTAAGTAGCGATTTGTTTGGGTAAAAATACCAATTAAATTGAAAAACCAAAATATTTAATCAGCCCCATTTGGCAGGATTTCTCCTCCATTTTTTCAAAGATTCTAAATCTTTAGCTTTTATGTAATCTTGCTTTAATGCCTCTTCTATAAGGTAATTGTAGTTGCTGAGGGTAACTAGCTTTAGGTTTTTTTCGGCGAAGTTTTCATCTGCAATTTTAAATCCATATGTAAAAATAGCAATCATACCCACAACTTCTATACCTTGTTCTTTCAAAGCTTCCGCTGCTTTTATTGAGCTTCCCCCAGTTGAAATTAAATCTTCTAAAACTACTACTTTTTGCCCTTTTTCTATCCTGCCTTCTATTTGATTGCCCATCCCGTGCTCTTTTGGTTTAGGTCTAACATAAGCAAAAGGTAAGTTCATGTAATCTGCCACTAAAGCTCCTTGGGCAATCCCAGCAGTGGCAACGCCAGCAATAATATCAACATCAGGAAAGTTCTTTTTTATTGCTTTTGCCAAAGCTTTTTTTATAAACGATCGAGCCTCTACATCAGAAAGAGTAATTCTATTGTCGCAATATATTGGAGAATTCCAACCAGAACTCCATTTAAAAGGTTTTTCTGGGCTAAGTTTTATGGCTTTAGTTTTTAGTAAAAAAGAAGCAATTTTACGAGCAGTATTCATTTTATTTTTTCCGATAAAAGTTAAAATACTTAGTCTTCTTTGCGATAAATTAAAATTTTGTCTATTCTATTTCTATCCATATCAATTATTTCAAATTCAAAATCACCCCAGTCAAATTTGTCGCCTGTGCCTGGGATTTCTTTTAAAATATCTAAAGCGAAACCTCCCATAGTATCAAAACCTGTGTAATCCTTGCGATTTGGCAAATCAACCTCAAACTCATTTAAAAAATCATCAAAAGGTAAAGAAGCATCAATTAAAAAACTACCGTCTTCCCTTTTCGTTATTTCAAACTCAAATTCGTTTGTTTCAGAAATATCCCCAACTAAAGCATCTAATATATCATTCATAGTCACTAAGCCTACCACATTACCATATTCGTCGACGATAACTCCAAAATGTATTCTTTCTTCTTGGAACTTCTCTAATACTTGATACGCATGATTGTTTTCAGGAATATAAAGTGGGCTTCTTAAATTTGTGTCTAAAGCTATTAATTCATCATCTAGTGATTTTCCTAATAAATCTTTGATGTATAATAAACCTACCATTTCATTTATTCCATCTCGACAAACTGGGTAAACTGAATGCTTTTTAGTAATAATTTTATCTTTATTAATTTCGAAATTATCGTCTAAATCTAAAAAAGTTACCTCATTAATATTTGTCATAAGAGAGGTAATTTTTCTATCTCCAAGATGAAAAACATTTTGAACAATTTCATGTTCAATTTCTTCTATTGTACCTCCACTTGCACCTTCTTGCATCAAATTCTTTATTTCTTCTTCAGTTACTGAGTTATCATTCTCTTTTAAACCAATTATCTTAAAAATAAGATCTGAAGTAATACTTAATAGCCAGATAAAGGGAGAAATAATGATGGAAATGAATTTCATAGGCTTTACAGAAGCCATGGCAATTTCTTCCGCTTTTGCCATTCCTATTCTCTTAGGTACTAATTCACCAAAAATAAGGGTAAAAAAAGTTACAACTAAAGTAATTAAAAATACTGAAATAGGTTCAGAATAAAACTTAAGTGCTTCAAATTGTTCAATTAAAGGCATCAAATAGCCTTTAAAAGTATCTCCTGAATAAATACCAGTTAGAATGCTAATTAAGGTAATGCCAATTTGAACAGTTGAAAGAAATTTTCCTGGTGAATTTGCTAAAGTTAATGCAGCAGCCGCTAATTTATTTCCGTTTTTTGCTGTGATATCAAGTTTTGTTTTTCTTGAAGAAACTAAGGCAATTTCTGCCATAGAAAACAATCCATTAATAAGTATTAAAATGATTATTATAAATATTTCCATTAAAAGTACCGACAACTAATCCAAGTTGCCTTATATGATTTTGATGCAAAGTAACAAATTTTTAAAAAACAAAGCGATAATAGATTTAAAAAAAATAGTTTGGTAACATAAAAACATAATAAATACCTTAATTTTGTGACTTAAATTTAGTTTATGCATATTTTCGTCAACAATAAGCCGATAGAAATTCTTAAAAAAACTGAAAACTTATCCATTCAAACAAAAGATTGTGATATAGTTTATGATATTTTAAATGATTTTGTTCCTTTTTCGAACTTAAAAGGTAGAGTTTTAATTAAATCTGCAGATTATATCAATATTTTAAGATTTATTGAATTTGCCCAAAAAAATAAAATTGAGGAGCTTATTAGTTTAAAATTTGAAGTGGAAGATAAAGATAAAATAAAAAATAAAATAAAATCATCCCTCTCCGTAATTAAAGCCGCAGGAGGTGTTGTAATAAATGAAGAAAATAAAATACTGATGATGAGGCGTTTAGGATTTTGGGATTTACCTAAAGGAAAGGCTGATTTAGGAGAAAAATCAAAAGTAACTGCAAGTAGAGAAGTGGAAGAAGAGTGTGGAGTAAAGGTAAAAGTAAACGACAAAATATGCACCACTTGGCACACCTATTTACTTAAGGGCAATTTGGTAATTAAGCAAACCAAATGGTTTTCAATGGATTTATTAAATGATAAAAAAATGAAACCACAAACCGAAGAAGGAATAGAAGAATTGAAGTGGATGACCAAAGAAGAGGTAAAAAAAGCTTTAGAAATGTCATATTCTTCTATAGAGCATGTAATCCAAACAAAATTTCCTGAAATAAATCTAAATAAGATAATTTCAATTTAAATTTTTAAAATTTTAAAGTTTCTAATAATGTCCCTAAAAATAAGAGTATTAGTAGTTGGATGTGGAAATATGGGTGCCTCCCATGCCATGGCGTACCAATCAATTGATGATTTTGAAATTTGCGGAATAGTTTCAACTGGAACAAGCAAAGAAATACTAAATCAAAAACTTGGAGGTGGATTCGATCTTTTTTCAGATTTCAAGGATGCTTTAGCTAAAACAAAGCCTGATGCTGTTTGTATTTCCACTTATCCTGACACGCATGAGGCCTTTGCTTTGGCGGCTTTGGAAGCTGGCTGCCATGTATTTATAGAAAAACCTTTGGCAGACTCTGTAGAAGGTGCTATTAAAGTTGCTGAAACAGCTAAAAAAGTAAATAAAAAGTTAGTAATTGGTTATATTTTAAGAGTTCACCCTTCATGGGAGAAATTTGTGGAAGTAGCCCAAAATATGGGTAAACCTTTGGTAATGAGAATGAATTTAAATCAACAAAGCCATGGTGTAATGTGGAATGTTCACAGAAATTTAATGAAAAGCCTAAGTCCTATTGTAGATTGCGGAGTGCATTATATAGATGTAATGTGTCAAATGACTCGCTCAAAGCCTGTTTGGGTATCGGCTATTGGTGCAAGAATGACAGAGGATATTCCATTAGGAAACTACAATTATGGCCAATTACAAATCAGATTTGAAGACGGTTCAGTGGGATGGTATGAGGCGGGATGGGGTCCAATGATGAGTGAAACAGCATTTTTTATTAAAGATGTAATAGGCCCAAAGGGCAGTGTATCAATTGTTGCAAAAGATGCAAGTGCCAAAGGGCAGTCAGATAATGTAGACGCTCATACCAAAACGGAATCATTAAAGGTTCATTATGCTGATATTGATGAAAATAATAATTTCATCAAACTAGATGAATGGATAGATTTGACAGATGAGCCGGATCATAATGAGCTTTGCAAGAGAGAGCAAATGTATTTTCTAAAAGCAATAAAAGAGAATGTCGATTTAACGAACCATATAGATGATGCTGTAAACAGTTTAAGAATTGCTTTTGCATGTGACGAATCTGTTAAAACTGGGGAGGTAGTAAGGTTATAATAAGATTCAAATATTTATTTTATCTTTGAATACTAAATTATAATTCAGCTTTATAATTTCATCATTTTTTTATTAATTTTAAAACTAAATCTAAAGGTATTGCCTCAGCTCTTGAGTTTTGGAAACCTTCCATAGTTTTTGCTGCAAAAAGAGAATTTAAAATTGCTTCTTCTGTTGCTTCAATTGTTGCTTGAAAAACCAAATCTAGATCATTGTTACGTAGCACAGTAAAAGTTTCTGAGCTCATATTCGAATTATGTGGAATTCGTAATTCTTTGGCTGTGGACACTGCAATCACATAATCACCCGAACCATTGGCTGCCATTCCTCCTGTTCGAGAAAGCCCAAGCATAGCTCTTGCTGCCAGTCGCTTTAAGTTTTTTGCATTTAGGGGAGCATCTGTCATAACTACCATCATGCAAGATCCATCTTCTTTATATTCTTGATTAAGATTAGAAAACTTATGCTTTCCCAATTCCTTACCTACAGGAATTCCATTTATTTGCAAAACCCCACCAAAATTAGATTGAACTAGTACTCCAACGGTATAAGCACCTTTCGATTTAGGTAAAACTCGAGAAGAAGTGCCAATTCCGCCTTTAAAACTTAAGCATTGTGTGCCAGTTCCTGCTCCTACATTTCCTTCCTCCACAGGTCCTCCTTTAGCAGCAGCTAAACTTTGAAGCATATTTTCTCGAGTCAGCTTTCTTGCTCTAATATCATTTAATCCTCCATCATTAGTTTCTCCCACAACCGCATTTACACTTTTTACATTTACATTTTCTGGAAAAGAAAAAGTATAATCAATTAAAGCCTCTATCGCAGGCCCAATCGCTAATGTATTTGTTAATACAATTGGTGTTTCCAAATTTCCTAACTCTTCAACTTGGCTATATCCGGCTAATTTTCCAAAGCCATTTCCAATATAAATGGCGGCAGGAACTTTATTTTGAAAAATATTTTCTGAATGTGGTAAAATTGCCGTTACACCGGTATGGATATCAGTTCCTTTATTTAATGTAAAATGTCCAACTTTTACTCCAGGAACATCGGTAATGGCATTGAGTTTGCCAGTTTTGAAAACGCCAATATCAATTCCAAAATCTCTAACTCTTTTGGTTTGGGCAATTGAACGATAACTAAAAAAAAATGCAAACAATACTATAATAATCTTTTTCATTACTCTGATTAAAAAAAAAACAAAACTATACAATTTTATTGCTGTCTAGATTTGAAATTCTAAAATATTTTTAGCTAATTTAGTATTTTTCACTAATCCTGTGCAAAACAATGATGCTTAATAAAATTGCAATGTTTGTTAAACTACTAGAGATTGGAATACTTTCTTCAATAAATTCTTATTTGCAAAATGCTTTGCTTTGTACCAAAGGAAATTCCTATAAACTAGTTTTTATTATAAAATGCTACAAAAAGGCATTGCTTCATAAAATTTCAAAACATGGCCTTAACGTAACTTGGCTACGATTATAGTAAATTTTAAAGTTTTACTTGAACCTAGTATTTCTCATTACAAAACTAATTTATAAGAGTTTACTTAAAATCAAAATCTAAATTTATCAGCTCCAATTTCTTGGTTTATCTCGTTTTTTTTACTTGCTAATTCTGAAAAGCTTAATTTCAAATCAATTTTGGCATTTGCAACTTCTAAAACCGTTAATAAGGTAAAAAAGACAAAATTATGGATTTGATTCTGCAATGGAATTGTGAATTTAATTTTTAAAAATACTCAGCTTTTGAATTAAAAAATTAAACGAAATTAATCTTTCAAATAAAAAGATAAACTTCAAAAAGAAATAAATTTAGCAGATATAAATAAATTATTAAATAATTAAATAATTGATTATCAATAATATAAACAACAACAAACGACAACAAACATTTACATCCGAATACAAACGTTTATTAACCGAATAATTTTTCTCTACTACACCAACTTTGCATCAACAAAACGGAACATGGTGTTTCGGAATAATAAAAACAATTACAAATATGAACTCAGTAAAATTAATCGGAAACGTTGGCGCAGAGGTAAACATCTTAAATTTTGAAGCAGGCAAAAAAGCTAGTTTCAGTATTGCAACCACAGATAGTTATACGGATAAAAATAATCAACAAGTAAAGAATACTGCATGGCATAATGTGATAGCCTGGGGAAAATTAGCAGATGCTTGTGAGGAATTGATCAAAAAAGGAAAGATGGTAAGTGTAGAAGGGAAAATAAACTATAGAAATTACACCAACAGCCAAAATCAAAAAGTGTATGTAACTGAAATTCAGGCATTCAAGGTGGAAGAGTATGTTTTTGAGAAAAAAGTAAATTAAAAGAAAAGCATTCCATCATTTTATCATTCATTTTATCACTCATTCATTCAAAAAAATAACAAATATGAACTCAGTAAAATTAATTGGAAACGTAGGAAACACTCCTAACATAAGAAATTTTGAAACTAGCAAACTGGCAAGCTTTAGTTTAGCAACAAAACAAACCTATGAAAACAAAGACAACGAAGAAGTGAACAACACACAATGGCACAACATAGTGGCTTGGGGAAAAATGGCAGAAGCTTGCGAGAAAATAATAGAAAAAGGGAAATTTGTAGCCATAGAAGGCCGTATACAAACAAGGCATTACACAAACAAAGAAAACCAAAAATTATATATCACTGAAATAATCGTAACAAAAGTGGACGAAGTGAAAAGCGAAAAGAAGGCAAAAGTATTTTTTCTTTAAAGAAATCTATTAAAAAATTAAAGGGCAATGAATTTTTCATTGCTTTTTTTTTATTCTTAACATTCTGATATTATACAAATAAGGGGTAACATTTTAATACTGTTGAGAAAATATTTTATTATGATAAAAATTAAAAATTCAAGCGTTTGATAAAGGTAAATTTTAGCTTTTAAGAATTCTTCTAAAATTTCAGAAAACAGCCCATTCTTCGATTTTTATTTTTAGAATTAAATTTTAAATGTAGTGTTTAACATTAATTCATTGACTTAAAAAGTAACTCAGATTAGAAGACCATTATCAAATTTGAGATACCTAAAAATAAAAAACTAAGAGTATGTAGTGAATTTTTTGATTATTATTTTTAGTATTGTATTTTCCAAAAATATTATAACAAATTTTAAGTATGAAAAAATTATGTATAATTTTAAGTTTTTACTTATTTTGTTCTCCTATTTTTGCCCAAATTGAAAATGAAGATAATCCCAAAGCACGACTTGAACATGAAATCAGAATGACAGCCGATCCCAATCTCGGGCGTATACCTTTTGAAAGATTGGTAGAAGAAAGAGAAAAACTAAACAAAGGACTAAAAGAAAATAGTATTAAAGTTGCTATTTCGGGGCTTAATTGGTATGAAAGAGGCCCGAATAATATTGGCGGTCGTACAAGAGCTTTGATGTTTGACCCTAACGATGCCACAAAAAAACGAGTATGGGCAGGTGGAGTTGCGGGTGGGCTTTGGTACAATAACGACATAACTTCAGCTGCAACTACATGGACTAAAATTGATGATTTTTGGGCAAATATTGCTGTTAGTTGTATTGCTTATGACCCATTGAACACTCAAATTATGTATGTCGGAACAGGTGAGGGTTGGAACAGTTTGGATGTTGTTCAAGGTGCGGGTCTTTATAAAACCACTAATGGTGGCACCACTTGGTCTTTGTTAGCTTCCACCGCCTCAGGTGAATTTGTAAATAATTTTAAAAATTCTCAAAAAATTATAGTCAATAGTTTCGGTGAAGTTTTTGTAGGCACCCAAACAGGTGTTTTGAAATCAACAGATGGCGGAACAACTTGGAGCGTAACACTTGCAGGAACAAATTTTGTTTCAGATTTAGAAATTGGAACAGATGGAGTGATTTATGCTGCTTTTGGGAGATATGATGCCGCAAGTGGTATTTATAAAAGCACAAACAGAGGCGTAAGTTGGACAAATATCACTCCCGATGCAACTAAGAGAAGAACTGAAATTGCTTTAGCTCCTTCAACCTCGGGTGCTACACAAGTAATATATTCTATGGCTGACAATGGTGGCAGTGCACCTGCTTGGACAAAAAAATCCACCGATGCAGGGGCTACATGGGTAGATGTAGGTAATCCAAGTCTATTAGGAACTCAAGGATGGTATGATATGATAATAGCTGTTCACCCAACCAACCCAAATATAGTAATTGCTGGAGGAAATGTAATCGGAAGAACGATAGATGGTGGCACCACGTGGACTTTAAAGGCTTATGGGACACCCCATCCTGACCAGCATGCTGTTGTTTTTAGACCAACTGCAACAAATGAAGTTATCATTGGTAATGATGGCGGCGTAATTTATTCACCTGATTATGGCAATTCTACTCTTTCAGGAACTTTTTCTGACAGAAATAATGGATATAATATAACCCAATATTACGGCATTTCGATGAAAAATATTGCAAATGATGGTTATGTATTGGGTGGAACACAAGATAATAATACTTTAAAAATAACTTCCGTTGAAAATGCAATTGGGGGCGGAACAAATGTCAATGGTGGTGATGGAATCACATCCTTTATTGATCAAAACGAACCTACATTTGCCTTAATTTCAGCACAATATGGTTCATATAGAAGAATGAATACCACCACTGATGCTACGACATCATTGGGAGTTAACAGTAGTCAGTTTATTTCAACAGCAGATTATGATAGCCAAAATAATATTTTTTATTCTGACAAAACAAATGGGACTTCAATTTGGAAAGTGAGAACAGTAACTGGGGCGTTTACAACAAGTTTTTATGATACTGGAGTGCCATCAGGAACCTCATTTATCAAAGCAGGTAATACTCAACATACTATTTTTGTGGGTACAGGCTATCCTGTTTGGCCCTTTACTAGTGGCGGACAGATTTACAAAATTATAAATTTTGGAGAGACCGGCCAGACTACAACTCTTATTGGAACACTAAGCAATGGCTCAATTTCTTCAATTTCGGTTGGTGCAACTGATAATGAGTTATTGGTTACCCAATCAAATTATGGAATAAAATCAGTCTATTATACTAATAATGGCGGTACCACTTGGACAAGTAAAGATGAAGCAGGATATGGGTTGCCCGATATTCCAATTAGATATGGCATTTTTAACCCTTTGGATAGAAAACAAGTTTTACTAGCAACTGAATTAGGTGTTTGGAGTACAACCGATATTACAGCTACAAATCCGGGGTGGGGTGTTAATAATACTGGTCTAGCCAATGTAAGTTGCCATCAATTATTTTATCGCTCTTCTGATAATACTGTTGCAGTAGCTACACACGGCAGAGGAATTTACACCACTAAACTCGTTTCATGTCCAACCAACATAGTAAGAACAGGGATTGAATCTGTTTCAGAAACCATCCTTTCGGGAACATATATCAATGGAAAAACAGCAAATACCATCCTAACTGGTGTAAACAAAGTATATAGTGCAAAATCGTACATTTTGTTAGAACCAAAATTCGAAACACTAAGCGGAAGTATTTTCCAAGCTTTGATAGGTGGGTGTAATTAATTTTAAAGATCTATTAAAAAAACCATTTGATTCCAACCTTTTAAGAAGATTGGAGTCATTGTTGTAGAAAGTTCTATATACAAACAATAAAATGAAAAATTCAGTGATAATTATAAGTTTAATGCTGCTATTTTTCGGATGTGAAAATTCAGAAATCACATCAGAAGAAATCGGTTTCGTAGAAGGTAAAGTTTCGATAGGTCCATTATGTGGAAACATTGCTATTAATGGAAATAATTCGTCAAATCCTTGTGGATTAACTGATGAACAAATGAATGCAATATATAGCAAATACAAAGTTGGAATAAAAGGAGAAGTAAAAGGAATAATGATATCAAAAGAGTTTGTTTTAAACAGAACTGGTGTTTTTACTTTTGAAGTTCCTGTAGGTATTTATAAAGTAGAAGTGATACTTCCTGTAGAGGCTAACAATCAATCTTTAGTATTGGGAAATTTAATTAATTCTGTTAAAGTGGTATCTGTAATTAAAAATCAAGTTACAAAAATTGAATTATCTGTAGATACCGGAATCAAATAAGACTTCAAAAACATATCAAAATCCCCGATTTGAATTTTCAAGTCGGGATTTTTTTTGTACTTAAATTAACCAGAACACTTGACATCTTTCTAATTATCAATAACATAACCGACAACAAACATTTATATCCGAATACAAACGTTTATTAACCGAATAATTTTACTCTACTCCCCCAATTTTGCAACATCAAATCGAAACGCAGTGTTTCGGGAAATAAAAAAAACAAAACAATGTATATTATGAACTCAGTAAAATTAATCGGAAACGTTGGAGCAGAGGTAAACATCTTAAATTTTGAAGCAGGTAAAAAAGCTAGTTTCAGTATTGCAACCACAGATAGTTATACGGATAAAAATAATCAACAAGTAAAGAATACTGCATGGCATAATGTGATAGCCTGGGGAAAATTAGCAGATGCTTGTGAGGAATTAATAAAAAAAGGAAAGATGGTAAGTGTAGAAGGGAAAATAAACTATAGAAATTACACAAACAGCCAAAACCAAAAAGTGTATGTAACTGAAATTCAAGCATTCAAAGTGGAAGAATATGTTTTTGAGAAAAAAATAAATTAATTCCATTCAATTATTAAAGCAATTTTTTTCATAAAATAACATTTTCGTATTATCAAATAACAAAATAACAAAATGAACACAGTAAAATTAATAGGAAACGTAGGAACAACTCCTAATATCAGGAATTTCGAGACTAAAAAATTGGCTAGTTTTAGCTTAGCAACAAAACAAACCTATGAAAACAATAATAAGGAACAAGTAAACAATACCCAGTGGCATAATATTGTGGCATGGGGAAAAATGGCTGACGTTTGTGAAAAAATTATTGAAAAAGGAAAGTTTGTTTCAATAGAAGGGAGAATACAAACCCGCCATTTTACAAACAAAGAAAACAAGAAAGTTTACATTACTGAGATAATTGTCACAAAAGTTGATGAGTTATTAAGTGAAAAGAAAACCAAAGTGTTTTTTCTTTAATTTAAAATGTATTTTTTTTTGTAAAAGCGGACATTACTTGGCACAATGTCCTCTTTTTTTTAGTTTTCTTTGGGATGCTTAAATTAAGAATTTCAAAATTGAAAAATAGATTTTTCATTAAGAGTTGCAATTAAAAAATAAAGTAGTCAAAAACAAAAAAAATAAACAAGACTATTAACTTTGTAATAAAAAAATATGAAACTTTTTTCTACTCAGACCTATATCAATCGAAGAGCTAAACTAAAAGAATTAGTAAAAAGTGGGCAAATTTTACTTTTGGGAAATAACGAATCTCCTATGAACTATACAGATAATACCTATAGATTTAAACAAGATAGTTCATTTTTGTATTTCTTCGGAATTAACCTTCCAGGCTTATCTGCAATTATTGATTTAGAAAAAAATACAGAAACGATTTTTGGAAATGAATACGCTATAGAAGATATCATCTGGATTGGCAATCAAGAAAGTTTGGTAAATTTGGCTATAAAGGTGGGAGTAAACACTGTTGAAAAGCCTTTGAAATTAACTTCAAATATTGCGAAAAATGTAAAATTTCTTCCGCCATATAGGTTTGACAATAAACAGCTCTTATCAGAATTATTGAATATTAACATATCGGAATTAAAACCAGACACTGACCTTACAAAGGCAGTAATTGCAGTTCGGTCCTATAAATCGGAGGAGGAAATTTTCGAAATGAACGATGCAATTAATATAACGGGAGCTATGCATTTAGCTGCAATAAAAGCAACTAAACCTGATAAAATGGAGTATGAAGTAGTGGCAAAAATTATGGAAAGGCTTCATTCTGCAAATGCTGAACTTTCTTACCCTGTAATATTTAGTATTAATGGACAAACACTTCATAATCACTATCATGGCAATAAAATGCTTGCTGGACAAATCGCTATAAATGATTCTGGTGCAGAAAATAGCACAGGATATGCAGGAGATATTACTCGAACGATTCCTGTTTCTGGCGTTTTTAACGACCAACAGAAAGAAATTTATGAAACCGTTTTGAAGATGGAAATGGATTCAATTTCATTATTGAAATCTGGAATTTTGTATCGTGACGTTCATATCAATGCCAATAAAATTCTTTTGGAAAGCTTAAAGAATATTGGTTTAGTAAAAGGAAATGTTGAAGACATGCTTTCAGAAGGAGTTGGAGGGTTGTTTATGCCACACGGACTTGGTCATATGATTGGCATGGATGTACACGATATGGAAGATTTAGGTGAAAACTTGGTTGGGTATTCAGAAGGTATGGTAAGAAGCTCACAATTAGGTTTAAAATCATTAAGATTAGCTAAATCGCTGGAGGTAGGTTTTGTCCTAACTGTTGAACCAGGATGTTATTTCATTCCAGAATTGATAGATAAGTATAAATCAGAAGGGAAATTCAAAGATTTTGTAAATTATGTTCATCTTGAAAAATATAAGAATTTTGGTGGAATCAGAATTGAAGATGATGTTTTAATAACCGAAAATGGATCGCGAGTACTAGGAAACCCTATTCCAAAAACAATTCAAGAAATTGAAGAAATAATGAAAGATTAATTCCTGAGTTCAAAAATTAATTGCAACAATTAAATAATCTTTTGGGAAAGAATAATTTAAAAATGTTTAGTAAAACTATCAGCCTTTAACATCTCTAAATTCTTGTTCTTTTATTTTTTCTTGCAGTTTAATTATCCCACCTAAAAGAGCTTCAGGCCTTGGTGGGCATCCTGGCACATAAATATCTACAGGTATTATTCTATCTACTCCTTTTACCACATGGTAGCCATGTTCCCAATAAGGACCTCCGCAATTGGAACAAGAACCCATAGAAATTACATATTTTGGGTCTGCCATTTGTTCATAAAGTCGTTTGATTCTATCTGCCATTTTAAAAGTAACAGTTCCTGAAATTATCATCAAATCTGACTGTCTTGGGGAATTCCTAGGAAATATTCCAAATCTTTCTAAATCATAATTAGAGGCAAAAGTAGCCATCATTTCAATTGCACAGCAAGCTAATCCGAAACCTAAAGGCCATAGAGAATTAGCTCTAGCCCAGTTGGTTAACTCATCTAAAGAAGTTAAAATAACTTCACTTTCTCCAGTTTTAATATGCTGGTGTGCTTCTAGACTTTCAAAATTCATGAATACTTTTCATTTATTTTTTTATATAAATCCTTAGGAACTACTGACTTAAAATCAGATTCTTTTTGCTTGGGCCTTATCCACTCTAAATGGCCTTGAAGCCAAGCATAAAGCAATCCCAATGCTAATATAAATATAAAAATAACCATCTCAATTCCGGCATAAACTGCCCAAATACCTTTTGTTTCTGTTACTAATGTCTTGTCACCAAAAACTGTAGCCCAAGGAAACAAAATCACTAATTCTACATCAAAAAGTAGAAAAATTAAAGCTACAATATAAAAACGAATATTAAAAGAAACATGAGCTGTTCCTAAAGTTTCTTCGCCAGATTCATATATTGCATTTTTTTCAATATTGGGGCGCGACGGCCTCAATAATTTAGAAATACCAAGAACTGCAAGCACAAATAAAATTGCTGAAATGAAAAATAAAAGTACAAATCCAAATTGTGAAATCATTGTATTTTATTTTAATATTATTTCTAAAATAATGTTCATATTCTACTTGCTAATTACATTTTTTTAAAGAGTTAAGTTCGATTTCCAATTGCTGTAAGCCTCTTCGTAAGAACTTTTTAATGATAAATCAGGTTCGATAACTCTTAATAATTTCAGACCTGCCATTGCTTCTTTTATTGAACTAAATATTCCTGCTCCAATTCCACCACCCAAAGCCGCACCTTTTGCTCCATTGGCATCATACATTTCTACCGCCACTTGAGTAACATTTACGATGGCATCTGCAAATATAGGACTTAAAAACATATTGGCTTCTCCTGCTCGGATTACGCTAGGTTTCACCCCTAAATTTTGCATTAAATCAAAACCATACTTCAAAGAAAACGCTATGCCTTCTTGTGATGCTCTAAAAATATGTGCTTGGAAATGTGTATTAAAATCTAAATTCAAAAATTGTCCTCCAAAAATCTTATTTTGAAGCATTCGCTCTGCTCCATTACCAAAAGGCATAACAATAAGACCCTCTGACCCTACTGGAACAGAAGCCGCTCTTTTATTCATTTCTTTGTAATCTAAACCCCCAGAAATGGTATCTTTTATCCATCTGTTTAAAATACCAGTTCCATTAATGCATAATAAAATTCCGATTCTGGTTTCATTATTCATTTGATGGTTTACATGTGCAAACGAATTGATTCTTGAAAGTGGGTCGCATTTTACTTGGTCGCTCACTGCATATACAACTCCTGAAGTACCAGCAGTAGCGGCTATTTCACCTGGATTTACGACATTTAAAGAAAATGCATTATTTGGTTGATCTCCAGCCTTATAGGAAACACAAATGCCTTTTTTTAAGCCCAATTGCTCCGAAATATGTGAACTTAATTCACCATGATTAGAAAAAACGGGCTTGATATTAGGAATAAGTGAATTGTTAAACCCATACACTTCCATTAAATCTTTTGAAAGTGTATTATCCTTAAAATCCCAAAAAATCCCTTCAGAAAGTCCAGAATTAGAAATAGTTATTTCACCTGTCATTTTCATAGCGACATAGTCGCCCGGAAGCATAATTTTGTCACATTTTTCGAATACTTCTGGCTCCTTTTCTTTTACCCAAGCTAATTTTGATGCAGTAAAATTACCCGGTGAATTCAATAAATTTTGCAAGGCTTTTTCTTCTCCAATATCTTGAAAGGCCTTCTCCCCTATTTCTACTGCTCGGCTGTCACACCAAATAATAGATGGCCGTAAAACATTTTGCTGTTTATCCACCATTACCAAACCATGCATTTGATAAGAAATACCAATTGAGACAATATCAAGAGGATTAAATTTATTAGAATTATTTATCTTTCTTATAACCTCTAATGTATTCTTCCACCACATTTCAGGTTCTTGCTCAGCCCATCCTGATTGAGGAGACGAAATAACTGATTCAACATCAGGATAACTTGCTGATGCAATTTCTTGTCTTGTTTGAACATCAACGACCGATGCTTTAATTGAAGATGTTCCAATATCTATTCCTAATAAATACATTTTGTTTTTGGTTTATCTGTTATCTGTTGTCAGTTTGTCTGTTGTCTGTTATCTGTTATCTGTTATCTGTTATC
>JANOMP010000283.1:0-10319 GCA_031420365.1 Cytophagaceae bacterium
ACGGTCTAGGCTGGTATTCAATGTTAGGAAAACTTGTCGTTATTTTTTCACTAATATACTGAATATCAGTCTTTTATCCTAATTTTTTAACACTTAATTCCATTATTATTAAGTGATTATATTTTTTGTCATGTACTGAAAAAATTAACACAAAATTTATCTTTATTTTTGAAAATAAATTAACAAAAAATCAACTCTTAAAACAATTTAAATGGCTAAATCTGGTGAAATTTTAGATCAACTTCTTGAACAAATGGCTGATTTAAATAAAAAAATGGCTGATTTTTCTTTTCATCAATTCAGCATGGTTGAAAACTATGAAATTTTGATGCAAAACCAAACAAAAGTGGTTGAAAATCATGACATTGTAGTAAAAAATCAAAATGCAATAATTAAAAATCAGGGAATAATAACCCATAATCAATCTTCAATAATCCACAACCAAGGCGTAATTGTGAAAAACCAAGCATATCTTAAAACTTTTCTTTATGCTCAAACAGAAATATTAACAATACTAACAAACAAACCGAAAGAAATCATTTCGAAAGAAATCACTGATTTTTTCGAATCTGCACAAGAAGAAATCTCAAAAGGCTTTGAAAAGCCAATAGGAGAATAATTTTATCTAAGGATTAGCCTTATTTTATCTTCCAACAACAGTATTTGGCTTTTTAGCAATTCTATTTCTGAAAGTTTACTCTCTTTTAACTGATCCTGAAGTCGCATTTGTAATTGTAAGCCTTCCACTTTTTGCTTTTGTAATCGAAGTTCTAGAATCAATTCATTCTTTTGTTTTTCGAGTACTTCAGAAAATTCTTTAACTGAATTATATTTATAACTTATAGATAAATCTGATCCTATTTCCAATTCTCCGCTTTCATTTATTTCCAGAATATCGGAAAATTCCAAATTATCTATACTTGTGCCAAAATATTCAGAAATCTTTCTAGAGATAGCTAATGAAGGCGAAAATTTATTGTTTTCATAATCAGAAATAGCACTTTTACTTACATTTAACGCATCTGATAGTTCTTCAAGGGTAATTTTCTTGTATTTTCTTAAATTCTTTAGATTCTTAGAAAAGTAACTCTTATTCATAAAGTAATATAATATTTTTCCAATATTTTGGATTTTACGGCAATAATTGTAATTTTACGAATCGATTAAACAATCCATATTAATCAAAATTAAATATTCTATTTCTATTAATTACTTCATTTAGAAAAAAACATTTTTTAATGAGAAAAATAGTACTTAATCTACTGATATTTTGCTTCTTCACACTAAAGCTTAATGCTCAAATGCCTCATGACGCAATTTATATGCCCAAAAATACAATTTGTATAGCAACTTCCTACAGCCAAAATAGTTGGAAACAGTATTGGGAAAATACACAAAAACGAGAAAACCTTAACATGGGCAACATTTCAACACAAAGTGTGATGACTTTCACGGCCATTGGAATAAAAAATAATTTTAATATCATAGCTGGGTTGCCCTACATTTGGACTAAAACAAGTGTAGGAAATTTAATGGGGCAAAAAGGAATCCAAGATCTTTCGATATGGGCAAAATACAAAATGATGGAGAGTAAAGGCCTTTCAATTCATGCTTCTGTTGGTGGTTCCATTCCCATAAGTAATTACATTCCAGATTTTCTCCCGCTCTCCATTGGTTTGCAAACAAAAACAGCTACTGCCCGTATTATTGCAAACTATATGAATAAATCTGGAATATATGTAACTGCACATGCAAGTTATGTTTTTAGAAGCAATATTCATGTAGATAGAGATGCATATCAAGCTAATAATAAGGTATATAATACAAATGAAGTCCGAGTTCCCAATGCAACAGACGTAAGTGCAAGACTCGGATGGATGAAAAATCAAAGTCGAATTCAAACTGAATTATTTATTGAAAGGTTTGCATGTGTTGGAGGAGATAATATTCGAAGAAATGATATGCCATTTCCAAGCAACAATATGCAAATGACGAGTGCTGGCTTTTATAGCAAATTTCAACCTAAAAACTTGGGTATAAATCTAAGAGTTGCAAAAGTTTTAGAAGGCTTAAATGTAGGTCAATCAACTAGTTATTCTATTGGAATTCTATATTTAATAAATGCAAAAAAATAGAATACATTAAATTTTTCTAAAAAAAAAACCAAAATTTTGCAAATATATAAAATGATAAAAATAGGCACCCCCAGAAATAAAAAAATTCAGATTCTACTTTTAATACTCTTTTGTGGACTTGGGTTTTCATGCGAAAAAACTATAATTGATTCCATAAAAATAGCTTATATTCCCACTAAATTAGATGAAAAAGCTGGAAATTGGAAGCCCTATATTTTATCAAAATCTGACGAAATTACAGTATCTGAACCAAAATCCGCTAATTCGGCAGAATATCTAGCTGAATTAACAACTTTAAAAACTGCCATTTCTACTATAACTTCTGAAAACAAAAAGGTTGTTTCTTATTGGGGGGCGGGCTCAGTGTATCGTTGGAACGAAATTGCTAGGGAATTGGCCGCTAAATATAATTTAGCTCCTGCCTCTAACGTCGATGGAATTTATCCAGTACCAGACGCCGCAAATCCTTTGTTAGATCCGAAATTCCCTTTTGCTAATCCACCTTACACGGCAAGAGTATTGGCCTATTTAAGTGTGGCTCAATACGATGCTTTAGTTGCTGCTTGGAATTTCAAATTTAAATATAAACGCAAAGCACCTTCTAAAAATGACCAATCGATTCTTCCCTTATTACCTGTTTCAGATTTACCAACATATCCTTCAGAAGATGCCGTAGTAGCTGGGGCATCTTACGCTATTTTAGTTGCTATGTTTCCAGGAGAAGTACCTTATTTAGATACAAAATTAGCTGAAGCGAAAAATGCTCGCACATGGGGAGGTATGAATGTACTTGGTGAAATTATTGCTGGAGATGGACTAGGAAAAGTAGTGGGATCTAAGGTATTGGCGAAGGCTAAATTAGACGGTATGTCTGCAGCAAATAACCAATCTCTTACAGTTGCAATGATAGAATCTGCAAAAAAACGTGGAATAAAAGATACATGGCTTAGTCAGGAAATACCGTCACGTCCACCTATGTTGCCAAACTATGGAGCAGTAAGCACTTGGAATTTTGATAAAGCAACTTTATCTGCCATTCGCCCTAAAATGCCTTATATAGTTGGATCTATTGAATGGCAAAAAGAATTGGATGAATTATCAAAAATAAACCATAAAATTACAAGAGAACAGCATAGGATAGCAAGTTACTGGTCGGATGGCGCTGGCAGTTACACTCCGCCAGGTCATTGGCATCGGGAAGGTGCAAATCTTTGTTTCGAAAATAAGTTAAGCGAAGTAGCAATAGCTCGCGTTATGGCATTGCTAGGAACGGCTTTGATGGATGCAGGGATTGCATGTTGGGAAACAAAATATTATTATTATACCCCTCGACCTCAGCAATTTGGTTTAAAAACCAGTATTGGATTACCAAATTTCCCGTCCTACACTTCTGGGCATTCCACATTTTCTGCAGCTGCTGCCACCGTTTTGGGGTATATTTTCCCAAGCAATGAATCAGATTTAACAGCAAAAGCTAAAGAAGCATCAGAATCGAGAATATTTGGTCTAATTCACTTTAGAGAAGATTGTGAAATGGGATTGGTACATGGTAAAAAAATTGGAGAATTTGCAATTGCAAGAGGCAAAACTGATGGTTCAGGTCTATAATTCAAATTTAATCCATTTCCAAAATTAATTGTTTTGAAAAAAAAGAGGCTTTAAAAGAAAATATATTAATAAAATGAAAAATTTTTTTCTTTCAATCGGGTTATTTTTAATGGTTTTTCACAAGGCTGCATAGCGGTTAGGCACATGGCATGTGCTTCTGGAAGAATAAATAATGGGACATCCTCAATGGTAACTGACCAATGGCAATTTACGGCTGGCTACCGTTACTTGCATTCCTACAAACATTTTGTGGCAAAAGAAGAGCAAAAGCAACGAGTAGCCGAAGGTACAGATGTTAGAAATTGGTCAATTTTTTTTGATTTTGGGCTAACTTATGCGGTAAACGAACGCTTAAATATTGCTTTAAATGTTCCATATAACGAAAATAAAAGATCTTCAATGTATGAACATTATGGAAATGCAATAGAAACAAATCCAGAAAGGAAACGCCATTTTACTTATTCTAAAGGAGTAGGTGATATTCGGCTTAGCTCAAGTTATTGGGTTTTAGATCCCAAAACCCATTTAAAAGGTAATTTTTCGAATGGATTAGGAATAAAGTCGCCTACAGGTGATGCCAATGCGAAAGGTGATTTTTTTAAGCTAGATAAAAACAAAAAAGAATATGTTGTGAGAAAATCAGTAGACCAATCTATCCTATTGGGAGAAAGTGGCTGGGGTGGAAGTATTGAAATACAAGGATATCAGACTGTATTTAAAAATGCAACTTTGTAATATAATGGTTTTTATCTTTTTAGTCCAAAAGGATTAAATGAAATTACAAACCTTTCTGTTCCTGACGAATTTGCGGCAAGATTAGGTTTAAATTATAATGTATTACCTAAAAAAGGAGTAGCTTTGAGTATAGGAGGAAGATTGGAAGGCTTGCCAGCCATAGATATAATTGGAAAGAGTGAGCGTTCAAGCAGACCTGGCTATATTGTATCTCTTGAGCCAGGATTAATTTGGATGAATCATGTTCATACAATTGCATTAAATGTTCCAGTGGCTTTAATTAGAAACCGAACCAGATCTTGGATCGACCGCCAAGATCCGACTGGATTAAAACATGGCGATGCAGCATTTGCAGATTTCTTTGTTTAAGCAACCTATTCTTATCGTTTTTAACATTAAAGAACTTAAAAAACTTTAATATCTAAAAAGTAAGTAATCAGTTTAGGGCATTCAATAAAAACGATTTTATTCAACATAAGAATACTAGAAAAGATTGATTAAAAATGATAATTCAAACACTAATTTCAGGTTTTCGAATTTCTTTATACTCGTTCGAAAAAGAATGGCTTAGTTTTTGTATTATTTTTCAAAATTTCAAAATAATGAAAACTAAACTTCTTATATTTAGCTTATTAGCATCTCAAATTCTATTTTCTTGTAGTGAAAAAGAAGACCCTATCCTCCCTCCACCAGTTCAGTTAGAACTCGAGATTCAAAATACTGTTGCAGAAAAATGGGCAGCAATGACACTCCGTCATATCTTTGTTCAACCTGCCAAAACCCCAACTTATGTCTCAAGATCCTTGGGATATATCGGCTTAACTATGTATGAGACAGTGGCACCAGGCAGCATAATTTATCAAAGCATTGCACCTCAGTTAAACGGTATGATAAATTTACCCAAGACAGAATTAAATAAAAAATACGATTGGGAGACTTCTTTAAATACCGGACAAGCTTATATTATTAAAAAAATGTGGCAGCATAGCTTAGAAGATGATAATAAAAGATTGGATTCATTAGAAGTCGCAATTTTAAATCAAAGAAAAGAAGTAATTAAAGACACTGCCATTATTAATAGGAGCCAAAGATTTGGTTTAAAAATTGCTGAAATTATCTATAATTGGTCTTTAACAGATGGTGGGCATTTAGGATATTTAAAAAATTTTGAAACAAGCTATAAATATCCTGAAGGGGATCAATATTGGGTTCCACCTCTAAATGGTCAAAGTCCTGTATTAATGCCACTTCATCCAAACTGGGGAAAAAATAGGACATTTTCCGTATCTAATTCAATGTTAGCGATACCACAAATTATTCCGTTTTCCACAGATAAAAATTCGGCCAATTTTAAAGAATTTCAAGAGCTATATGATATTCAGCTTAAACTTACACAGGAACAAAAAGAAATAGCAAATTGGTGGGGTGATGACCCAAGTGACACCTACGCTCCTTCTGGTCACTCCTATAGTTTAGCTCTTCAGCTTATTAATTTAAAAAAAACAAATTTGTTTGTATCTGCAATGACCTTCGCTAAAGTAGGAATGGCCACTGCCGATGCATTTATAAACTGTTGGAAATGCAAATACACATACCACTCTTTGAGGCCGATGCAGTTTATTAGAAAAAATATTAATGGCGCATTTACTCAATATTGGCCTGAACCTCCTTTTCCGGCATTTGCATCTGGCCATTCTACCCAATCTTCAGCTACTGCCGAAGTACTTATTAGTGTTTTTGGCGATAACGTTTCCTTTGATGACAATACGCACGTAGGAAGGCCCAAAGATATATTTAGAAATGTGGAATACAAAAAAAGATCATTTACAAGTATTTCTCAAACTGCTATTGAATGTGGAATCTCGAGACTATATGGTGGAATCCATACTCGTCAAGACAATGAAATAGGTTTAGCAGAAGGTAAAAAAGTAGGTGCTAACATAAATGGATTAACATGGAAAATAACTAAATAGCAAGATTCAGTCGGATGCCAGTAGTTTTTTTTAAACTATTATTTTAAACCTATTAAAAAAAATTACTTAAACTATCCTAAAATAATTTTAGCCCAAACCTTCTTTTTTAAATCACATTTTGAAAATAAGAAAAAATTAGGAGCTTTGATTTATTTAAAATTCTTCTTTTAAAAAAAATCTTTTACCAATTTTAAAAAAGATTAAAGTTTATTTAGAGTAAAAAAATTAATATTTAATCAATTATACTTTTTCTATTGAGTTATACAAAATACTTTTTGAATGGCACATCCATGACTTTTTTCCAATTGTTCCTTTGTTTTTCACTGCACCAATCAAGATATATGTTAATTAAAAAGACCACTTTTACTTAAAAGTCAAATAATATTAAAATGCTAGTATTTTATCCTCCACTTTCCCAATCAAAACCCTTTTATGAATACATTTAAAGCACTTTTGTTGAATTTTATTTCATATTTTACCTATTTTCAAATAGGGTAAATAAAAAATATCAAAATTATTTTTAGGGTCTTTGGCATAGGCTAAATGGCATTGTTTTTGTTGCAATGTGATTTACAAACATAAACACAAAGGAATATGAAGAACTTTCATCTCATAATTCTTACGTGTTTTCTAATAAATATAAGTGAATCAACATTTTCTCAATCTATCGCAGGAAACTACGTATGGGAAGATATTAATGCAAACGGTATTCAAGATGAACCTGCTTCTTCTGGAATAAATAACGTTACAATTGAAATTTATCAACCATTGGGCTCTGTTCCTAATCCATTAAATGACCCCTTAATTGGATTTGAGAGCACCGGAAATGATGGATTTGGGAATCCAGGATTTTATCAATTTACAGGCTTAGCGAACGGAAGCTATTATTTGGTTTTTAGAAATCCAGGTGGCGATTTTTTGGTTTGTCCAAAAAATAATCCTTTAACAACCTCACTACTTGATTCTGATGGTACAAGTTCTTTAATTGGACTAGAGAAAGTTGGAATCACTGATATTTTTCAATTTAATTCTTCCACAACCGATCTCACTTTTGACCAAGGTTTTCACCATCCTTGCTATACTCCTATTACAGCATCGGCAAGTTCTAATTCGCCAGTTTGCTATAATAGCCAATTAAATTTAACAGGAACAACTACCGGAGGAACAGTATTCTCATGGACTGGGCCAAATGGTTTTAATTCAAATTTACAAAACCCAACGATACCAAATACTATTTTGGCTAACGGTGGAATCTATGCTTTAACGGTAACAAATGGAACTGCCTGTAGCGCTACTGCCACAATTAATGTTGTTATTACCCCTCCAGTTGAAACACCAATATTTGCGTTAGGCTCGAATTCAACTCGATGTCAAGGGGCAGAAAGCGTAATATATGAGGCAAGTTCAGTAAATTCTACCAGTATTTCTTACGCTTTAGATGCTGCTAGTTTATTAGCAGGAAATACCATAAATTCTAGTACAGGTACAGTAACTTATGTTTTGACTTGGAATGGAACGTCCATTATAACGGCCTCTGCCATAGGTTGTAATGGTCCAGCGATTGCTAGCCATACTGTTACTATCACCCCTTCTGTAAGTACTCCTGTGTTTGCCCTTGGATTAACCTCGGTTAGATGCCAAGGAATTGGAACAGTTACCTATGGTGCAACTTCAAATAACTCAACTGGCATTACTTATACTTTAAACACTTCAAGTACAAATGCTGGTAATACAATAAACTCAACTACAGGCCAAGTTACTTATGTAGCTGGTTGGAGTGGAACCTCAACTATTCGAGCCCAAGCAAGCGGCTGTAATGGACCAGTCAATTCTACGCATACTGTTACCATAACGCCAACTGTAGGTACTCCAATATTTGCTTTAGGAACTTCATCGACGCGCTGCCAAGGACTTGGAAATGTAACCTACACTGCCACTGCCTCTAATTCAACTTCAATTACATATATTTTAGATGGAGCAAGTATAATAGGAGGAAACACGATAAACTCGTCAACTGGACAAGTGAATTATGCTGCTGGTTGGAGTGGAACTACCACAATAACTGCCAATGCTGCTGGTTGTAATGGACCTAGCACAGCAACCCATATTGTAACAGTTACGCCTTCAGTTGCAACTCCTGTATTTTCGCTTGGAGTTTCATCTATTAGATGCCAAAGTTTAGAAAGCATTACTTATACTGCCAATGCTTCAAACTCTACTAGCTTAACTTATACTTTGGATGCATTGAGTTTATCAGGAGGAAATACTATTAATTCTAGTTCAGGACAAGTATCCTACGCTGCTGGGTGGAGCGGAGCTTCTAGTATCACGGTTTCAGCAGCAGGTTGTAATGGGCCAACATCTTCAATTCATACAATTACCACCACTGGATCAGTTGGGACACCAGTTTTTTCTCTTGGTGCAACATCGGTAAGATGTCAAGGTGCAAACAGTGTTACTTATTCTGCGAGTGCACCAAATACAAGTGGAATTACTTATTCTTTAGACGCCACAAGTTTACTTGGAGGCAACACCATTAATAGCTCAACAGGACAAGTAAGTTTTGTAATAGGCTGGACTGGAACTTCAACCATAACTGCCTCAGCGGCAGGATGTAGTGGCCCTAGTACTGCAACTCACATAGTTACTATTACACCTTCTGTAACTACTCCCGTTTTTGCTTTGGGGGCATCTTCTGTAAGGTGTCAAGGAGCTGGAAATTTTACATATTCTGCTTCTTCATCAAATACTACCGGAATCACGTATTCCTTGGACCCTGCAAGTATAACAGGAGGAAACTCTATTAATGCGAGTACAGGCCAAGTGACTTATATAGCAACATGGAGTGGAAGCTCTACAATAACAGCTTCTGCGGCAGGGTGTAGTGGACCGAAAACTTCCAGCCATACAGTTACTATTACACCTACCGTAGGCACTCCAGTATTTTCTTTAGGTGCAAGTTCTGTTAGATGTCAGGCTACTGGAAGTATTACTTATATAGCTACATCTTCAAATTCAACAGGAATTACCTATGCTTTAGATTTAAGCAGCATATCGGGTGGAAATACTATTAATTCTTCCACAGGCCAAGTGAGCTATGATTTAAATTGGGTGGGCACTAGTACCATAACTGCTTCAGCTACAGGATGCAATGGCCCAGTGGTTTCCACTCATACGGTCACCATAAATGCTACAGTGGGAAGTACAGTTTTTGGTTTAGGGGCAACTTCTGCTAGATGTCAAGGAGCAGGGGTAGTAAACTATACCGCCACAGCAACTAATTCAACTGGCATAACTTATTCTCTAAATGCTTTGAGTTTATTTTCAGGAAATACCATAAATTCAAGTACTGGAGCAGTTACTTATACTGCAGGCTGGACAGGAACATCCACTATTACAGCTACTGCAAGTGGATGTAGTGGACCAACTACCGCTTCACACAGTGTTACAATAGTGCCAAACGTTGGAACTCCAGTTTTTTCTTTAGGATCTAGTTCGACTCGTTGTCAGGGAGCAGCAAATGTTACTTATTCTGCAACTTCAACTAATTCCACCGGAATCATATTCTCATTAGATGCTTTAAGTCTAAGTGCTGGAAACAGAATTAATTCGTCAACTGGGGAAGTTTCTTATGATGCGGCATGGAGCGGAACATCTGAAATTACTGCTTCAGCTTCAGGTTGTAATGGACCAAAATCAGCAATTCATACCGTATCAATTACGGCATCGGTTGGCACACCTATCTTTAGCCTTGGACCAACTTCAACAAGATGTCAATCAGTTACTAATATAATATATGTTGCTACTGCCACAAACAATACTAGCATTAGCTATGCGCTAGATGCTATAAGTCTTGGAGCTGGTCTTG
>JANOMP010000284.1:0-1308 GCA_031420365.1 Cytophagaceae bacterium
AATTATCATGCTTATTAAGTGCATGCAAAGCATCGTACTTTTCGGCTGCAATCGAAAGATATTCTTCTTTTGTCATTTTATAGGAAAGTTAGTTTCACAAATTTAACTTATTTTTGTTAAACGACAATTTGGGATGCACCCGAGGGATGAGGGATGTTTGCTCTTATGTTTTTGAAGCATTATACAGGATTGAGTGATGAAAAGTTATTAGAATGCTTGAATACTGATTGGAGGATGCAGTATTTCTGTGGCATTGATTTAAGTGATTTCAAACTCATAAAAGACAATGCCTTTGTCAGTAACATAAGGACTTACATTGCCACACATTTTGATTTAGATACTTTCCAAACGATTTTGGTTCAACTCTGGAAAGATGAAATACCTGATACCAATAGCATCGTCGTTGACGCCACCTGCTATGAGTCCTATATTCCATACCCCACTGATGTGAAAACATTGAATGAAAGCTTAGAAATCATTTTCGAAAAGCAGATACTATTAATCTGCGAGTTTTATAAAATCACAAAACCAAGTATAGCCAAATACGAAGCATTGCAAAAAGCTAATAGAGAAGCTTTTGAAATTACTTGGTCATAGCGTTCGGATGCTTAAAAGCATAATAGAGAAAAATCCTGAAGCGGTTGGTAAAGTTCATTTTAGTAGATTAGCAACTATAGAGAAAGTTCTATAGCAGCAAAAATTTCATTTCAATAACCCAACAGAACCCGTAAAAGACAGAATAATAAGCTTAGCCATACCGTATGTAAGACCCATAGTACGAGGCAAAGAAAACAAACCCGACTAGGCGGTCCCCGTAGCGTTTGGCGTAAAAGTAAACAAAATCCAAGTCGGAGGGATATCAATCATCCAAAAAGCAAGTTATGATGCCTATAATGAATGTAATACGTTGATAGATAGTGTAGAGAAATCAGAACGACTAGTAGGGAAAGTAACAAAACTAGCAGCCGATCAAATCTATGCTACAAATTCAAACAGGACCTTTGTTACAGATCAGAAAATAATCACAAATTTTGCAAGAAAGGGCCCCAAACCAGCCGATGACCCCACCAGTGAAGACAACTAGGAATCATAAGAAGTACGACACTTGAAGGAAGCTTCGGAAATGAAAAAAACCATTACGGTTTGGCAAAAATAAAAGCGAAAAGCAAAGGCAATGAGCTGGTATGGCTATACTTCGGCATCATAACGAGTAACGTTGTAAAAATAGCCGGGCAGAGAGATAAAAAACTCCAAACCGAAAAACAAAAGCTTCTGGCCGCCCCAATAGCCGCTTAAATTAGAAAAAAA
>JANOMP010000285.1:0-5306 GCA_031420365.1 Cytophagaceae bacterium
CATTGTAATAGTAGTAAGATAATTAAAAATGGAAAAGAGCATTCTGTTCAACGGTTTTCTTGTAGAGATTGTAAGCGAAGCTATCGTGTAAAACAGGGACATTCAATGCCCGAATACGAAAAGGGAAGGGTGAATTATTGAAACTTTATATGAAAAGTTTTATTGCAGGTGATAGCATCAGAAAATCAGCTTTGATTTGTGATATAAGCATACCAACCTCCTTCAAATGGCGGCACAGGATTTTGGCATCATTACAAAATCAACAGTCTAAAATAGTTTTGGATGGTATTGTTGAGAGTGACGATGTTTTTTTTTGCCCTATTCGCAAAAAGGTAAGAGAAATATTGATAGAAAGCCCAGAAAGCGGGGAAAGGGAATGTTTGACCCTAAAAAAAGAGGCATTTCTGATGAAAAGGTTGCCATTATTGTTAGCCGAGATAGGAAAAACCAAAAGCATTTACAGGTTGCCACAAGAGGCAGGATAAGCGAGCAAAATCTAAAAGAAGTGCTGGATGGTAAAATTTCAAAAGAAAGTATTTTATGTTCAGATTCACACCCAAGCTATGTAGCCTATGCTAAAACTAACAAAATTGAGCATAAAACTATAAAGGCTAACGCAAAAAAACACGTTACTGAAGGCAAATACGATATCCAACATGTGAATCAGACAGCAAATGAAATGAAACAATGGTTGGATGGGTTTAATGGAGTAGCGACCAAATATTTACCAAATTATTTAAATTGGTTTTCAGTATTAAAACGATTAGAAAAAGCACAGATACCATTAAGAGAATTATCAATTATGGTTTGTGCTTCATTTGAGGCTATTTATGTACTAAAAGGAATTTCTAAATTATCATATATTTAGTTAAACATAGCCAATGAGAACTAATCTTATTTAAAAAAGTAAAATAATTCTTATTACTTTTAGTTATTTTTAGAATTATCTTCAACTTTATACACCTCGCATTCATGCTCTAAGTAAGTTGATTTTGAACTGTAAATTAGCTCCCCTTTATAACTATTTGATATTCGTTTATCCGAGCTAATATTAGCAACAAACTGATAATTGCCATATTGCCAAACCATTTCAAATTGATTTAAGCTAGGTTTTTTGTGCCAAATTATATTTTTTCCAAAAATTTCTGAGGATAGGGTTTCTGCCAATAATTTCTGTTTTTCTATTTCATGAAACAGTTGGTAGTTTTTCCCCCATTCAAAAGCGCCATGAGTGACTTTGTCTATTTCTTTATCATCAGAAATTTGAAATACATAAAGTTTAGAATATTCTTCATTTTTGCCACGAGTCAAGTGTGAATTCCTGCATTCGAATCCCATGGCCATGTATGCAGGCATATTTTTTAAAAATAAGCCGATAAAGAAACGCAAATGATTGCCTTTTTGATAAAATTCATCAAAACGAGGATCATCTTTATCTGCAGAAATCATCGTGAAACTAGGGGCAAAATTTCGAATTTCTCTTATATTAATATAATCCTCAATTTTTTGCATAAAATCATTCGATCCTACAATACATCCTTGTAAATCTCCAAGAGTAGAATCTGCTTCAATCGCTTCCAAATGATCTAATTCATTTCCATAACCCATTGTATTTGGGGGAGCTAAAAATGTTTCTGCGAAGAAGCTGAAATATGGAACTCCTTTTTTTGAAACAAAAGTTTTTATAGATTTTAGTGGGTCATAGAAATCTCCAATTTCGTTTGGTATACCTTCTGGTCTTGGCTGGATATGTGCCATATCGCCCCTCATAAAATCAAAGTTATAAGCTTGTTGACATTCAAAGTATTTTTTGCATATGTAATTCCATGCAGGCACATTTGGGTCATTAAAGTTTAATTCTTGCGAATCATCTGAAATACAATTGTAAAATTTGTATCTAGTTAAAGGACCAAAAACTCTGGACATTCCTTCTGGTTTGTCAAATTGGTAGTTATACCATTTATTCCCCATTTGGTCATAAACAAAATCACCTTCTTTAAGGTGTAAACCTCTGTATGGTGGGGCCATTGTTACCGGTAAAGTTTCGAAACCGTGACACAAAATTTCTTGCATCATTTCTAAGCGTCTTTGTAATCTTTTTTTTGGCTCTTCGACTTTGCCAAAAAGAATTTCTAATTTTTGTGAATCTGTTAAAGTTAGGTTATTAGGGTCAAAAAATATTGTTTTTGCATATGAAATCAAACTATCATTTGCAGTGCCTTTTTTGTTAATAAAACTCCAAATTATTTCTTCAACACTTTGTCCATTTTGTGTATTTACAGATACTAACTGGTGATTAGTTCTTAATACCCATTCAAACATTGAAGGATATAAAAATGTCATTTCTGAAAATCTATCTGTATGAGGAATTACATCTAAGCCAACTGTTTTACCCATCAAATGGATGAAATTGGTAACAACTTTTAATTGTTTTTCTACTGTATTTAAACTTGGAATTGCACTTTGTAATTCAAGGCTAAAAAATTCTGGATTAATATTCCAGCTAGTTTTTCCATATAAACTTGAAACCACTCCAGGCTCCCATATAGGTAATATGTGTATAGAATCTTGAGAATCAGAAAGTGTAAGTAAATATTTTATCAAGTTGAAAAAATTTCCTATCGTTCTGATATTCACACCTACCATATTTGCTGATTTTATCCATTCACCATTTTTATGGTTTTTTACCGGGCTGTCTATTTGCTGATTGAAATCTAGAGCCTTAGAAATGTTTTCAAATCCAAATTTCATCTGTAGGATTTGTAAAACTTCATAAGTGTCGAAAGAAAGAGCAACTTCTGGGATCAAATTTCTAACAAATGAGGTTTGTTTCTGAGAAAATTCAGATTTAAATGTAGCGTGCGATTCCCTCCAAATATCATATAGATTAATATTTGAGTTTTCTTTCATTTTAAATTTGTTTCATAGGTTTTTCATAGCAAACTTAGAAAAAATTAGTTGTTTCATCTATTTTTCAGGAAACCTTTTCTAAATTTTTTAATTAAATTAGAATGAATAATAATTTTGTTTAATATTTCGTTTTCTATCCAAATCTTACCTTTTTAGATATGGTTAAATTGTTTTTATTCCTATTTTTCTTATTTTCTTTTTCTGCTTTTTCACAAGACAAACAAAATATAGTTATTGGCAAGAATTATTTTGGTAAAACTATCAATGAACGAGAAATTTGCGATTTAGTATCTTTTACTTCTCGTCCAGAGGTTAGTCAAGGCATTGAAAAAATTGTTAGAAGGTCAGGTTTAAAGCAAAATTTTTATGTAATGGAATGCCCCAATACCGACAATTGTTTCGCAGCTACACGGAACGGCGAACGGTTGATTGTATATGACCCTGCATTTATGAATAAAATTAACAATGTTACTAAAACAGATTGGGCAGCATTAAGCATTTTAGCACATGAAATTGGTCATCATTTACAGGGTCATACTATAAAGCAAGGAGGAAGCGAGCATGAAAAAGAATTAGAAGCCGATGAGTTTTCCGGCTTTGTTATGTATCAAATGGGGGCAAAGCTCAAGGAAGCACAATCTGCTATTTTTAACCTCACTAGCGACTACGCCACAAGTACTCACCCCCCAAGACCTCAACGACTTAAGGCCATAGAAAGAGGTTATTTAAATGCCAAAGAATTATATCCAGACTTAGTAAAAAGGCCAGAAGTACAGCAGGAAAATAGAGTAGAATCACCCAAAGTAGTTTTGGAGAATACGGAAGACGAAATAGTAATTGAAAAAGTTAAAGTTGAGCCTCAAAGAAAAAAAGGGTGTATAAGTGGCAATTGCTCCGAAGGCTTTGGAATGGCTATAAATAGTAAAACCACAGAACGTTATGAAGGATTGTGGAGATTAGGGAAAAGACATGGAATTGGAAAAGAATTTTATAAAGATGGGAAGAAAAAATTTGATGGTAGTTTTGCCAATGGCCTTTATAATGGACAGGGTACTTTATATTTTTTATCTGGCCAAAAATATGAAGGAAATTTTTTCAATGGGAAAATGCATGGATCTAAATCAACTTTTTATATGAAAAATGGAGATAGGATAATTGTAGATTTCATTGATAACAAAAAAGAAGGAAAGGCTAAGGTAATCTATTGGGGAGGATCCGAAGGTATTAAGTTTTTTAAAAATGACTTAGAAATTAGGTAATGTTCTTTTCAATCAATTATTGTTTTTAACTTTAAAAAATAGTACTCTAGCTTAAAAAATCCCTATAATTTTCTCTTATATTTGCCAGTTCAAAAATTTAATTTTTTATGTCTTGGTTTAAGAGAACTTCCAAAGGTATTCAAACCCCTACCGCATTAAAAAGGGAAACCCCTGACGGTTTGTGGTATCAATGTCCAGAATGTAAAAATATTATGCATACCCGCGAGCACAAGCAAAATGCCTTTACTTGTGTCCATTGCAACTATCATGATAAAATTGGTTCAGAAGCCTATTTTCAAATTTTATTTGATGAAGGCTCCTATACTGAATTAGATAAAGATATGATTTCAGCTGATCCATTAAATTTTGTAGATACTAAAGCATACCCAGATAGGATTAAATCAACAATGGCAAAATCCGGCTTAAAAGATGCATGCAGGACTGCCTATGGCTTAATGGAAGGGAAAAATATTACTATTTCATGTATGGATTTTGGATTTATAGGTGGTTCTATGGGATCTGTGGTAGGTGAAAAAATAGCTAGGGGCATAGATCAAGCTATAAGAACAAAAACTCCTTTCTTAATGATTTCCAAATCTGGAGGAGCTAGAATGATGGAAGCAGGATTTTCATTGATGCAAATGGCCAAAACATCAGCCAAGTTAGCCCTTTTAGATGATGCAGGCTTGCCCTATATTTCCCTATTGACTGACCCGACCACAGGGGGAGTTACGGCATCTTATGCAATGTTAGGCGATTTTAATATTTCTGAACCAGGTTCTTTAATTGGCTTTGCAGGACCAAGGATTATTAAAGAGACTATTGGCAAAGATTTACCAAAAGGGTTCCAAACAGCAGAATTTGTTCTGGAACACGGGTTTCTTGATTTTATAGTTGATAGAAAAGACCTTAAAGATAAACTTTCAAGTCTGTTGGGATTGTTGACAAAAAAGTGATTTTAAAATTATTAACTTTCAAATTAATTTGACCACTTTTCGTATCTAAATAGATAGATTTTTTACAGTCTATTTTAATTTTTTTACTGGCATCCGAGAAAAAATAAAAGAAATATGTTCCTTATATCAGCCAGCACTGTTTGAAATGGTACGGCAACCCGGCGCTCAAAATTCTTTGACA
>JANOMP010000286.1:0-5189 GCA_031420365.1 Cytophagaceae bacterium
CAGCGAATAATTCAAGAAAAACGCCGTTTATGCCCTAAATATACGAATTATTGGCCGTATTGCCTAAATATTCAAGCACTATTTTTTGTGTATTTATTTAATAGTTAAATAGTTAGATAGTTTTCTTGCAGACACTAAATACTATTTTCTGAAAATAAAAAAACAGCATTCATCACCTTTTGCTTTAGTTTTCCATGAAATGTTTGAAAACTTACAATTAGTTTTTTTGCCTTTTTTGGTAGTATTTAAAACCAAAAATCAGTAAGATGCCCTTTTTATTTAATTCAAAAATCTACTTTAAAATTAAAAATGGGTACCAAAGGCAAAGCATAATTATAAAATATCTGTTTTGTAGCTGAGTTATACCTTTCTTGAATTTTGTTTTTTCGGTTGCTTACATTTTGGATATCTGCACTCAATGACCAGGTGGCACGTTTTAAGTTTATTTTTAGAGATACTCCCAAATCTAATCGCCAATAATCAGGCAAACGGGGTTCAAAAGCTTTCGTGTTATCATTTATGGTGATATTTCTTTTGATGGACTCAGAAAGATTTATTGGAAGATACCGATTACCCCCCAGCCACATCATGCGGCTATTAATTACTAAAAATTTATTTTTGCTTTTACTCACAGAAAATTCCTTGCCCCCCAAAATATTTCCTGCATAGGTATTATTAAAAACAGTATTTCTCCATTTACTATCCCTACCCAAAAATTTTGAATCAAACAGGGAGCCCGTAAGCATAAAGTAATAATTTTTATTAAAATATCTTTCCAACGTCAGTTCAAAGCCTTTATTTTCACCTTTTCCGTCATTTGTCATCACGTTGCTTATTAAACCAGCAGAAGCACTTAAAACAGAAAACAAACTTCTCTTATTGGTATCCAAAGGCACCTCAAACAATTTTTGATAATACGCCTCAATTTTAAAATTCCAATGCTCATTAAGCAATTTACTATAGCCTATCACGTAATGTGCCGCTCTGGTTAATCCTAAATTTCTATTAGGCTGTTCAAAAATTTATCCTGTTTTCCGTCTTTTTAATAAATAAACCGAAATAGGTTCTAATCTACTGTGCAAACCGAATCCTGCAGTAATCGCTTGATTGGAATTAAGCTGATATCTACCGCCTAGCCTTGGCTCAAAAGTTTGATTTTGATTGAGCAAAAACCGATTAAAGTGCAAACCTCCAGAAACGCTAAATCTGGAGGAAAATGAATACTTAATTTGAGAATAAGCTTGAAAAAACTGTGTGGCATCATTTTTATTTAAAAAATTAACTAAAACATTACGGGTATTATCTCTTCGATTATCGTCAAATTGGTATCCCAAATTACTAAAAATAATTCCTGACCTAAGACTTCCTTTGGAGTTGATTTTATAATTATAAAAAGAAGAAAACCGTAGATTTTTATATTGAAACAGCTTTTGTTTACCTATTACCCATTTAGCATTGGCAAGCAACACTTCTTCGTATTCTGTTGCTGTCTCTTTAGAAGCCAAAAATACAGAATAAACATACCCTCTTTTTCCTAAAGAATAGGTATTGCTAAGGCCAATCACCCCTGTTTTCCCTAGATTATTTTCTTTTGAATTTACATCTTGATCATCTGATTTATTAACACCACCAAAACCCCATAATGAAAAAGTTCCCGTTTTCTTTGTTGGAAAATTTAAGGTAAAATTCATATCACGAAATTCTGGACTAAAACCCCCAGGCTCTATCTTGAGTAATCCCGACTTTAGTAATAATTCTAAAGTAGAATATCTAAAATTAAAACGATAGGAGGCACCTTTTGGATTTATTGGGCCTTCTGCTGAAGCCTCTAATCCAATAACACTCAATTGAGCCATAAATTCATGCTTTTGGTCATTTCCTCTTCTTAATTTTAAATCAAATACTCCAGATAATGCATTCCCATATTCGGCAGGAAAAGCACCAGTCAAAAAGTCAGAATTGGCTAAACTTGCACTATTCAACATACTAATAATACCACTAGTAGAGCCTTGGCCGTCGCCAAAATGATTTGGATTTGGTATCTCGACGCCCTCTAGCCTCCAAAGCAAGCCTTTTGGAGAGTTTCCTCTGATTACAATTTCGTTGTTTTGGTCATTTCCAGAAGAAGTTACCCCAGCAAAAGACATCACCATTCTTGAAGCGTCTGCATATCCTCCTGCATATCTATTACTTTCTGCTACGCTAAATTGTCTGCCGCTAACCAATACCATTTCGTTGATAGTCTGGTCTTTTAGTTGTTCTCCTTTTACTAAAATTTCATTCAAGACTATAGTGCTCTCCACCATTTCAATTTGCATTACCACTTCCTTTCCGCTTCCCAGCTCAATATTCGCCAAAGTTTTTTTATCAAAACCCATCATAGAAAAAACAATAGTATACCTTCCAATTGGAATTTTTTCAAATCTAAAAGTACCATCTTTACCAGAACTAATCGTTTGACTTAAAGGTAAAATAGTAACATTTACTCCTAGAATTACGCTTTGGGTTTCTTTGTCCAAAATAGTTCCGCAAAGAGTTTGGGTAGGAGATTGCCCTAAAACCGAAAGATTTAGAAAAGAAAGTAGGAGAAATAAAAAGAAGGGCGTTGTTTTCAGTGAATACATTAGGAAAATATATGATTTGGAAAATAAAATTGCAATTTGATGGTAAGAATGTACCATTAAATAATAAGTACATACGCATTTTATTCGTCAGTTTTAATTATTTAGCTGGTTTAATAGTCTAATATTGTGTCTTAAACGCAGGATATTTATGGATTTCCTTTTATTTTTAAATTTTAAAGTTTTGGCATAAGAGAAATCATCATTTAGCTAAAAATAGTCCTTATTTGAGCAACTGATGCACTTTTTCGAGCTTCAAAAAAAAGACCCTTAATTTACTTTTTATCGCTTGCAGTAGGGGACTTCATTTTTGGGAAACTATGTAACCTCCAGAATGTATGCTCAGTCGAAAAAACGATTCAGAAAAGCATCCAACAGGAATGCCAGCCCAGCCAAAAAACAGCAATGGAATACCAAATCACTTACAAGCACCCATCGGAATACCATACCAAATCAAAATTCGCTAATGCAGTATCTATTAAGATAGAGATTTTGAGAGATAATCTTGATTGCTAGATTTAGTACCATTGCAAACAGTGCTGACTGATATAATTAACCATTTGTTCTAAATTTTTCGGAGAGACTAGAAAAATATTTTACAAAAAAGCAATACTATATGCAGTGTTTGTGGAAAATATGTGTTTTCGTTTCTTGAAATCGCTCGATGCTTATAACTATTTGCAAATCAAACCCTATTCAGTTGGTTTGAGTGTTAGGGTGAATTATATTAAGAATTGGACAATTTACTTCATTAATACTTTACAAAAATTTGGTTCTTAATGTGCTAAAATATGTAAAGAAAATAGGTTTGAATTAATTAATACCGTATATTTATGTTTCATTTATAGATTTACGGTAATATTTTAAACTTTATGATAAACAGGCTCATTGAAAATACCGTTTTTGAATATTTAAAATTCTTTCCTTGCGTTGGAATAGTGGGAGCTCGACAAGTCGGAAAGACCACTTTAGTCAAGGCTATTCAAACTAAAATTCTAAAAAAAACACAATATATAGACCTTGAATTACCAGAAGACCGCCTCAAACTTACGGAACCTTCGCTCTATTTATCAAGATTTGCAGACCAATTGATAATCATTGATGAAATACAACAACAACCCGAACTTTTTCCAATTTTACGTTCACTCATTGACCAAAATCGAGAAGCAGGTCGATTTTTAATTTTAGGCTCTGCCTCACCTATAATTCTCTCACGGAGTGGAGAATCTTTGGCAGGTCGTATCATTTATTCCGAACTAAATCCCTTAACTATTACCGAAATTGGGACTGAAAATTGGGAAACCCATTGGTTAAAAGGCGGATTCCCAGAGGCTTATTTAATGCCAGAAATGCCATCTTGGGCTTGGCGAAACAGTTTTATAAATACTTATATTTCAAGAGATTTGCCCCAAATAGGCTTGAATGTTTCGCCCATTATTATTGAAAAACTACTACAAATGTTGGCAAGTATTCATGGTGAATTGCTGAACGAAACTATGATTGCAAAGTCTTTAGGTGTAACCGTGGCTACGGTGGGACGTTATATTGATTTTTTGGAAAACAGTTATCTGATCAGAAGACTTTATAGTTATCATTCTAACATAAAAAAACGGCTTGTAAAAGCTCCAAAAGTCTATTTTAGGGATACAGGTTTGTTGCATAGACTTTTAGGCGTAAACCAAACCACCGACCTTTATGGCAATTCCATGGCAGGAAATTCATTTGAAGGTTACGTAATTCAACAAATCATAGCCAATTTGAACGAAAACGTAAAGCCTTATTTTTACCGAACCGCCGACGGTGCTGAAATAGATTTGGTGTTAGTACAGGGCATAAAAGCCTTTATTTCGATAGAAATTAAGTTATCAAATGCCCCAAAAATAACAAGAGGAAACCGAATCTCCATAATGGATTTGCTGACAATCCATAATTTTGTCATTACGCCATCTGCAAGTACTTATCCCTTAGATAATGAGATAGTTATTACTGATTTGAAGCATATTTTTACGCAATTGAGAGGATTAGGGGTGATGATTGGGTAATGAAATAATTATTTAAAAAAAACAGTTCCACCCCCAAAACCAACACTTAAAATTGGTATTAAATACAAATAGCATTAATTTTTGTAAATATATAATACAAAAAGTAATACTATTTTCAAAATTTTAACAAAACTATTGTTTTTGTTCCCTCTAACTGCTCGATGCTAATAATTATCTATGAATCTGACCTTACAATGTTGGATTGAATTTAAGTGTTAATTTTATATGAAACATTTTAATTACTACAGCCCCCAATTTCTACTATAAAGATAACCCCAGTTTGCGTTTCAAAGCCTGGTTTTAAAATAGTCGATGGAGCGTATCCCCCTATCTACCCCCATCTTTCCTATCCGGAAAAACGGGTCACATCCATTTTCTGGGGAGCGATGTAGTTTAAGCAAATAATTTTTCAAGTCTAAAGAGGAAAAAATTAACATCAGTAACTCCTCTTAAATTGGCTCTAAACCCTTTTATTTTAGAGTTGAAAGATTCCGCATTAGCATTGGTGCTTCTGTTATCAAAGAAG
>JANOMP010000287.1:0-40813 GCA_031420365.1 Cytophagaceae bacterium
CCCAAACATCAAGTGCAAAATATTCGATAGAGGAGCAAATAAGAATCAGGCATCAAGAAAGAAAAAATGATATAATTAATCGATATAAACGAAATGGACAAATTGAACAATTACAAGTTTAGCAAGTTTGTCAAAGTAGAAATAGAATTGTTAAAAAAGAAGCTCAAGACTTTATTTTAAAAAAATTTACAGAATTATATTCAAAAAAAAGCATTTATTTATTTTTGAATAAAGAGGTATGTACCATGTTTTTTCTTTGGCAAATGGTCTACTTTGTTTTATAGCATGTGGAATGCCGCTTCAGGAATATCATTCAATATTTAAAATCTTGTTATTCTTTATTTTTACCAAATCTATTACCAAGACTCCGTTTGCTATCAAGTGATCTGATAACGTAGAATCTGAAGTTATCACAAAATCACATTTTGAAGTGCTAGCATATTTTAAAATAATAGAATCGGTTAGACCTAAGTCATAAATTGAATGTAGTTCAAAAGCTTTATTGGAGGACATAAAACTCTCTGTCGATGTTTTTGACAGGAATCTCAATTGATTTATATAATCATTCTTTAATTTACCAGAAAAACCATTTAAAAGGTTATCCAATTCAGTCCAAACATTTGGAAAAATTATCAAATTCTTTAAATCTTGAATTTTTTCTATCAAAAAATCAAAATCCTTTTTATCATAAATTGAGGTACGGCGATGTGAATTTATTTGATTAGGATCTATCAAACCCAAAACCAATATAATTAGGCTATTGGTATCAATTATTATCATTTATAAAAGCCAATTAATCCTTTTCATAGATCAAAAGTTCAGCAACACCTTCTTCGTCAATTTTAACTTGTTTATAAACTCTTTCATAAGGCAAAGAATTGGATCCAAGAGCCGAAAGAGGGGATTTAGATATATTAATATTGCTCAATAAATAAGATACCACTACATCCCAAGAATCTTCTTCTTTATTTTTCTTAACTTGCTCTAATCTGAAGTCCATAAGTTCAGAACCAAGAATATCGGCTAAAGTTGACTTCGCTGTCGCATATACTTCTTTAAAGTTCATTGAATTAAATATTTAAACAGTAAAATTACAAAAAAATGTACATATCTGACACGTGGGTTTTATATTTTTATGATTGTGAGGTCTAAAAAAATCTCACAAAGGTATGTTGCCATGCTTTTTCTTAGGCAAATGGTCTACTTTGTTTTCTAACATTTGAAAAGCTTTTATAAGTTTTTTACGAGTAAATCGAGGTTCAATAACTTCATCAATAAACCCTCGTTGTGCAGCAATATAAGGGTTAGCAAAAAGACTAGCATATTCTTTCTCTTTCTCATTCAATTTTTCCAAAGGATTAACAGCATCAGCTATCTCTTTTTTGAAAATAATTTCCGAAGCCCCCTTTGCTCCCATTACTGCTATTTCTGCCCCTGGCCATGCAAAGTTCATATCTGCCCCTATGTGTTTAGAATTCATCACGTCATAGGCTCCACCATATGCTTTTCTAGTAATTACTGTCACTCTAGGAACTGTTGCCTCGCTTAGGGCATACAAAAGCTTGGCTCCATTTGTAATTATCCCCTGCCATTCTTGGTCAGTTCCTGGTAAAAAGCCAGGCACATCTACTAAAACCAACAATGGAATTCTAAAACAATCACAAAAGCGAGTAAACCTTGCTGCTTTTTTTGAACTATCAATATCTAAAACTCCTGCCAAAAACATTGGCTGATTGGCAATAATTCCTATACTTCTACCCGCTAGTCTTGCAAAGCCAACTACAATATTTTCAGCATAATTTTTATGAATTTCCATAAAAGAATCACAATCAGCTATTTGTGAAATCACCTCTCGCATTTCATACGGTTGATTGGCGTTATCTGGAACAATGCTTTCCAACTTTTCTTTTATCTCATCTCCTAATATATAGGGCATTTTCTTTGTGGTTTCTTCACAATTTTGAGGCATATAACCCAACAATCTTTTTATTTGTTGAATGCAATCGTAGTCGTTTAATGCTGTTAAATGTGTTACCCCTGACTTTGTTGCATGCGTCATTGCTCCTCCTAGTTCCTCCGAACTAACTTCTTCATTTGTTGCGGTTTTTACCACATTTGGTCCAGTTACAAACATATAACTGGAATTTTCTACCATCAATGTGAAATCTGTAATAGCAGGTGAATACACTGCCCCACCTGCACAAGGACCCATTATTGCTGAAATTTGAGGAATTACACCAGAGGCTCTAACATTCCTGTAAAAAATTTCAGCATACCCCCCTAAAGACCGAACGCCTTCTTGAATTCTAGCTCCCCCAGAATCGTTTAGTCCTATTAGGGGGGCACCATTCTTCATGGCCATATCCATTATTTTACAAATTTTTTCGGCATGAGTTTCCGAAAGTGACCCTCCAAACACCGTGAAATCTTGGGAAAAAACATAAACAATTCTTGAGTCAATAGCCCCATAACCTGTTACTACTCCGTCACCATAATATATTTGATTTTCCATATCAAAATCTTTAGTGCGATGAATAACCAAAGCTCCAATTTCTTCAAAAGAATTTTCGTCTAGTAAAACTTCTATACGCTCCCTAGCTGTAAGTTTACCCTTTTTATGTTGTCCTTCAATTCTTGTTTTGCCACCGCCTAAAAGTGCCTTGGCCAATTTTTCTTTTAAGATTTCCGTTTTCTTACTCATATAAATGCTTTAAAATAAGGCCAAATTTTTCTATTTAGCTTTTTAATATCCTAATATTATGAAAGTAAATCAATATTCATTAATCAACAATTCAATAATTTCTTTTCCTGCTTGAGCAATAGAAGTACCAGTTCCAAAAATGCCTTTTACTCCTGATTTAAATAAAAAATCATAGTCTTGAGGCGGAATAACACCACCAACTATCACAAAGATATCTGGTCGGCCTAAAATTTTCAATTCTTCTAAAACCTCAGGCACCAATGCTTTATGCCCTGCGGCCAAAGAACTTATTCCAACTATGTGGACATCATTTTCAATAGCTTGATGAGCAGCTTCTTTTGGAGTTTGAAACAGCGGACCAATATCCACATCAAAACCAATATCAGCAAATCCTGTCGCGATTACTTTTGCCCCTCTATCATGGCCATCTTGCCCAAGTTTTGCGACTAAAATCCTCGGTCTCCTTCCATCCATTTCAGCAAAAACATGGCTTAATTTTTGTGCTTCTTTAAAAATTTTATCTTTGTCCATAGCTTTTAAATATACCCCTTTAACAGTCTGTAATTGTGCAGAATACCTTCCAAAAGTTTTCTCTAAAGCTTCCGATATTTCTCCTAAAGTGCACCTAGCTTTTGTTGCTAAAATTGCTTTTTCCAATAGATTTCCTAAACCAGTTTCTGCACACTTTGTGATTTCTTTTAGAGCTTCTAATGCTTTTTGAGAATCTCTTTCTGCTTTCGTTTTATTAATTAAAGCTATTTGGCCTTCCCTAACAGCTGCATTATCAATCACCAAAGTATTCAAGTTTACTTTTTCGTCTGAAATATAGCAATTTACTCCTACGATTTTATCTCTTCCACTATCAATAGCAGCTTGCTTTCTAGTGGCGGCTTCTTCTATTCTTAATTTTGGTATTCCTTTTTCAATTGCAGTCAACATCCCTCCTAAGTTTTCCACTTCTTCTATTAATTCCCATGACTTTTGCACTAATTGATCTGTTAAGTATTCCACATAAAAAGAACCCGCCCAAGGATCTATTGCATTAGTTAATCCGACTTCCTCACTTTGCAAATATTTTTGAGTTTCTCTTGCAATTTTAGCAGAAAAGTCGGTTGGTAAAGCAATTGCTTCATCTAAAGAATTAGTATGTAAGGATTGTGTGCCACCAAAAACTGCTGCCATTGCTTCAATGGTTGTGCGAGCAATATTGTTATATGGATCTTGCGAGGTTAAACTCCATCCCGAGGTTTGACAATGCGTTCTTAAAGCCAAAGATTTTTGGTTTTTAGGATTAAATCTGTTTACAATTCTTGCCCACATAAGTCTGGCGGCTCTCATTTTAGCAATCTCCATAAAAAAATTCATCCCTATCCCCCAAAAAAATGATAATCTAGGAGCAAAATCATCTATGTCCAAACCCGATGCTACACCCGTTTTTAGATATTCTAAACCATCAGCGAGTGTATAAGCAAGTTCTAGGTGGGCAGGCGCTCCTGCCTCATGCATGTGGTATCCACTTATACTGATTGAATTGAATTTCGGCATATTTTTAGCTGTGAAAGCAAAAATATCAGAAATTATTTTCATAGAAGGTCTAGGTGGATAAATGTAAGTATTCCTTACCATAAATTCTTTCAAAATGTCATTTTGAATGGTACCTGAAAGCTGCTCCATTTTAACGCCTTGTTCTTCTGCCGCAACAATAAAAAAAGCCAGAACTGGAATAACTGCACCATTCATAGTCATAGAAACTGACATTTCTGCAAGTGGAATTTTATTAAAAAGTATTTTCATGTCTTCAACTGTGTCAATTGCCACACCTGCCATGCCTACATCTCCAAATACTCGGGGATGGTCAGAATCATACCCTCGATGTGTCGCTAAATCGAAAGCCACAGATAGTCCTTTTTGACCTTGTGCTAAATTGCTTCTATAAAAATTATTACTTTTTTCTGCTGTAGAAAAACCCGCGTATTGCCGAATTGTCCAAGGCTTATTTAAATACATGCTAGCATAAGGCCCTCCCAAAAATGGTGCAAAGCCTGGTTTGAATTCTAAATGTGAGAATTTTTCAAATTCTATATTGGGCAAAATCTCTATGCCTTCGGCTGAAAGACATCCATCAATTCTTTCTATTTCTATTTCTATTTCTGAAAATAAATCAATTTTTGAAAAATCTGCTCTTTTCATCTTTTCCGCCAATTAAGGCTTTGATTATCATCTAATTCTATGATATCTTTATTTAATTCATGATATTTTAAAGCTAACAATGCCGCTTTTTTAGCTTTCTTTTTTTGCCATTCTTTAGATTGCTCTTTAGAAAAATAATTTTTCACAAAATGGGTATCAAATTCAGCCGAAATAAATTTTTCATGGTTCATGACAAACATCCCAAAAGGCAATGTACTCGAAAAACCTTCTATTTTAAATTGACCAATGGCCTCCCTCATTTTTTGAATAGCCTCCAACCTATTGGAACCGTAGGTAACTAATTTTGCAATCAAGGGGTCGTAATAGATTGGAATCTCCATTCCTACTTCGTATGCATCATCTAATCTAATTCCATCTCCTTCAGGAATTTGATACCTCGTTATTTTGCCAATTGAAGGCAGAAAATCATTCAAAGGGTCTTCCGCATAAACTCTCAGTTCTATTGAATGCCCTGTGATTTTCAGATCGTCTTGACAAAATGAAAGAATTTCTCCTTTTGCTATTTTTATCTGTTGTTCCACTAAGTCAATACCTGTAATTAACTCGGTAACAGGGTGCTCCACCTGCAAGCGAGTATTCATTTCTAAAAAATAAAAATTCAACTTTTCATCTAATAAAAATTCTACAGTTCCAGCTCCAATATATTGACATGACTTTGCAACTTTCACGGCCGCCTCCCCAATCTTATCTCTCAATTCAGGGGTTAAAATAGCAGAGGGGGCCTCTTCTATTACTTTTTGGTGACGCCTTTGGATACTGCACTCTCTTTCAAAAAGATGAATTATGTTCCCAAACTTGTCCCCTAACACCTGTACTTCAATATGTCTTGGTGAAGCTAAATATTTTTCAACAAAAACAGAGCCATCACCAAAAGCTGAAAGTGCCTCGCTTTTAGCTCTTTCCATCTGTTCATCAAACTCTTCCTCTTTTTCAACTACACGCATTCCTTTCCCTCCGCCACCTGCTGAAGCTTTTATAAGAATAGGAAAACCTATCTCTTTCGCAATTTTTTTGGCTTCTTCTTTATTTTCAATAGCTTGATCGGCGCCTGGTACCATCGGAATATTATATTTCTTAACACATTCCTTTGCTGCTAATTTAGACCCCATTAAAGTAATGGAATGTGAATCCGGTCCAATAAAAATGATACCTGCTTCTGTTACTTTTTTAGCAAATAAAGCGTTTTCACTTAAAAAACCATACCCAGGATGAATGCCATCAACACCCAATTCCAGAGCAAAAGCAAGGATTTTGTCCATATTTAAATACGATTTGCTGGAGATGGCCTCTCCTAAGCAAACAGCCTCATCTGCAAATCGAACGTGCAAGGCATTTTTGTCAGCATCAGAGTATACGGCCACAGTCTTAATGCCCATTTTTTTTATGGTTTTCATAATTCGAAGAGCAATTTCTCCACGGTTGGCAACCAATATTTTTTTCATTTACGCTTCAATAAAAAATTTCCAAACTTCCTTTATCAAATTCTTTGTAAGATTATCTATAAAATAGCTCCCTTTTGAAGCATCTAATGTTTTATTGAAAAAACTTTCCAGCTCTAAAATATTCTGGATGTTCCTGGTTAATCGATCTGAAAATAGACGTGAATAATTTTCTAAATTATAATTTAGAGCATCAATTTCAATTAAATCAGCTCCTCCAATTGAAGAGGAAATTGCTTGTTGTGTGGATATTACTACTTGTAAATTTGGATCTTGATTTTTTGAATTTATATTAAGATGTACAATAGCTGGAACTGGCTTATTTATACCATAAGCCTCTTGAATTTTTATCCACAGCCATTTAATCGCTTTTATTTGAGCAATATTCAAATAAAAATTCTCTTGCGAAACAATTGCAAAAACAATATCAGCAGAAGGAAGGTCATGAAATTTTACTTTTTCAGCTTGCTTTAAAATAGCAGTGAGTTTTTCAACAATAGAGAAGTCTGAATAAATTGAAATTTCATATTTCAAAAAATCAAGCGAAGGGTAAATTTTAAAATTAGATGTATCCTGAACTAAAAAAAATGAAATATCATCCCTTTTGAAACTCGTTTTCATCAAATATGCTTCCAAATTCCTTAAAGTTGCAATTCTTGAATTTTCATTTAAAGAGATTTTTAATCGAATTTTTATAATGTTTAACAAAACTTCATGAAAGCAAAATTCAAAATCTTTTGGTTCCCACAATGCATTTATTGAAATCGATAACCCAGAAGCCCCGCCTTCTAAAGCTATTAAAGCCTCCTTATTTATCTCAATAGGAGATTTGGCTTGTATTATTTGACAAATAGTCCAGCCCAATTCAGATTTGGTGTTTGTTAGTGGAATAGCAAGACTATCCTCAAATCCAACAAAAGAATTATAGCTTAATGTAGAATTTATTTTAAAAAGTCCTAATGGCTTCTTTAGCTCTTTTTCAACTTGAAGGAGCCATTTTTCATTTGATATCTTTTCAAATCCCTTGTAAAAATCTTCCATTTCTTAGCCTAATTCTATCAAAATCTGACCTTTTTCTACGGCTTGCCCCTTTTTTATTAAAACCTTCTTAATTACCGCTTCATGAGAAATTTTTAAGACATTTTCCATTTTCATGGCTTCTAAAACTAAAATTTTTTCATTTTCATCTACTTTTTGTCCCTCTTCCACATTAATCTCTATTACCAAGCCAGGCATTGGGGCTTTTATTACTTTTAGCTTATTAATTACCATCGAATTTAAGCCCATATATTGCAATAAAAGATCAAGTTCAGATTTAATAGAAACATCAAAATACTCACCCTCTATTTCCACCTTATAATTATTTTTTAGACTTCTATTTTTTGAAACTACACCAACAATTTTTTCATTTTCGCTTAAGATAGAAAATGATTCAGGTTTATGAGAAATACTTTTTATACTGGATACTTCTTTTTCGTCAAAATAAAAATCAAAACCTCCAGAAGTAATAGAAATGGCATTTTTAGTCATTTTTTTGGATTAAATTTAATTTGAATTAACTATTTTAATGCAATGTAATCATGAGGATTCATATTGATTTTTAAAACATTACTATTTTTTGTAGGTATTCTTGTTTTATAATTTTGGATTTACAGGATTTAGAGTGAAACCCTGAATTTTATAAACTTTAATTAATGATTGCTGTTTACTGAATTTGTTGTTAGCCTTACTTTTTTTTTGAAAAAAATCCGAATGTCGGGCCAACTGGAATACAAGCTCAGCCAAAAACACTCACAAAAAAAAATCCTGACTCGGCCGTCCGCCATGAATTTTTAAATTAATTATCTAGCTATTAGCAATTTAACTTGCTTAAAAATTTTCATACGGACGTTTTTGTGATTAATGGAACAATGAGCTATTTGTTTTCTAAAAGATTTCACAAATGAATATTTCTCCACTCTAAATCCTGTAATGCCAAAATTTTTATTTAAAAGCCAGAAAGGTTATTAAAAAAAATTAATTACTTAAAGCATTTGCTAAATTAATCTTTAATTTTGTTGGTTATTCAACCTTCCTTATGAAATTTAAATTCTTAATTATTATCTTTTCTGGTATTGTAATTTTTTCTTTTTATCAATTTTTATGCACCGAAACCTCTGGAAAAAGCCATGAGATGCCAGATGAAGTCGATTATAATTTTCATATAAGGCCTATTCTTTCCGACCGATGCTATAAATGTCATGGGCCCGATGCAAAAAAACGAGAAGCAAATTTAAGACTTGACACTCCTGAGGGTGCATATTCCGCTTTAAAAGATAATCCAAAAGTCCATGTTGTAGTAAAAGGTGAGCCAAGTAAATCAGAAATGTATAATCGAATAATATCTGAAGATCCAGATATTAAAATGCCTCCGCCCAATTCTAATCTAAAACTAGAACCTTATGAAATTGAGCTTATCGAAAAATGGATTAAACAAGGTGCAAAATACAAAAAGCACTGGTCGTTTTTAAGTCCAGTAAAACCAAAGCAATTACCAAAAGCTGACAAAGATTGGGTAAAAAACCCTATTGATAATTTTATCTTTGATAAAATGTCAAAAAGAGGTCTTTCGCCCTCAAATGAAGAACAAAAGGAAAGGTTATTGAAACGTGTAAGTATTGATTTGATGGGTTTGCCTCCCAGCTTAGATGTACAAGATAAATTTCTAAAAGACGAATCACAGAAAGCTTATGAAAAGATTGTCGATGAATTATTAACAAACAAACATTTTGGCGAAAAAATGGCTTTAAATTGGCTGGATATTGCCAGATATGCTGATTCACATGGTTATCAGGATGACGGATTACGTACCATGTGGCCTTGGAGAGACTGGGTTATACACGCTTTCAATTCTAATTACAGTTACAGAAAATTTATTACTTGGCAACTTTCCGGTGATATTCTCGCTAAGAAAATGCCTTGGCATCCACTATCGAAAGAAATGACTTTGGCTACTGGCTTTAACAGAAACCATAAAATAACTCAAGAAGGCGGTGTAATAGACGAAGAATATCGCATTGAATATGTAACAGACCGTACCAATACTTTCGGAAAATCGATGCTAGCATTAACTTTTGAATGTGCTCATTGCCACGACCACAAATACGACCCTATTAGTCAAAAAGAGTATTATAGCACTTTTGCCTTTTTCAACCAAGTACCAGAAAAAGGAATTTTTGGAACTATCGATGCTTCTTATGCCGATCCTCCAAATATGCAAATCAATGATGAAGACGTTAAATCGATCTTCAATTTTATTAATAAAAAAGATACCATGAGCTTAAAAGTCATGGTAATGAAAGATTCTTCTGTTATTCGTCCAACGTATATATTAACAAGAGGTAATTATGATGCGCATGGAGATGTCGTAGATTTTGGATTACCACGAAATATCTTGAATTATGATACTTTAAAATACGAGAAAAACAGATATGGACTTTCTCAGTGGATGTTTTCACACGATAATCCCCTAACTTCAAGAGTTTATGTAAACCGGATTTGGGAACAATTTTTTGGACGAGGCTTAGTTAAAACTACAGGTGATTTTGGTATGCAAGGTGAACTACCAACACATCCTGAACTTTTAGATTGGTTAGCAGTAGATTTTCAAGATCACGGTTGGAATATCAAAAGGCTTGTAAAAATGATTGTAACCTCAGCCACTTACAGGCAATCTTCTAAAATTGAACCAAAGCATTTACAGATAGATCCAGAAAACATATATTTATCAAGAGCCCCAAGACTTCGATTTCAAGCTGAAATAGTAAGAGACCATGTACTTGCAGCTAGTGATATTCTAAACCCTGAAATTGGTGGGGCTAGTGTTAAAACTTATCAGCCAAAAGGTTTATGGGAAGTAGCGACCTCTGGAAGAGGATCATTGTCAAGATATGTTCAAGACCATGGAAAAGATTTATATAGAAGAGGAATGTACGTATTTATAAAAAGAACTGTGCCTCCTCCAACCATGCTGATTTTTGATGCCAGTAACCGCGATCAATGTGAGGTACAAAGAAACAGAACAAACACCCCTCTGCAAGCATTAGCGATGCTTAACGATCCGCAAGTTTTAGAAAGTTCAAGAGTATTGGCTGAAAAACAATTAATTAAACATGCCAGAATTGAAGATGCAATTACAGAAGGATTCCGTAAAATTGTGTGCAGAAAGCCTTCAAATAAAGAATTGAAAATATTAATTAGCTTTTATGAGGAAGAAAAAAAGTTTTTTAAAGTAAATCCAAAAAAAATAAATGCTTTGGCAAAAATTGGAGAATATGAACATTCTAAGGTTAAAGATACCATCATTTGGGCAGCATTAATGCAAACCTTCCAAATGATGTTTAATATGGAAGAAACCATAATTAGAGCATAAAAATATGGAAAATGAATTTCTAAATAGCAGGCTTCATGTCAACAGAAGACATTTCTTGGGAAAAACTGCAGTAGGATTGGGCAGCTTAGCACTTGGATCTTTAATGATGCCTGAGCTGTTTAAAGGAGATGGCTCCGATTTAGGTGGAGAATTGCCATTAGGTTTACCACATTTTGCACCTAAGGCCAAACGTGTCATTTATCTTTTTCAAAATGGAGCACCCTCCCAATTAGAAAGCTTTGACTATAAGCCTCTTTTAAACAAAATGGCAGGTCAAGATTTGCCAGAATCTATTAGAGGCACGCAGAGACTTACCGGCATGACTTCAAGCCAAGCCAATTTTCCTTTAGTAGGTTCATTTTTCAAGTTTAATCAATACGGAAAATCTGGGGCTTGGATAAGCGATCTATTCCCAAATATTGCTAAAATTGCAGACGACATTTGTATAGTTAGAACCATGAACACCGAGGCAATTAACCACGATCCAGCTTTAACTTTTTTGCAAACCGGTGCTCAAGTTGGTAATCGCCCAAGTATGGGAGCTTGGTTGAGCTATGGATTGGGAAACGACAATAAAAATCTTCCTGCTTTTTGCGTATTACTTTCAAGAGGCAGAGGAAATGGCCAAGGGGTGTATTCAAAACTTTGGACTAATGGCTTTTTAGATTCCACACATCAAGGGGTGGTTTTTTCAAGTGGTGAAGACCCCATTTTGTATTTAAACAATCCAGAAGGAACAGACAAAGTAGCCAGAAGGCGGATGTTGGATAATTTAGCCGAGCTAAACCACTTAGGTTTTGAAGAAAATGGGGACCCAGAAGTTCAAGCGAAAATTCAACAATATGAGATGTCATACAGAATGCAAACAGCTGTTCCAGAACTTACTGACCTTTCAAAAGAGCCAGACCATATTATTAAAATGTATGGTCCAGAATGTTTGGTGCCTGGAACTTACGCAGCAAATGCACTTTTAGCTAGAAAACTTTCAGAGTCTGGTGTACGGTTTGTCCAACTGTATCACCAAGGTTGGGATCAACACGGCAATCTTGCTGGAGAGATGTCTTTGCAAGCTGAAGACGTAGATAGAGCATCAGCAGCACTTATTACCGATTTAAAACAACGTGGACTTCTTGATGAAACTTTAGTTATTTGGGGTGGGGAATTTGGAAGAACCAACTATTCTCAAGGTAAATTTTCAGTTGATAACTATGGTAGAGACCATCATCCAAGAGCTTACAGTATCTGGATGGCAGGCGGTGGAATAAAAGGTGGAACGGTATATGGAGAAACCGACGAATTTGGATATAATATAATTAAAGACCCTGTTCATATTCATGATTTTCATGCAACGGTTATGCACACTATGGGCCTTAATCATGAAAAATTAACGTATAAACATTTAGGAAGGCGCTATAGACTTACCGACGTAGCTGGTAATATTATACCAGGATTATTAGCATAAAAATTGAATGAAAATTACGAAATACCTTTCCTATTTTAGTTTTGGTTTAAATCTGATTCTACTATTTTTTTTAGCTTTTGAAAAGCACCTTTTAGTACCTGCCTGGCTTAACCCCATAGGACGATTTCATCCTATTATGCTGCATTTACCTATTGGAGCATTAACTGTCCTTTTATTCTTTTTTCTATTCAAAAAACATTTCGAAGATAAAAGCTTTAAAATATTGTTTGAAATTATTTTAGTTTTTTTATCATTTACCAGTGCATTAAGTGCTTTTATGGGCTTATTATTAGCTCAAGAAAATGGATATGATCCAAATACTTTATTTTGGCACAAATGGATTGGGTTCACTTTTAGTGTTTTATGCTATTTAGCTTTGGAATTAAAAAGTAAAATTCAAGAATTTAAGATTTTACAACTTGTAACATTATCATTTATATCTGTTTCTATGCTTTGGGCTGGGCATCTTGGAGGTGAAGTAACCCACGGCGAAAATTTTGTTTTCTCTGGACTGTCCACTGACAAAAAAATAGATTTAGAAAACAAAACTGTCTTTGAGGAACATATAGAACCTATTTTAGAGTTTAAATGCAGGTCGTGTCACAACGATAAAAAAACAAAAGGCGCGTTAAGTATGACTAGCATTGAAAAAATGTTAAAGGGTGGTAAAAATGGACCATTATGGTATGCCCTAGACACCCTTAAAAGCCATATTTTACTTAGAGCCCGATTACCTTTAGAAGAAAAAAAACATATGCCTCCTAAAGGGAAACCTCAACTTACACCAGCAGAATTATTCTTAATAAAAACTTGGATAGCAGAAGGAGCTGATAGTAAATCAACTACAAATAAACTGCCAACTCAGTCCTATTTCAAAAAACTATCTAGTCCCAAACTGGCAGAAGCGAAAGAGTATAAATTTAATAGCACAAGAGAGACTACTCTAGAAAAAATAAATTCTCCCTATTGCTCAGTTGTTCCTATAGCATATGAATCTCCCGCTTTGCAAGCATCATTTTTTGTAAGTTCCAAATTTGATATAAAAGCACTTCAAAACCTTCAAGACATAAAACAACAATTGGTCCGTTTAAATCTTTCAAAAATGCCAGTTACAGATGAAATTTTTAAAACATTAGGGAATTTTGAAAATTTGGAATACTTAAATCTAAACCAAACCAATATAGAAGGAAAAGGCATTGAAAATCTATTAAAATGCAAAAAACTTGAGGAATTAGCCATTTCAAATACTAAAATTTCAAGTAAAGAAATAGAAAAGCTTACCAAGCACCCAAGCTTAAAAAAAGTTTTTGTTTGGAGTACGACAATTACTAAAAGTCAAGTTGAAAAATGGCAAAAAACTTACCCAAAACTAAAATTTGAGCTAGGTTTTGATGCCTCTTTAGTTGAAAAACTTAATTTGAATCCACCCGTTGCAATTAATGATAAGTTTGTTTTAGAAGCCAATGAAAAAGTAGCATTTAAACATACATTAAAAAATGTAGAAATTCGGTATACGCTGGACGGCACGGCTCCAGATTCTATAAAATCAACGCTATATAAACAACCTATTACTCTTAATTCTTTTACTAATATTAAGTTATTAGCTACTAAAGAAGGTTGGTTGAGCTCAAAAGAAGTGGAATACAATTTCTTTAAATCTGAAATAAGAGCTCAATCTGCAATTCTAAATCTAAAGCCAGATGTAAAATATCTTGGAAATGGCGGTAATACGCTGATAGATTTAAAGCAGGGTGATATGACCAATCAAAAAGAAGCAAATTGGCTAGGATTTAGAGAAAATAATTTTGAGTCAATTATTAGCTTTAAACCAAACGAAGTATTTAAAGGATTAACTATTAGTTATTTACAAAAAGACAATGGCTATATTATGCCTCCTGAATGGATAGAAATATGGATAAGTAAAGATAACAAGCCATTTAATTTGCTTAAAAAAATTAAGCCAATAGCATTAACTAAGCCTGAAAAAAGTGCAATAAAAGCACTAAATGTAGCTTTAGAGAATCAAAGTTTTGATAAGATCAAAATAATCGCAAAACCAGTAGCTAAACTACCCAATTGGCATAAAGGAAAAGGAGAAAAAGGGTGGTTTTTTACAGATGAAGTGTATTTCTATTAATTCGCTAAACCCTTTTTTATATTCAATTAGGATTATAATTTAAATAATACAAAAATTCAATTATTTTGAAGCAAATATTATTGGCCTTTGGCCTTGATTCTTCTATTTTCGAAATAAATAGATTTGGCTCTGGACATATTAATGATACCTATTTGTTATTTTCATCAAGTACAAATGAGCGATTTATCTTACAAAAAATAAACACGGGTGTATTTAGTAATCCGAGAATAATAGCCAAAAATATTTATTCTGCCTCCCAATTTCTGAATCAGAATCATCCAGAATATTTGTTTATTCATGAAAGAAAAACTATTACTGGTGAAAATATTTTTGAAGAAAATGGAAATTATTGGCGTTTAAGCCCTTTTATTAAAAATTCTTATTCCATTGACACAGTATCAAAAGAAGAAATGGCATTCGAAGCAGCAAAGGCATTTGGACTCTTTGTCAAAAATCTTAATGGTATGCCTTTGGATGGATTAAAACCAAGCATTCCTGATTTCCATAACCTAAGTTGGAGATATGTACAATTTACAGAAGCCTTAAAAAAAGGAAATGCCGACAGGATAAAAGAAGAAGCAGAAGAAATCAAATTCTTTATAGATCAAAAAATTCTTATAAAAATCTATGAAAATATTATTTCGGACCCCAATTATCCAACACGAATGATACATCATGACACTAAAATTAATAATGTACTGTTTAATCGAGATACCAATAAAAGTATCTGCGTTTGCGACCTAGATACTTTAATGCCCGGGAAGATAATTTCAGATTTTGGAGATATGGTAAGAACTTACACTTGTGCAGAATCGGAAGAAAGTACGAATTTTAAAAATATAAAAATAAGAATCCCATTCTTTAAAGCCTTAACAAAAGGTTACTTAAGTCAATTAAAAAATCTTTTAAGTGTTGAAGAAAAAGAAAATTTATTTTTCGCTGGTCCATTTATGATTTATATGCAAGGTCTCCGATTTTTAACTGACTATCTAATCAACGATACGTATTACCCAACAAAATACCCAAAACATAACTTAAACAGAGCCAAAAACCAGCGTTTATTACTAGTTGATATATTTAAAAAAGAAAAAGAACTTAGGGAAATAATTGACCAAACATTAAAATAATTAGTTGAAAGCATTCTATTAGCATTGTATTAATCAAGTTCGCCTTCTACCTTTGTTCAAACAATTCAAAAAAACATACTGTTATTTGCTTTTGTATTAAGAAATTATGCTTAAATATATCCCAATTGTTTTAATTGTATTTCTATTGAAGGCTTGTCATTCAAAAAATGAAACAAATTTCGATCGTTTTCCTGAAGGTAAAGCCAAAGAACATCAAACTATTGAAGGCATAAAAGTAGAAAATCCTGAATTGGAACTTACTCTTTTTGGGTCAGAACCCAATTTCGCTAATCCTACAAACATGGATATTGACCACAAGGGGAGAGTTTGGATTTGTGAGGCATATAATTATAGGAATGAAGTAAACAATGTGCCTTACAGAAAAAAAGGAGATAGAATTCTAATTCTAGAAGACACAAATGGGGATGGAATATCAGATAAAACTAAAGTCTTTTATCAGGGAGAAGATGTCAACTCCGCTTTAGGAATTGCAGTATTAGGAAATAAAGTAATTATCTCTTCCTCACCAAATGCTCTAATATTTACAGACTTAAACGGAGATGATGTACCCGATAAAAAAGAAATATTATTTAAAACTATTGGTGGTTTTCAAAATGACCATGGATTGCATTCTTTCGTTTTTGGACCAGATGGTATGCTTTATTTTAGTATGGGTAATCTTGGCACTGGACTTTTAGACAAGAACAATCAACCTTTAAAAGATATCTACGGAAGAGAAATTAATAGTAATAAAACCCCTTTTCAAGATGGAATGGCTATCAGATGCAATTTAGAAGGGTCAAAATTTGAAGTTTTAGGTTGGAATTTTAGAAATAATTATGAATTGGCTGTAGATTCTTATGGTAGAGTATGGCAATCAGACAACGACGATGATGGTGTACAATCCAATAGATTAAATTATGTTTTGCCTCATGGAAATTTTGGATATAAAGACGAAATGACTGGAGCAGATTGGAGAGTGCCAAGAACCAATATGGAAGATTCAGTATATCTTCGACACTGGCATCAAAATGACCCTGGGGTGGTACCAAATCTTCATCTAACGTTTTCGGGTTCTCCAACTGGCATTTTGATATATGAGGGAGACGCATTACCGCAACAATACACTAATAGGCTGTTTTTAGCCGATGCAGGTACCAACGAGCTGAATTCATTCGATATCGTTTCAAAAAGTGGGGGGTATTTATTAAAACCAAAAAACGTTTTAGATGCTTCTCAAAAAGATAGATGGTTTAGGCCTTCGGATATTTGTGTGGCTCCTGACGGTTCCATTTTTGTGGCTGATTGGTATGACACGGGTGTTGGTGGCCATTTTGTTGGCGATTTAGAAAAAGGAAGAGTATATAGAATAGCTAAAAAAGGAGAAAAATTTTCTGTTCCTAAATACAATTTCAATGATATTAACTCTTTAATTTTGGCATTACAAAGCCCAAATATTTCTACACGATTTATAGCTTTTTCAGCTCTAGAAAAACTTGGAAATCGTGCCGAAACCGTTCTGTATCAATTATTTTTAAAAGGAAAACCCGAATTTCAAGCTCGTGCCTTATGGCTTTTGGCCAAATTAAATCCGAAGTATATTCTAGAAGCTTCAAATAGTAAAAATGAAAATATCCGAGCAACTGCAGTAAGAATAGCATCTAAAAATGTCATTTTCGATTCCTCCTTTTTCCTGAAAATGGCTAAAGACTCTTCTTTTGAAGTAAAACAGGCGGTATCAACAAGTATTTATCGTAAAGAAAATTTTGAAGTTTGGTTAGCATTAACAGACTCCTATAGCTCTGGTGATAAATGGTATTTAGAAGCATTAGGTATAGCAGCAGATGGTTTTTGGGACCATTATTTAAGCAAGTTTCTTAAATTAAAGGGGGGAAATTGGATAAATGATGAATTAAGTAAAGATATTGTTTGGAGAAGTCGAGCAAAATTTACTCCTAAATTATTGGCAGAAATAATAAAGAAATCGAATACCCAAGAAGCAAAAAAATATTTTAGAGCGTTTGATTTGCAAAATGGAAAAGAAAAAAACCTTGCTTTACTTGAAATGTTAAAAGCAAATACTGAATACAAACTATTAGTTTTTAAACATTTTGATGCTGAATTAATAAAATCTAATTCAGAATTTACTGCAATTCTTCCTTCTCTACTTTTTGAAATAAAAAATGAAAAAGACTATTTAGAAATTGTATCCAGATATGAAGTAAAAGAGCAAAAAGAAAAGATTCTTTCTATTTTAAATAAAAGCCAAAATAACGAGATTATTTTACAAGCAGCAAGTGTATTGGCTCAACTTTTTGGTATAATGCCCATTAGAGAAGCATTAGCCAAACGCCCAATAGAAGAAAATACGTTAATCAAAACCATTTCTAGCCTTGGGCAAGTTGATAACGAATCAATTACGAAACAATTGATCTTAATTTTTTCAAATAAGAAATATTCCTTCAAAATCCGAGAAGCAGCAATGCTGGCCATGGTTGGTTATCAAAGTGATGAAAAGTTATGGGATTTAATAAAAGTAAATAAAGTGAGTAAGGAGCTAATTCCCGCTGCTAAAATAGTAATGTCAAAGACTTTTCATAGCGATTTGAAAACAGAATTTGAAAACAAGTTTGGAAAGCCTACTACAAATAGTATCCCGTTTAATGTAAAATTTCTTTCAAAAAAAGGAGATGCAGTTAAAGGAGAAGAGCTATTCAAAAACTATTGCACTACCTGTCATGTAGCGAATGGACAAGGGAATGATTTTGGGCCTGGTTTAAGTCAAATTGGAAAAAAACTAACAAAAGAGAGTATTTACAATGCGATAATTAACCCAAACCAAGGCATAAGTTTTGGCTATGAAGGCTATACAATTTCCCTCAAAGACGGCTCTAGCCTTCAAGCAATTATAACGAGTAAAACCAATGATGCTTTCATGCTAAAAATTCCCGGGCAATCTACAATAATTTCGTATAAAAAAGAGCAAGTAAAAGCTGTTTCTGTAATGAAAACTTCCATGATGCCCGCTTTCTCTCTAGCAGAAAAAGAATATTTAGATTTGTTAGAATATCTTTCGGCTTTAAAATAAGGAAGGTTTTAATTTTTATAAAAAGTATATATTTCGGTCTGATTAAGTTTTCATCCCTTTTGCACAAAATCAGAATAAAAAAAGACATTCAAACCTCCCATAAATTAAGCATAATTTTTGAAGAAATAGCGACTTTCAAGACCTTGAATATAGGATACATTATTTTTGAACAAAAATAAACTCACCACCTTCATCCCCAGCATTTTGAATAACACCATATTGTGGCTCAGTTTGGCTATTATTTAAAACCGCTTGCCTAAAGCTAGCAAACAAAACATCGGAGGAAAGATATTTTTCTGTGTTATCGGTTAAACGCTGTATTAAAAATTTCATAAATATGCTTTTGTCTGGCACCTCTTTTAGATTTCCGCTTGTCATTGCTTTTTTGCTAGATAAATCATACAGTTTTGTAATAGCAGGTTGAGCATCACTTAAAATACTTCTAGTTTTAAATATACCACCACTAAAACAAGCGTCAGCTATTAACAATGTGTGCTTTGACTTTATTGAGTTCATATAATCGCTAATTCGGCTGTTTGCTATATTATAAGCCGTTTTACCTTTTTTGGCATCCACTGGAAGCCAATACCCAATATTTTTATCTTCAACCCAATCGCCGTGTCCTGCATAAAAAACTAAAAGATTGTCATTTATTGTTAATTTTTTACTTAATTCATCTAATGCGTCCATAATTTCCACATATTTCGCATTTTCCAACTTAACTACATTTTGCTCTTCAAATTTGTATTTTGAAGTTAGAATTTTATACAATTTATTGGCATCATTTATTGGTTCATCTAGCGTTCTAATAGATGGATCTTCATACTTATTATTCCCAATAATAAGACCATAAAACTTACCTATATTATTTATAGAAAGACTATTAATTTGGTTATCAGAACCACTTTCTTGTCTTTGAACTTTTATGGTTTCTATGCTAGAATTGTTCTTTGTATCCGTTGCTTTTACTTCAATTGTGTTATCGCCAAAGGCAAGCTTTACATTTTGTTCAAAATTACCGTTTGCATCAATATGCACTTCTAAACCATTCACTAAAACCTCATATACTCCTACATTATCAGAAACTTTCCCTTTTACCAATATTTGTTTGTTCGTTTCCTCAATTTTTACCCCTCTATTTACAACTGGCTTTTCAATTGTAATTTTTGGTGGAGTTTTATCTATTTGAATCTTTTGTTTACTTTTTAAATGAGAAATTTTAATAAAATCAATTTTCATTGTCGAATTTTGAGTAGTTAAGAAAGTTAACACTTGTCCATAAAATGGTTCATGTGGGCAATTGAATACTAGAGCTTCATTAATAAAAAAATAATATTGATTAGCAAGCTTGCGAATAGTCATCTTATTAAATCTATTTTTCTTAATCAACTCAGAAAAGGTCCAGGGAATAATATCTATCCAATCGTTATCAAATTTCTTAATGCTAAATTCTCCAATTCCGTTATACACGAAACTAAAAAGTCTTTCAAGGTTTGTATCCTGACCAAATCTGATACTTGAATAAGTTTCATCTGTTCCCTTTGAAATCATATAAGAAGTTTCAATTTCAAAATCACGATTTTCGTCTATTCTAAACTCATTGTTATAATTAAAGTCACTCGTAATAATTTTTTCTTTGCATAAAGATTTCAGTTCATAAAACCCTGGCGTAATTACGTATTTATTACATTTTTCCTTTGAATCATCTCTCCATCCAAGACTATTTATTAAAAAATCATCAAAAAAAATACTTTCTTTTTCATTTTCTGAATAGTCAGAATATTTTACTTGAGAATAGGAAAAGAAGGAATAGCCCACTAAAAAAATGGTGAAAAGATATTTATATCTTTTATTTCTATATTTGCTCATGTTTTATTTTTTAGGTCTTATTCAAAAAATGCAAATATTTTATTAAAACTTGCAAATAAGTATTTATTATTTATTTTTAAAACTTAAATAATCTCTATATAGATTTAATAGAAACTATTCAGCCCTATGGCATTTCATTCCAAAAATTCAGGCCAATATTCTGAAATCTTTCTTCGAACAAATGCCACGCTCCTCTCCAATTGCGCCATGCCATCTACTCCATCTTCTATACTTATCCAACCATCAAAACCAACTCTCTTTAATTCTGTAAAAATAGCATCATAGTTGTTTAATCCTTTCCCTATTTCACCATGACGTAATCTTTTTGCATAACCTAGGGCCCCACCTTCTTCCTTTCGTAAATCTTCAATTGTACCTTCTATTAAATATCTGTCACTAGCATGCATTGTAACAATTCTGTCTGACACTTTGTAGAGAAGTTCTAAAGGGTCCTCTCCAGCCAAAAACGTATTGCTAGGGTCATAATTAACTCCAAAATTAGGATGATTTATTCGATCCAAAAGTTGACAAAAAACATCCATTTGTTGTGCAAACTCCGGGTACTCCCAAAAATCGTCTTTATAATGATTTTCTAAAATTAAAGTAATACCTTTTTCTTTAGCTAAAGGTAAACAAGCTTCAATACATTCTGCAGCAAAGGTTATCCCTTGTTCTATAGAAAGTTCCGGTCTTTTCTGACCTGACAGTACCCTACAAAATGAGCCACCTAAAACATGAGTCATTTCTATCCAAAGCAGTTGCTTTTGTATTTGGTTCTGTCGAAATGAAGGATCGGGATGTGTAAAATCAGGAGAGCAGCATAGCATAGGAATTACTTTCCCATGTTTTTCCACTTGCAGTCGAAACTTTGGCCAAGAGTTTGAATCTTGCATTTCTAAAAAACCTGCATACCATTCTAAGCCATCTATTTTTAACTTTGCTGCAAGTTCAATCCATTCAGAAACCTTCATCGTGCCATCTTTACACAACTCTTGCATAAAAGCTTTTGGAAATACTGCTAATTTTGGCATATTATCAATTTAATAATCTTTCTTTTTTATAGATGAGAGCCAAACCAATTTTTTGGCAAATTTCTACCTATTAATGGAAATTGTTCTAATTCAATGACTTGAGCGCTTACAGGGCCACATTCATCGGACAATAAATAGATGCATGCGGATGCTATTTCTTCTGGAGTAAATAATCGTTTGGCTGGTGCAAAAATATCTGGCAAGTCTTTATACCAATCTGCTTTCATACCTTGTTGTTCTTTGTTTAGTACTTCTTTTTCTGTTAATACCCAGCCTGGGTTAATCTGATTAACTCTAACTCCTTTTTCTCTAAAAAGGCTATCTCCAAGGTTTCTACTAAGCGTCATTAATGCTCCTTTTGACATACTATAGGCCAACAAATCTGGTTCGCCACACCATGCATTAATTGAACCAATATTTAAAACACATCCTTTACTTTGCTCCAAATATGGCAGGCTGGCCTGAATAATTCTTAAGGGTGCCAAAGCATTTACACTAAACATTCTTTGAGTAAATTCTTCCGAAGAAGTTTCAATATTTGAAGAAGCTATAAATGCCGCATTATTTACGACAGCGTCTAATTTGCCGAATTTATTCAGGGTTTCTTTTACTAATAAATCTGGAGCATTTGCTGAAGTAATATCTAATGTTAAACAAGAAGCATTATCTTTTCCTAATTCATTAACTAGTATCTTTCCCAAATTGTCATCTAAGCCGTTAATGAGCACCTTTGCCCCTTCTAATATACAACGTTTCGCAATAGCTAGGCCTATGCCTGTATAACTACCTGATATTAAAATAACTTTATTATGTAACCGCATATCATTAAAAGGGCTTTAAAACACTTTTTACGACTTTACCTGTATGCATTTCATGAAACGCTTGATGCCAATCTGAAATGGCCCATACACCACCAATAATAGGTTTTACATCTAAACTACCCGAAGACAAAAGGCTAAGTACTTTTTCCCAAATAGGCCAGTTATGGCTAAAACTTCCTTGAAGTCTTACATTTTTCTGAACTAAACTATCTAATGAAAAATTTAAAGGTTGTGGTCCCCAACCCACTTTTGTTATTTGACCATTTGGCCTTACCAAAGCCAGGGCAATCTTTAAGGTAGCACTTACTCCTGCAGCGTCTATTACGCAATCCACTCCGAGTCCATCTTTCTCATATGCCCAATTGCTGGCATCTCCAATTATAACTTCGCAACCATACTGTTTAGCAATTTCCAATCGTCCTTTATCTCCCTCTAATCCTAAAATTGCAACATCTGCTCCACATAAACGAGCCATAGCCGCACATAGTATTCCAATAGTTCCAGGCCCAATTACAATCACACGATCACCTGGCCGAATAGATGAATTTACTACCACTGCATTATATGCAACTGAGCAAGGTTCAGTCAAGCAAGCTTGTTCGAAAGGCAAATTTTCAGGTACGGTATGAAGACACCTTGCAGGTACTTTTACAAAACGAGTCATGGCTCCATTAACTCCATAACCAAAGCCTTTTCGTGTAGGATCTAAATTATATAATCCTTGACGAGAAAGAGGACTGGAAGGGTTAATTACAGCAGCTGTTTCACTTACCACCCTATCGCCTTCTTTCCATTTTTCTACTCTTTTGCCAATTTCTACAATATGGCCTCCAAATTCATGACCAAGCACCACAGGATAATTTACTGGCCAGCTATGATCGGCGGTCCATTGATGCAAATCACTACCACAAACTCCAACATTAGCTACTTCCAACAATACATCTTCTTCGCCAATTTCAGGTCTTAAAATTTCTCTCAATTCTACACTTCCTTTTTCTGGAGCAAAATTTACTACTGCAAGAGACTTCATTTTAAATATTTTATTTAGGTTATTTCTACAAAATTAATATCAAATTAAACTTCCCCATAAGCGTGAATCCGCTCACAAATTAATCGAAGAGAAGCCTCTAGATCACCATCAGCAGTTTTAAAAGAATCGGCATCAATTGTAAGGGGAGCTCCCAAAACCACTAAAGGTGCACCATATTCAGGACAGCGAATAGCTTGTTCTAAACTTAGTCCACCAACAGCCTGAACTGGAATTTTTACTGCATTAACCACCTCTCTTAATTGGTCTAAAGGACTGGGCATTCTAAGTCCTTGAGATGCAATTCCACGACGCTCATCATATCCAATATGATGGACTACAAAATCACAACCTAAATCTTCCAGCCATTTGGCCGCCGCCACCATATCAGGACAACCCAAATTATCACCCATTACTTTGATGCCAAAATCTTTACCAGCTTGGACTACCACTTTAATTGTTTCTGCATGAGCTCTCGCCATAACTACCACATGAGTTGCCCCTGCTTTTGCCATCATTTCTGCTTCTAAATATCCGCCATCCATTGTCTTTAAATCTGCAACTATCGGTATATTTGGAAACGCTTCTCGAAGTTTCCTGACCCCATGAAGCCCTTCGGCAAGAATAAGAGGAGTGCCTGCTTCCAACCAATCCACTCCAGCCCTTAAAGCCATTGCTGCGGTTTCTAAAGCTTCGTCAATATTAGTTAGGTCTAATGAAATTTGAACTATGGGTTTCATATTTGTTTTTTAAGATGGTTGAAATAAATTTGGCAATTTAAACTAGTTTATAGGTTTGAAATAGCATAAAATAACCCTATGGATACCTCTTAGGATCTGATACAAAATAACCTTTACATTTTGTCTCTTTCTTTTGCCTTTAAAAATAACAAAATAAATTCGTCAATTCTGTAAACCTTATTTCTTAACAGATCCTTAAATTCAAAACTTACTAAAAAAATTAACCTTTGTCTTCCATTAGAAGCCTGAAATGAAGTTTAATTTTTAATACGCTAGATTTATGTAAACTTCAAAATTAAAAGTAAGAAATGTTTTTCTAATCCCAAAAAAAATAGAATTTTCAAATCTGCCTTTTTATTTGGTCACTTAATATATTCCAGTTAGAGGATTTTAAATACTAAACAAATGATGAATTGTTTGAAAAAGTATTTTTTCAGATTCAAACAAATGTCATCACTAGAACATAAATAATTCAGCATTATTCATTACCCAAAAACAGTAATTTTGTCTAATTTACACGAAACTCAGAAAACCGAGTTGGAATCCAAACCTGCATCTGATTTTGACCGCGGTTACACCACATGTAATATGGGATGGCTACCACTTTCTTGATTGTTTTCACCACACCGAATCCCGACTTGTTTGGGCTTAAAATAATGCCTTGTGTTATTATACTTTTTATTTTTTCTGTGCCAATTTGGGATTCACCTATACTGTAATTTGCCGATGGATTTAAAATAAAATCCAATGCTTTGCCGTCATTATCAGCACCTTCTACGCAATACACCAAAGGACCGCGTTGCAATGCAATTCTGTTTAAGTTCTGCTTAACTTCATTTCTTGCAATTATTTTTTTAACGGCCAGAGGTAAAAAAACCTCGATTTGATCAGAATCCTTCCAAAGAGTATTAATTACAGCATAGCCATTTTCAATTTTATATTTAACCACTTTCCCATTAATTTTAACTTCCATTTTTTCTATTTTTAATACCTCAGATTCATATAGATTTCCATCTACAGGTTTATTGCTTAACCAACTAGGAATTCGAATACTCAAATCAAAATTGGTAGGAGTTTTTAAAGAAAAATTTATTAGAACTTTCCCATCGTAAGGGTATTCGGTTTTTAAAGCTACTCTTACTTTTTCACCTTTTATCTCAACAGTAGTTTCACTCCCAACAAATAAATTCAAAAATAAGCCTTTCGCAGATTTTCCATAAATATAATCGCCCACAGAAGCCACCAATCGGGCAATGTTTGATGGACAGCAAGCAGTTCCAAACCATTCTTTTCTAAAATGATTTCCAGTGGAAGCCAAAGGGTTTCCATAAAAAAAACGGTCTCCAGTTAAGGAAAGGCCATCCAATGCTGCATTATATAGACTTCGCTCTAAAATATCAATGTATTTACTTTCTCCTGTTAGGCTATTCATCCTTTGATTCCAAAACACCATGCCTACTGAAGCACATGTTTCGCAATAAGCGTTTTCATTGGGTAAATCAAAATCCTTACTAAAACCCTCATTTCCTCCTGAAGAGCCAATGCCGCCGGTGATATACATATTTCTATATACTACATCTTTCCAAACATCGGTCATAGCTTTCATATAGTCTTTGTCACCCGTTTGAACTGCCACATCCGCAGCACCTGTGTAAAGGTACATTGCTCGCACAGCATGCCCAGTTATCTCTTTTTGGCTTTTCACTGGTACGCCGTCTTGGCAATAATCTGGGTCTTTCCATTGATCCCAAATTACCCCTTTACCGTATCCTTTGCCTCGTTGGTCTAAAAACCAATCGGCTAATTTTAAATAGTTATCATTTTTTGTGGTTTTAAAAAGCTTTACCAAAGCCAACTCGATTTCTTGATGCCCACTTACCCAAGGCCTATTTGCCAATCTAAATGTTTGATCGATATGATCTGCAAATTTTATGGCCACATCTAACATTTTCCGTTTACCAGTGGTGTTATAATAGGCTACTGCAGCTTCAAACAAATGGCCAGCACAATAATCTTCATGTTTCTCCATGTCTTTCCAACGATTTTCTAAGCCTGACAAACTATAATAGGTATTTAAATAACCATCTTTCTCTTGGGCAGCTGCTATTTTATCTATCCATTCATCTGCCTTTGCTTCAATAATGACATCTGGGTGATTTTTTAAAGAATAAGCCATAGCTTCCAGAGCTTTATACACATCTGAATCATCATAATAAATGCCTTCATGTTTTTCACCTTGCCTTCTAGAAACTTTTTCAAAATTTCGAATCCTTCCTGTTTTTTGTTCTGTATTTATTATACAAGTTTGCAAAGTGACAGTTGCTACTTTTTCAAGTTTTGGTTTCCAAAAATTGTCTGTAATTTTCACATCCGAAAAGCCAATTGGTTCAATAATTCGAAGTGTAGATTGAGTAAAACAAAAATGTGTAATTAATTGAAAAACGAGGCAATAATAGAAATTCTTCATCATTTAAGGAATATTTTTAATCTAAAATTACAGGAAAAAGAACAAAAATCCTAAAAATGAGTCTTTAGGGTTTTACAAATAAAGGTTGTTGATCTATCATATATAATTTCGCACACGCTAAAGCATCTGAAAGGGCGTTATGGTGGGAAAGATCTATATCATATCTTGCACAACATGCTGCCAAATTTACTGGGTATTGTTTTTTCTTTCTAAATATTTTTACAGTGCATTCCCATCGCGATGCAATTTGTAATTCGCTATAGTAAAGGCCATAGGTTTCCATTGTATGATACAAAACATTTCTATCGAATGCCTCATTATGTGCTACCATTTTTCTTCCAAATAGTAATTCCTTTACTTTTGGATAAATTTCTTCAAATGTAGGAGAATATCGTGTTTCTTCGGCAGAAATGCCATGCACCTTTGTATTATGGTAATTATATAAATTATTGGGTGGCTGAATTAAACTATAATACTCTTCTTCTATTCGGCCTTCCACTACAGAAATTATACCAACAGCACAAGCACTGTCTTTTTGCCAATTGGCAGTTTCAAAATCTATTGCTACGAAATTCAATATTCACTTTTTAAATTCAAACTTTACTTATTTATAGCCTAATTTCTTTTGCCAATGATAGGCTTGCTTATTTTTATTTAATGAACCGTTTTCCATGGCTCTTTTAAGTTCGTCATGAAAAGTACCTTTAGATGTAAGATGCCATTCTCCACAGTCCATACATTGATAAACTGTCACAGAACTATTTTGCTCAAACCGTATCCTAGCCTCCAATAATGCATCTATGGCCAATCTTTCAGAAATATATGTTCTTTTTGAGCATTTCTTCATTTTACAAAAATACAAAAATTATGTTTGAAGGGGCTTATGTAAAAGAAATAAAAATCACAAATGATTCCCTGTTGCATTTTTTTAATTCCTAATTTTGAATATGGAAAATTCAATTTCAATTACAAAGAACTATCGAATAGTAAAATTTTTAGCTTGGTTTACCATACTTTATAATTTTATAGAAGGAATTTTGAGTACTTATTTTGGCTATGAAGAAGAGGGTCTTGCATTGTTTGGTTTTGGTATAGATAGCTTTATTGAATTAATTTCTAGTTTGGGTATTTTGTTTATGATAAACAGAATAGAAGCAAAGCCTCAAAGTTCAAGCTCGGCTGCGGAAAAAACAGCATTAAAAATTACTGGCTATTGCCTTTATAGTTTGGCAATATTGTTGGTATTTACAGCATGTTTAAGTATTTATCAAAAACATGTGCCAAAAAATACAGTTGCAGGAGTGGTAATTGCTATTGTTTCTATTGTAGTAATGTATATATTAATCTTAAAAAAAATAAAAATAGGCAAGGCACTTCAATCAGAGGCTATTATTTCAGATGCTAATTGTGCAAAAGTTTGTATGTACATGTCGATGGTACTATTAGGCTCAAGTTTATTAAATTACCTATTCCCACTTCCCCAAATAGATGCTTTGGGAGCTGTTGGAATAGCTTATTTTTCTTTTAAGGAAGGTAAAGAAGCCTTAGGAAAAGCGGCAGGAACTCATTCCTGCGAAGGTCATTGCCATTAAATCTTGTCGTACATTGCTCCATTCAATTTAAATTCTCCGCTCTTCGACATCTTCCCGATGTCGAAGCTAGATAGGGTGGATTTTCACTCCGAAATTATAATTTAGACCATTCAATCTCCCCTTTTCTAGTTCTATAATAATCACCACAAAACTATTTAAATATTCTTCTTGTTTCTCAACAATTTAGATTAGATATTCTGGTATTGGTATGCCATAAAATCAAATTCATTTTAGAAATAGATTTAGATTATTAGGATTACAAATCCTAAACTATCTCGCTTCGACAGAGCTACGCTCGCAATGTTCGAACTGTCATACTGCATTTGACCCTATCGGAACATGTCGAAAAGCGACCGCCAACCAACAGAAAAACCTACTGCACATTTCAGCACATTTGGTTTTGCCCGAAACAATAGTCAACCCATCGCAAAAACCAAAAGAGCTAAAATTTTTTCACCGCACAGACTGACATCCGCAAATAAGCATTATATTTGACACTTCTTGACAAGTCAAAATACAGAAACGTGAGTTACCTAGGACAGAAAATTAGAGAAACGAGAGAGAAGCAAAATCTGCTACTCAGACAAGTTGCAGCTCATATTGAGGTTGACACTGCATTAATGAGTAAGGCTGAAAGAGGTGAACGAAATTTAAATAGAGACCAAGTTGTAAAACTTGCCAAATTCTTTAACTCATCAGAGGAGGAGTATATTTCTCTATGGCTATGTGACAAGGTATTAGAAGCGGTTGACAATGACCCTTTGGCAACTCAAGGAATAAAAAAAGCACTAACAAAAATCAAGAATTAATTTCGATGCAAATCATTCACAAAATAGACGACTTTTTATTAATCATTTTTCCTGAACTAATACTGGGGGGGGGTAATTCTTTAATTACCAGTACATTAGAAAAATATTATACTTACGGCCCTTATAAGCCAAAAGTAACTATTGACAACGGTTGGGTAAAAATAGAAATTGATACCCCAGCCATCATCTCACAGGAAGCCGACTACAAAAAAACTGTAGCCCTTTGCGAAAAAGGAAAATACTCAGAGGCAAAACCAATCCTAAAAAAACTTATTGAAAAAAATCCAACAAATTCGGAATACCACCGAATTATGGGACAAATACTGTCAGACGAAGGAGACCAAGAAGAAGCAATAAATTGCTTAATTGATGCATTACGTTGGGACTCAAAAAATGGATGGGCATTGCTTATGATGGGTAACATTTTTGCTAAGTTCAAAGATGATGTTCCAACTGCAATGAAATATTATGACCAAGCACTAATTGCAAACCCAAAGGACAATATCACCATAAACAATATTGGTGCAAACCTTATGCAACAAGGCAAATTGGAAGAAGCCAAAAAATACTTTTGGGAAGCCATTAAAATAAATGACAAATATCCAAATACACATTTTGCATTAGGAATGATTGCTGAAATGGAAGCAGACCTCCAGTCTGCTTTTTACAGCACTATTCAGGCAATCAGATTAAATAATAATAAAGATGTTCTTTATCAAAACTCTGTTAGACAAGTATTCGAGATTTCTGAAAAGATTATTGCAACCGATACTGGAAAAAATATTTTCAGAGAATACAGGCATAAACTTGAATTCGAAGGTGACAGAAAAATTGACATTTATCAAGATGAAGAAATTCCAACAGCAGCCAAGTTTGAATTTGCTGAAAACTATGATAGAGAAACTCATATTGTAAAATACAAGCCAAGCTATCCAGCAGTTGAACATCTAATTATGCATGAGTTGGTGCATTTAGATTTTGTAATTGCTGCAAGGAAAGGAGAATTAAATCAACTATTCATTTCAACTCAGAGTCACAAAGCCGAATTTATCAAAGGCTTAGAACCAACAATTAAAAAATTTAATAAGTTGGGTATTTCTGAAAAGTCAATTGCTGACTATTGTTCTAATTTATTTGAAGGAATGAATCGTCAAATATTTAATACTCCAATTGACTTGTTTATTGAGAATTTCCTTTATAGTGAGTTCTCAGAACTTAGACCGTTTCAATTTATTTCCCTTTACAATATGTTGCAAGAGGGGCTTAAGGCTGTAACAGACAAAAAGATTGTTGAACTTTCTCCCAATGACATTATTTCAAAAAGCAAGGTTTACAATTTAGTCAATGCAATTCAGTTCAAGGAACTATTTGGGTTTGATTTTATCAAAGATTTTAATGCGACACCAATAGAATTAAAACATGCTACAGAATTTTATGACGAGTATCTTCAATACAAAGATGACAAAGAACCTGCTGAAGAATATGAATTGGTTTTGAATTGGGCTGAAGACTTAAAACTTGACAAGAACTTTGAACTAGTGAATGAACATGAGTATAGAGCTAAAAGAATAGATATTGAAAACCTTTTATCTTCTATAGAAAAGGATCCATATGATTTAGAATCCAAAGACCCATATAAACAAAGGGAAATGGATAAATTTCAAAAATCGCAAGAGCAAATAGGTATAAACATGGCTGTTGCCATGTTTATGGTTGATGCCTTGCAGTTTTTTGAAGCAATGCCTCAAGATGAAATCAAAAAAATAGCAGTTGACATTGCAACACAAGGGACACAAGGCTATAGCCCTGATAAAGATAATTACAGAATAAACTCGATTAGAGGCAAAACTTTTTCGGGCTACCATATTCTAGCTTATTATTATGTGAGTTGGTCAATGGCAATTCCAGAAATGGTGTCACAATTAAACCTGCCTTATGAGGCGGAATATAAAATGGCATTGACAATGCATAAACCAAACAAGTAATGAAAGAAAGCGAAGAAATAATACAAGCACTTTTGAAGTTCAGAAATGAAAGAGATTGGGAACAATTTATTATACTTTTGGTAACCAAAACGTAAAAACTGCGAGAAGAAGAAGTACTGCTACTGACAATTTAAAAAGAAGAGCCAGGAGTAATGAAGGTTAATAGAAATCATTAAAAACATAGCGTTTGTTTTAAGGGTAAAAAAACATCTTTTTTTTCGAAGGTATTTTTTTAAAATCTATAGACCAGTGCATTGCAATGCATTCCAGCCCCTACGGAGGCCATAACTACTAAATCGCCTTTTTTTATTTTGTATTCTCCCAATTTGTTTTTCAAAATTAAGTCGAGCATAGTAGGTATTGTGGCGACCGAAGTATTTCCTGTAAAATCAATAGTAGTAGGGATTTTGTGTTCAAAAGACAATCCTTCAATTTCATACATTTTAGCCAAGTTATTTGCAAATGCATGAAGCATTTTTCCGTTGGCTTGATGAAACAAAAATAAATCTACATCTGATGCCGTAAACCCAGCTTTATCTAAGGCTTTTTTTATAACTTTTGGTACCCAAATTGTGGCATATTTATAAACATCTTTGCCATTCATTTTAAATAAAGTAGGGGCTGTTAGTTCTTTATTAAAGGATTTGTCTAAATAAATGCATGAAATGTCATGTAAAGCATGAGAAAAAGTAGCGTAAGAAACAATGCCAGATTCTTCCCCTGATTCTGATCCAGAAATTACAGCAGCCCCACATCCATCTGCCAATATCATGGAATCCAAATCGTGAGGATCTAAAAGCCTAGAGGCTATCTCTATTCCAATTACCAAAACATTTTTAGCATCTCCCATCTGAATTGCTTGATGAGCTTGAATAACTCCTTGAAGCCAACCTGGGCATCCAAAAAGTAAATCGTAGGCAAAGCACTCATGGTTTTCTATCTCTAATTTATTTTTTAACAAAGCCGCCATATTAGGAACGGTATGAAATCCATCTCGGCCTTCTAACATGTTTCCAGCATTATGAGCCACTATAATTCCATCTATTAAATTTCTGTCTTTGCCCCAATCTGAAAGAGCATTTTCTGAAGCAGCCACCATTAAAGGCACAGAATCCCCTTTCTCAGAAATATAACCTCTTTCTTTAATGCCCGTTATTTGCTCTAATTTATCAATTATTTCAGCAGTAGGTTTGGGATTAGGAATTCCATTGGAATCCATAAAGACATTATTTAAAAAGTAAGAATTTGCAATTCTTCTTTCTGGCATTTGTGTGCCTGTACCGTTTAGTATTGTTTTCAATTAATAGGTTTTATTTTATAGAATCAACATAATTATTAAAAATCATTCCTCTTATTTTTGTTTTAGTAAGGACATGTGTGATTAAAGGATAAAATTTAAATTTCTTTCCCAGTATAAGGCCTATATTTTTGAAAAGGAATTTTCAATAGAAGTTCAATTTTTTCATTTTCTTCAACACTCATGTGAGTATCCACACCATATACTATTTTTGATCTTTCTAAAAATCTAAATGTTCCAAATACACGATCCCAAATAGAAAAAATATTTCCAAAATTACTATCTGTATATGGCAATAAATAGTGATGATGAACATGGTGCATATCTGGGCTAACAAAAATATAACTTAAAGCATTATCTAGCCACCTAGGTAAGGCAATGTTGGCATGGTTAAACTGAGATAAAGCCACTGACAAAAACTGATACATAAAAACCATCCACATAGGTGCACCAGTCAAAACCACAGCAATTGTTGTAAAAATAAATCGAAATACACTTTCACCCGGGTGGTGTCTATTCGCGGAAGTTGTGTCAACGTTTCTATCTGTGTGATGTATTAAATGAAATTTCCACATCCAAGTTACTCTATGTTCTAGCCAATGAATAAAATAAGCCCCGATTAAATCTAAAACTAAAAGTCCTATTATAGTGTAAATCCAAATTGGCATTATTGGAAGCCAGTTAATTATGCCAAAATCATTTACAATTGCCCAATCCGAAGATTTTACTAAAATAAATGCTAAAGGAAAATTAACCAATAGTGTAGTAATAGTAAAAAAGATGTTAATACCAGCATGCTTAATTTTATTATATTTTAAATAAAACAATGGAACTGCTGCCTCCACAATCCAGAAAAATGCTATTCCACCTACCAAAAGAATCATTCTATGTAGTGATGGAATTGTTCTGAAGTATTCAATAATATTCTCCATTAAAAAAGGTTAATTGTTGAACTTATTAAAAATAGTAGTCCAATTAAAAAAATATTCTTTGTCATAAATTAATTAATCACCAAAATGCAATTTAATACATAATACGCAAACTAATATAATTATTTCAATAAATATTTTAACTAATTCAATACTTTCTATTAGTAACAAATTTGGAAATTCTTATGCAATCCCAAACTTTATTTTGTATTTCTTTAAAATCTTAAAAGAAACTATTCCAATTAACCAATTCTGGTGCTACCTAGGTAAAAGTATAAACAAAATTTTGACTATTTTCAGGAAAAAATTTAGGTACAATATTTACACAAAAAGCAGTTAATGCCGCAGTATAGGCACCCAACATTTTCCGCCATGTGCAAAAAACCAATGCATCTTTATAGGTGTTCTATAATCTAAATAGTATTTTAAATCGCCAAAACTATTAGCCAAACTGACAATCCCAAATAGAATGATATATTTTTTGGGGTCATACCAAGAAGAAGCCCCAAATGGCTGAAAGATAATTAGGAATAGATAAAAAAAACCTTCCCCAATTGAATGAATCAACGCTTTAAGAATAGTTCGCTCACGAACTGAACAATGTTGAAACAGTATAGAAAACATATTAAAATGAACTCATAATTTGTTCATAAAAACCTTGTATGGACATTGGGTAGGCCAAAATCATAAAAACTATACCCCACAACCCACCCCAAAGGTGAGCCATATGATTTACATTATCTTTACTTCGTCTGTCCATAATTATAGAGTACACCACATAAATTAGTGCGAAAATATAGGCCGGCATAGGTATAGGAATGGGGAACATCATTAATTTAGTCAAAGGAGACAAAATAATACTTGCAAAAACAATAGAAGATACGCCACCAGAAGCCCCTAAAGAATTATAATGAGGCATGTCTTTTTTACTTATAAAGTCTGGAACATTTGCAACTATTATACCTAGCAAGAATAATCCTAAAAAATAAAGGTTAGCAGAAGGTCCAAAGTAATATTGGAAATAGCTTTCTACTGCACCACCAAACAAATACAAGGCATACATATTCAAAAACAAATGCATATAATCGCCATGAATAAAACCAGAACTTAAAAGTCTATAATACTCATTTCTTCTTTTTACGATATAGGGGTTATGGATTAATTTAAAGGTGAAATTATCATCTCTAAAACCTACAAGACTTAAGATTACAATTCCAGCTATCAAAATTACAGTTAATGACATATTTTTTTTAGTTTTCGCGATTCAATAATTCTTCTACAAATTTTTTGATAATTAATTTCTTATCTTCTTGAACTTTTAAAAGTTTTAAAGCATTGAAGGCTTCTGAAAAATAGGCTTCCATGGTTTTTTCCACCGCAGCTTTTACCTCATATCGTTCAAAAATTTCCAAGACTGCGGCAATCTTTTCTTCTGGTTTTATTTTTTTGTTAACTAAAATTTTTGCTAAACCTTCTTCATCATCTGTTCCTTGAACTTTATCTAAAGCGTCAATCATTAGCAGGGTTTTCTTATTTTCTAAAATATCACCCCCAATCTGCTTTCCAAACTTCTCTGGATCACCATATACATCAAGTATATCATCTTTCAACTGAAAACCTATACCTAAATTAACCCCAATTTTATTTAACAAATTAGTGGATTCTTCGTCTGCATCTGCCACTATAGCGCCAAGTTCCAAAGCAAATCCTAATAAAACTGAAGTTTTCAATCGAATCATATTTAGATATTCTTCTTTTGTAACTTTTGCTTTTTTAGAAAAAACCATATCTAACTGTTGTCCTTCACAGACTTCAGCAGCAGTTTTATTAAATCTTTTCACCACATTTTTAAAATGCTTATCTTCAACATACGTAAGTAACTCATAAGCAGAAACTAACATAACATCACCGGAAATTATAGCGGTATTTGTATCCCATTTTTCATGAACTGTAGGATTCCCTCGCCTCAAAGGAGCTTGATCCATAATGTCGTCATGCATTAATGTAAAATTATGGAAAACCTCTACTGCCAATGCGGGCTTAATTGCTTTTTGCCAATTATATAACCATAAATTAGCAGCCATCAATGTCATACAAGGCCTAAGCCTTTTACCACCAATTGCCATTATATAATCTAGAGGGTCATAAAGTTCTGAAGGTTCAATTCCGTATTTAGTAGCGTGAATTTCTTGATTAATAGCATCTATATAAGCTTTTAATGGCATGAGTTCTATATTTGAGTGTAAAATCAAAGCGTAAAATTAAAGCTAAAATACCTTAGAAGCTAAAAAACAATCAGTTATTACTCCTGTTATTCCCTAAATATTTTTGTTGCAAATAGAACAAAGGATAGCTGATAACTAAAAAAACTAATGCAAATTGGCTACTTTTCAAATCTTGAAAAACTGCACTAATTAAAAACAAAACCGAACAAACCAATAATAAATAAGGTACAAAAGGAAAACCAGGGACTTTAAAAGGTCGTTCCAAATTTGGTTCAGATTTTCGAAGCTTTATAAGAGACGCAAAGCCTGATGTATAACTCATTACAAAAAAGAAAGTGGCAATATCTGATAAAACACCGCAAATTTCTTTGCCAGAAAGAATAAGCAACACACTGCAAATAGTAGTTATTGGCATTGCAACTGAAGGTGTTCCTAATGCATTAACTTTTTGTCCAGCTTTGTGGAATAGCCCATCTCTACTCATTGAAAATATAATTCTTGGTGCAAACATAATTTGGGCATTCAACATTCCTAAAATAGAAAGCAACAAAAATAATGTAACCATCTTTGCAGACTTAGCCCCAAAAATAAGTAGTACTGCATCTGCAGCTGCCAGTTTTGAATTTGCAAGATATTCAATTGGAATAATGTAAAGTATGGCTGCATTCACTAACAGATAAATAGCAATCACAATTAATACACCAAAAATCATAGATTTAGGCATGTTTTTGGCAGGATCTTGGTTTTCTTCAGAAAAATAAGAAGCAGTGTGCCACCCATCAAAAGTGTAAAAAACCGCTTGCAACGTAGCTATAATTCCAAAAAGCAATGCAGGTTTCTGCGTTTTTTCAACGGTGTTTTTTAGAACAGAATAATCTAGTTCATGTCCATTGGAAAAACAAAGAAAAACAAAAATTAATAAACCAAGGGCCTTTAAAAATGATAAAATTTCTTGCGACCTCCCGCCAGATTTTGTACCTGTAAAATGAAAGAAAGTAAGTACTATCAAAATACCCATAGCTACCCAGATTAAATAATCAGCCATTGTAGGAATCAAAATTGCAATGTATTCACTCATAGTAAATGCTCCGAATCCTAAAGCTGCTACAGTGCCTAGCCAACTGGTAATTCCAGTTAAAAAACCAAAATAATTGCCAAAAGCTCTTCTGGCATAAACATACCAGGAACCTGCTTGTGGGAGAGAAACACCCAATTCTATAGCACATAGAACTCCTAAAAATGCATATAAACTAACAGCTGCCCAAACTGCCATTATTAACCATGGCTCTTGTAACTGGGCAGCAATAGGCCCCGGTTTTCTTAAAATGCCAGTTCCAATAGTTCCGCCTATTGTAACAGCAATTCCAAAGCCAACACCAAGGAGTTTTAATAATTGGTTTGATGATTTTTGAATCATTGAAAAATATTTATGTTGCAAAATATTGAAAAAAAACCAAAAACCTTTATTATGTAAATATTATACACAAAAAAGCCCCAACAAAGTCGGGGCTTTTTCAATTCGTAATACGGTTATTATAATTTGTTCATTTAGAAAGAATAAACGCCCTCATAACCAATATTCAACCAGAAAACACTGAATTTTAGGTTATGAAGGTGTTATTGTTAGCTAAAATCGTACACGAAATCCAGCCAAAACATTAGTGCCTGCTTGAGGAAAAACAAAGTTTTCAACAATTTTTATATCGGTTAAATAGCTATAGGTATAACCATTAGATTCAAATTTCTTATTAAACATATTATTGATTAAAATACTAAAATCAATTTCATTTCTGGTTTTAGCTTTTATGTGATAAGTCAGCCTAAGGTCATTGACAAAATAAGCATCTAGTTTTTTGCTTTCTGAAGATGTATTATCTAAAAACTGCTTCCCCACATACTTTGGCAAAAGGCTTATTTCGATTTTTTTAGTAGGCAGAAAATTGACACTTCCTCCAGAAATTACATTTGGGGAGAACGATATATTGGTGTTTTTTAACGAATTGACTTCATTTGGAAGATTCCCGTAACTTGGAACTACCTCATCAAAATCTTTAATTCTATTTCTACTGAAAGTAGTATTTAAGGCTAAATTAAACTTTTCAGAAACTTTTTTTGATACCTGAAGTTCAATGCCCGCCCTATAACTTTTATCCACATTTAATCTAATGGCGTCTCCAGTAAGATTGACTTGTCCTGTTAAAACCAATTGATTTACATAATTCATGTAATATAAATTTGCTTCTGCTTTCCAATTTCTTGTAGTTATTCTATACCCCATTTCAAAATCATGCAATAGTTCAGGATTAGGAACTTTTGGGGCATTGTCTACAAAATCTTGTCTGCTCGGCTCTTTGCTGCCTTTTGCATAACTACTATAAAAAGAGGAGTTATTGGTAAATTGGTAATTAAACCCAAATTTTGGATTAAAGAAGGTATATGATTTGCCATAATCTAAAACTCCCACTTCATCGCCTGTACCTAACATGTCAAAACTGACTTTTCTTACTTGCAAATCTAAAAAAACATCTAACTTTTTACTGATTGAATAAAATAATTTGGCGTACATATTAAAATCATTCTTGTTTGTATTATTTTCATAATACCTATGTCTGATATTTCCATTGGAGGCATTTTTTGCCCAAATTACTTCTCCAAAATGCTCCCCCAAGTATTGATTCCAACCTCCTCCTAAATTACCTTTTATTTTTCCAGTTCCTTCATAATCTAGAGACCAAACGGCTCCATAAAAATCATTATCTAACCATTTTCTTCTAATCAAATCTGTTCTTTTTATTATGGAGTTTCCCACTGTCACATTTGCCAATCCGTAGTTAACTAGCTTCTGGTTACTTTTAAATTGTTCATAAAAACCCATTCCCTTGGTATAGTGCAGGGTAGGGTTAAACCTCCAATTCTTAGCAACTTGCAGAGAACTTATCAGCTGTATATGACTTTGTTTATAATCATCCACTTCGTTATCATAGGAATAAAAGTTATACTTTCTTCCACTTTTCAAAATTTCATTTTTAAAATTTTCATCATAAAAATTTCTTGAAATAAAATCTTCTATTCCCTTAGAATCTGATTTGGCTAATGCCTGAGGAATACCATTCCACGATTGGTAGGTCCTTTCATTTCCAGAAAAAACGTTTAATCTTATAAAAGAATTTTTTTTATAATATCCTCCAGAAACATAAAAAGATTGCAAATTTGAAGATGCTCGATCAACAAAACCATCAGAAGTGATTCTGGATAAGCGAGCGTCAAACACAAAACGGTCGTTTATTAATCCCGTTGAAACTAGCAGGTTTACCTTTGTGGTATTGAATGATCCAGCTGAAACATTTGCTTCTCCATAAGCCTCTCTATTTAGTTGCAAAGTGTTTACATTTATACTCCCTCCAAATGCACCCGCTCCATTGGTAGAGGTTCCCACTCCTCTTTGAACTTGAATACTTTGTACCGAAGATGCAAAATCAGGCATATTAACCCAATAAACCCCTTGCGACTCAGAATCATTATAAGGAATACCATTTAATGTAACATTAATTCGAGTTGGGTCTGTGCCTCTGATTCGGATACCCGTATATCCAATACCCGCACCTGCATCGGAAGACACTACCACTGATGGCAACTGATTTAATAGAAATGGCAAATCTTGTCCTAAATTTTGCTTTCTCAAGTCTTTCTGAAAAACATCAGAATAAGCCATACCGGATTTCTCATTCACTCTTGTGGCTTTTACAACTAGTTCTGATAAATCTGCAATTTTAGAAGAATCCAAAGACTGGGAATAGCTTGAAAAAGTAGAAGTAAAAAGTACCAAAGAAATGCTTAATTTCTTAAAGCATTTAAAATTTGATTGTTTTCTTTTCATAACAATTTTATTAATTATTACGAAGCAGATAAAGGAGCAAAACACTGTTTCGGGTCAATTGACCATGTTAAACTTTATTTTACTATTGAAATTTCTGAGTTATTCACGTAACTTATCTAGAATTAGTAATGCGAACTTTTCTTATTTTAAATCCTTAAAATTCAGAAGTTCAGATACAAATTAATTCATATTTGAGACAAGCCTGAAAAGTAAAAAAAAATAAAAAAAACTTAACTCAAATCCCTTCGTCGGTACTAACCGCATCAGGTTCAATGGGTATGATCTCAGCCCGCTATTTTCAGGCACCCCTTTTATGAGATTTCAATCGCAAAAGTAAAATAATTTTTAAACATTACAAAATTTATTTTGCAGAATGAGAAACTGCAGTTCCAAAACTTAACACTCCAGCAGCCGTTAAAAAATGAAAAATATCAATGTTGAAATCCCCTTCTCCAAAAATTTTTGTTCTGAAAGTGCCAAGAGCAAAAAACAAAACACCAATAATCAACCAAATCCCCGACCTTTTGTTTCTTCCAAAAAGTCCAATTATTCCAAAAACCACAATTAATCCCATAGATATTATTGGCAAAATAGCATTTATCAAATGTATACCAAATCCCTCTGCGAGTGCAAACAACAAAAAACCAAATGCAAGAACTATATAACAAGTTAATTTTGAAAGACTTCTATTAGTGACTAATGCAAATGAAGCAGCTGCTACCCCAATACCGCCAGTTATACTTGCTAAATTTTGAAAAAAAGAGGAAGGCACAGCGGCTTGACTGAAACCAGCAAATCTTATTCCTCCAAATAGTGCAGATGCGGTTATTGAAAGAACAAAGGATTCCCATAATATGGTACTGGAAAGTTCTAATTTAACGAGATGCTTAAAAAAAACATAAAAACCAGTAAATGATAAAACTAAATCAGAAACTATGTGTGCTATTTGCATTTTATTGGATTTGAAATTTTTACTAATATTTAATCCCGAATTATATTATCTGATAGAATTAATAATAAAAATGGATTTACAGGATTTAGAGTGAAACCCTGAATTTTATAAATTTTAATTAATAATTTCTGTTTACTGAATTTGTTGTTAGCCTTACTTTTCAGCATCGGCTGACCGCAGGTATGCCTGTCCAATTGAAAAAAGCCGAATGTCGGACCAACTGGAATGCCAGCTCAGCCAAAAACACTCACAAAAAAAATCCTGACTGGCCGTCCGCCATGAATTTTTAAATTAATTATCTATCTATTAGCAATTTAACTTGCTTAAAAATTTCCATACGGACGTTTTTGTGATTAATGGAACAATGTTTATTTGTTTTCTAAAAGATTTTACAAATGAATATCTCCACTCTAAATCCTGTAATGCCATAAAAATAAATTATTAATCCAATTAACCATTTGACTTAACAAATAAAAAGACACTGTAATTTTATATATTTTTTTAATTATTGTTTAATTCACTGGAAAAACACCTGGTAAGCCAAGATGGCACACACAACACTGCGACCGAATCCGGGTGCGCGTCCAGTCGGATCCGATATGATCCGATATCACGC
>JANOMP010000288.1:0-12978 GCA_031420365.1 Cytophagaceae bacterium
CGACTACAAACAATGAAATTTATACTTCAAGAGGAGAAGCCAAAAGGGCTATTCAAGGAAATGCAGTAAGTATCAATAAGGAGAGGGTTTCTGATGAAAAAATGTTACTTTCTGAAATAATTTTACTCCAAAATAAATATATTTTGGTTGGTAAAGGTAGGAAGAATCATATTGTGGAGGTATTATTTTGAGTATTATCTTTCAAAGAATTAAAATTTTACTGTAAATTAAACCTAGAAATATGTTTTTATTTAAATTTGTTTATGATATTTCTAAAGTATAATATTAAAATACAATTATGAAAGATTTTAAGTATTTAGAAAAAATTAATGTTATTGATTGTCATACTAAAATTAAACATGAAATAATTTTTGGAAGTGATGAAAAGTTCAATCATTTGATTTTAACAGGTAAAAATGGCTCTGGAAAAACCACAATACTAAAGGCTTTAGATAAATTACTCATTGGGAATATTCAAAATTTGAATATTCCAACACAAGAACTTAGTATGCCTCATCAGTATGACCCATTGATGAAAGAACATAGCGACAGAATTAAAGAAGATTTCTTTCTATCTAAATCTATTGAGATAAGTCCAAAAATTCGAATTAACTCTAATGAAATTTATGGTTTTTTTAATATTGAGAGGAACACAAATAATATTGCCCAAATTGATATTAATAGACAAGATCAAAAATTCAACCCTACTTTTGATTCCATATCCTCTCAATTTAAAAATTATCTTTTCATAAAGGAAAGATACAAACGAGATTACTTTTACGATAACAAAACAGAGGATCCCAAAATTATTTATTTTTATAAAAAAATGAATAATTTATTACAAAACATACTTGGTGACGAATTCGAGGGTGTAGGATATGAAAAATCTAATTTAGGGTATTATGGAATTAATTTAAGATACCAAGGGCGTATAATTAAGGAATTTAATCAGCTACCTGCAGGTTATTCAGCTGCGATTTCGATTTTATTAGATTTGCTTATAAAAATAGATTTAATTTTAGAGGTCACATCAAATTCGGATAAAAATCCTAGTGGAATTGTTTTAATTGATGAACCTGAAACTCATTTGCATTTAGAATTGCAATATAAATTTATGCCAATTCTTGTTGAATTTTTTCCAAATATTCAATTTATTATTGCTACTCATTCTCCCGCTATAGTTTCAAGTTTAAAAAATGCTGTTACTTATGATTTATCGACACAGTCTCATTTAAACGATATGGCTTTAGGTTATAGCTTTTCTGAGCTAATGGTAAGTCATTTTAGTTTAGATAATGAATACTCAACTTTTACTGATAACATATTTAATAAAATTAATAAAATTAAAATTGAATTTAAAAACGACCCAATCAAATTGAAAGAAAAAATTACCTTTTTACTTGATGAAAATAGAAAATATCTATCCCCGGGCTTGATTTTAGACTTAGAATCCACTTTAAGTTTGATTGAAAATGATAAATATTAAGAGGAAAACAGAACCTCCTCTTTCATTACAAAAAGAAGAAATTAAAAATTATTTAAGTGATTTAGCGGCTTATAAACTTTTACCACAACCAAAAAGAGAATTGTCTATAATTCCGAAATGTAAAGAAAATTACAGAAATGAAGATATTTTCGAGGCTTTTGATAGGGATTTTTATTCAAAATGCTATTTGACAGAAAAAAAATATTTCAATTCTTATGGAATGGATATTGAGCATTTTAGGTCAAAAGGATTTAGCCAATTTCCACATCTGAAATATGACTGGAATAATTTATTCCCTGCAGATCATGACGCAAATATGTTGAAGCCAAAAAATGAGCCAGAAGGTGGATATTTGAATCCTTGTGTGGATAATGTAGAAGAAGACTTGAATCAAAAATTATTAGAAAATGGTAAAAGTGATTTTAGCCCTAAAAATGACACGAATTTGAAGGCTAAAAACACTGCAGCTTTGTTAAATAGAATTCATAATGGACATGATTTCTATTCAAATAAAAAGGCAGAGAATTTGAGATTCGAAATATCTAAAAAAGTTTATAAGGTTAGAAGGGTAATAATGGAATGGCAAGTAGCTATCCAAGCTAAAGAGCAGGATTTAGTACAGGAAAAGGAGATTGAATTGAAAATTATGCTTTCTAGAAAAAGTGCTTTTACAATGTTATTAAGGTCTATTGATTCTGTTAGGTATAACATTCCACAGAATTTTCTAGACTAATATCTCACCCCTCCAACTCCTTCAAATACCGTTCAGGATTATCCATAAATGATTTAGTAAGTTGGTAATGAGCTGTTTCTATATAAGATATGATTGAAATTTTCCCATCTTGAAAATTAAATATCTGAGCATTTGGAAGAGCCATTATCAAAGGTGAGTGCGTAGCAATAATAAATTGTGAGCCATTTTCTTTTATTTTGTCTAGAATCATAACCATCAAACTTAATTGACGAGCTGGGGAAAGGGCAGCTTCCGGTTCGTCAATTATATAAAGTCCTTTGGACGTAATTCTAGTTGTGAAAAATTTCAAAAAACCTTCTCCATGGCTCATTGCATCAAGGTTTTCTGAATATCGATCTGTGATAGCTTTACGTTCATTAAATAAAGGAGAAAGTGCCAAATTTAGATCGCCCCCTGTCCATGTTTCTTTTACCTCTTTTATTTCATCATCCAATTCTGCAATACTTCTTAAAATATTTTTAATAAAACCAATAAAATCCTCGGCCCTAGCAAAAAAACCACCCGTATTTTTATGAACAAAACGTAAAGAGAGCATCCTTCCCAAATCTCTGGCAGATTGCATTAAAGGATCATCTTCTAAACTTTGACCACCAGCTGTAGGAATTTGAGCTGCATAGGCCAAAGCTTCTAAAATTGTAGATTTCCCTGAACCGTTTTCTCCAACAAAAAAAGCAATATTTGAAGAAAATTTGATTTCCTCCAAGTTTTTTACTAGATCCAAATTAAATGAAAAATCTGAACTCTCGGGTAGGTTTCTTAGGTAAAACGAACTGAGAATCATTGGTTACAAAGCGGACATCTGACATGAATTAACAAAAGCTTGAACAGTTTTTATGATGCCTTCTGAATCAAAGCCACATTCGGCATATAATTGATACTGCTCGCCATGTTCTACTATTTTATCAGGAATACCTAGTCTTTTAACCGAAGAAGAATAATTGTTATCTATCATAAATTCTAAAATTGCAGACCCTATTCCACCTTGAATACAGCCGTCTTCTACAGTTATGATTTTACTAAATTTAGAAAATATATTATGGAGCATTTTTTCATCCAAAGGTTTCGCAAATCTCATATCATAATGTGCCACACTTATGCCACTTCTTTCCAATTCTATAATAGCTTTTGAAGCTTGATTCCCAATAGGTCCAAAACTTAAAATAGCACAGTCTTCTCCGTCTTTAAGTTTTCTTCCTTTTCCTATTTCTACAGTTGAAAAAGGCTTTTTCCAATCTGGCATTACTCCTTCTCCTCTTGGATACCTAATAGTAATTGCAGATTTCCCAAGTTGAACTGTTTCGGATTGAGCTAAAAACATTAAATTTCTAAGCTCTTCTTCATTCATTGGTGATGACACAATCATATTGGGTATACATCGCATAAATGCAATATCATATGCACCATGATGAGTTGGACCATCTGCACCCGCAAAACCAGCACGATCTAAACAGAAAATAACAGGTAAATTTTGTATACAAACGTCATGAATCACTTGATCGTAAGCCCTTTGCATAAAAGTTGAATAAATATTACAAAACACTGCCAATCCACGAGTGGCCATTCCTGCTGAAAGCGTTACAGCGTGTTGTTCTGCAATACCTACATCAAAAGCTCTTTTGGGCATTGCTTTCATCATTATATTTAATGAAGAGCCAGAAGGCATAGCGGGTGTAATTCCTACAATATTTTCATTCAATTCTGCCAATTCAACAATAGTATGTCCAAAAACATCTTGAAACTTTGGTGCTACAGGTTTATCAATAATTTTTTTCTGAATTTCACCAGTAACTTTATCAAAAAGGCCTGGGGCATGCCATTTGGTTTGGTCTTCTTCTGCGGGGCCGTAGCCTTTGCCTTTCACAGTAAGACAATGTAATATTTTTGGACCTGGAATATCTTTCAAATCTTTTAAAACTTCGGCTAAATGATCAATATCATGACCATCTATCGGACCAAAGTATCTTAAATTTAATGCTTCGAAGAAATTACTTTGGCTAAGTAATGCACCTTTCATCGCATTTTCTACCTTGGCTACTATATCTCTCGCACTTTTTCCGAATTTACTCATTTTCCCTAGCAAATTCCAGACGTCATCTTTTACTTTGTTGTAGGTTGGAGAAGTAGTGATATCTGTTAAATACTCCTTCAAAGCCCCTACATTAGGGTCGATTGCCATACAGTTATCATTCAGTATTATCAAAAGATTAGCATCCTTTAAAGATCCAGCATGGTTCATTCCTTCAAATGCTAATCCAGCAGTTAATGCCCCGTCACCAATTACTGCGATATGCTGTCTGTGTTTTTCATTTTTGTGCATAGAGCCCATTGCCATACCTAAAGCTGCTGAAATTGAGGTAGAAGAATGTCCTACACCAAAGGAATCGTATTTGCTTTCCTTGCGCTTGGGAAAACCAGAAATACCCCCATAAATTCTATTAGAATAAAAAGAATCTTTTCTGCCGGTTAATATTTTGTGTCCATAGGCCTGATGGCCAACGTCCCAAACCAATTGGTCATCTGGAGTATTAAAAACATAATGAAGGGCAACAGTAAGCTCAACAACACCCAAACTAGCTCCAAAATGGCCACCATTTACAGAGACCATATCTATAATATACTGTCTTAATTCTTGACAAACTTGATGCAATTGCTGCTTATTTAACTTTCGCAAATCGGCAGGTAATTGTATATCTTTTAAAAGCTCTCCTTGAGTTACTAGCATTCTGCTTATTTATTATCTAGGAACAACCTAAATTCGGGTTTTTATGTTTAATTTTTCAGAGATATATTTAATTATCTTTTGTCTTAAAATTTAAAAATGAAAAAAAAACTAATCCTCAAAATTACATAAAAATAAATCAATCTTTTTTCTGACTAGCAATAAATAATCGGTGTTTTTCATCTTTAGAGAGACTTTCGTATCCATTGTTGCTAATTTTATCTAACAAGTAGTCAATTTCTTCTTGATTTGGGCTATATCCAGCTTCCACTAAATGTTGTTTTCTTTGAAAATCACCGACAGGCGTTTTGCTAAAACTTTTAAACGGCATTTTATTCTTCGGTTTGCCTAGCTTAATAAACCAGTCTAAGGCCTGCTCGAAAGGTGATAATATATTCCAGCCAGTTCTTAAAAATTTCACATGTAAATATCCAAAAATAGCACCTCCAAGATTTAACACTCCAGAGTTGGGGTTTAAGAACGATATTAACAAAAAGGCTAATGCGAGATACTTTAATTTAATAAATATTCTAAAAAAACTTAATTCATAATCAGGTAAAAGGGCTACAGAGGCGAATAATATAGCATAAACACCTGTGTTACTTCCATACAAATAACTGGGCATGACCACATCTTTAGAAATGGAAGACATTAAAAAATAAACTAAAAAATAAAAAAATGAAGAAAATATTGCTCCTAAAAAATAAACTATAAAAGTTTTTCTTCCTCCTAAAAAATCAGTTAGCAAATTCCCAAACCAAAAAATAGCTAAGCCGTTGAACAACAAATCTAAAAAACCAGAATTAGTAAAAGGAAAAGTAATAAAAGTCCAAGGATGAGTAAGTACTGCTTTTAAATTTGTACTTAAAATTAAATTTTGTTGAATAAAAGTCTGATAAACATCTGGGTTGGGAAATAGATTTGAAGCGAAAAGCAAAAAAAGCTTTATAAAAAACAAAAAAACACCTATCAATATCAGTTGAATTACCTGATTATTGTTTTTTCTAAAGGCATTTAATATGTCATCAATTATTCCTCGCATTTACAGACCTTTTGACAAATATAATACGTAAATATTAATAAAATCGTTTACTAAAACCAAAAAACTTTAATAAAATAAATCCAGAGATTAAACCTCCAATGTGAGCAAAATGAGCAACTCCCGTTTGTAAGCCAGTAGTACCTTGGAACAACTCATATAAACCATACATTGTTACAAAATATTTAGCTTTAATGGGAAAAGGAAAAAACAATAACATCATTTCAACATTTGGAAATAAAAAGCCAAAACCTATCAAAATACCAAAAATAGCTCCAGAAGCCCCTACCATTGGAGTTACTGCCTGTTGCCAAAATAATTCTGAGTCGGGAACTAAAGTGCTCATTTCAAAAAAATTAACTCCCGAATTTAATAACGAAGCACCAATTCCTGTAAGAATATAGTAAATAAAGAATCTTTTGGAGCCCATGTATGATTCTAGGGCAGACCCAAAAATAAATAAACCAAACATGTTGCTAAATAAATGACCAATCCCACCATGCAAAAACATATAAGTTATTGGCTGCCAAGGCTTAAAATTAGGATTTATAAATTCATCTGAATTAGGTAAAAATGGATTGAAAAATGCAAAATTTTGAAAAATTATTTGACTTGATAACACTTGCACCAACAAATGTATCACAATATTGGCAATTAAAAGATTCTTAACAACTGGGGTTATTCTATCAAACATTAGTAGGTTTTTATTTTGAATCTAGGCGTTAAATCCTAAGTTTAAATTATTTTCAAACAACTTACAAAGTTAATGAATATTAGGTTTCATTTTTCTCTTAATTTCAATTAAATTAAAAATCGTTTATTAAAAATAAATTAAATTTTTTTTACCTAAAACTATTCTTTAAAAATTCTTTTTTTTTAATCTAGTTCAAAATTAATTCTGCCAAGTCATTAAGATTTAAGATGCACATTGTTTGTTTTCCGTCTGGACTAATAGCTGGCATTGCAGTATTGAAAAGTTGATTGATCAATCCCGATATCTCCGTTTTAGAAATGATTCTAGTCATATTTGTGGCGTTTCTTTTTGCCAAAGTTTTTGCTAAAATCTCTTTTTTATTGTGTCTTTGATTATTTTCGTTAATTCGGTATTGCTCTATAATTGACTTAAAAACTTGACATTCGTCTTCATCCATAAATTGTGGAGGAATACCATTAATTAGATAGGTATTTTGACCAAACTCTTCTACATTAAATCCTAAATTCCGAATCATATCAATTATTTCAAAACTTACTTCATAATCTATGGCAGAAAGTGTAACTGGCTTTGGAAATAATAATTGTTGAGAAACTCCTGGTTTTGAATTTATCTCTTTTAAATATTTTTCATAATAAATACGTTCAAATGCATTTTGTTGATCAATTATCATCAATCCACTTTTTACTTGAGCAAGTATATATTTTTGATGTATTTGCATAACATTTAGTTCGCTAAGTTCAGTATGCTCCATACTAAAATTGGTAATGTCATTTACTTTTGACCCAAAAGTTAATGTATTTTCATACTGGTCATTAAAAGTGGAAAGGCACCTATTTTTTGTTCCGTCGAAAAGTTTTTGCCAATTGCTAGCATTACTTTTCTCGTTAAGATCGTGCTTTTGAAAGTTCCCTTTTTCAAAATTTCGTATAGACGAGAAAGGGCTGGTGGCTTCAGTTTTAAAACTTGGCATTGGCCTTGATAAATTTCCAAAATTTATATCTGATTCAAAATCAATAGAAGGCGTTATATTGTAAACCCCAATTGCTTGTTTCACTGCAGAACGCAAAATTGCATAAATTGCTTTTTCGTCGTCAAATTTTATTTCTGTTTTGGTGGGATGAATATTAATATCGATATGACTTGGGTCAATTTCAATAAATAAAACATAAAATGGGTGAGTCCCTTGAGCTATTGTGGCTTCAAAAGCGCTAGTTACAGCGTGATTTAAATAAGGACTTTTAATAAACCTATTATTGACGAAGAAAAACTGGTCACCCCTTCTCTTACTGGCGGCTTGTGGTTTACCAACATAACCACTAATTTTCACCATTGGAGTATCAGCAACACAATCTGCCAATTGTTCTCTATAGCTTTTATCCAAAACATCAACTATTCTTTTACTTAGTTTTGAGGCATGGAGAGCATATATTTCCACATCATTGTGGTACAAAGAAAAACTCAATGAAGCATGAGCCAAAGCAATCCTTTGGAATTCTTCTAAAATATGCTTCATTTCGATAGAATTGTTTTTAAGAAAGTTTCTTCTTGCGGGAACATTAAAAAAAAGATTTTTTATCAAAAGATTAGTTCCTTTGGGATTCTGAATAAACTCTTGTTCTTTTATTTCAGATCCTTCAATTCTAATAAAAGTACCCAATTCATCTTCATTTCTTCTAGATTTAAGTTCAACTTGTGCAACAGCCGCAATAGAAGCTAATGCTTCGCCTCTAAAACCCATTGTTTTGATAGCAAAAAGATCTGCAGACTCTCGAATTTTGGATGTAGCATGTCGTTCAAAACTCATTCTAGCATCAGTGTGAGACATTCCAGTTCCATCATCAATAACCTGAATAAGTAATTTACCAGCCTCTTTTACAATAAGTTGAATGTTTTTCGCATCTGCATCTATAGCATTCTCCAATAATTCTTTCACAACCGAAGCGGGTCTTTGCACCACTTCACCTGCAGCGATTTGGTTAGCAATTGAATCTGACAAAAGACGAATAATATCCATTGAGCCTAAAGCGTTTTAAAATACAAAGTTGAGAAATTCCAAAAGGATTTCCTTAAAAAATGTTTTTCAAATTTAAAAAGCTTAAAAAATTACCAAGTTTTGAAGAATCAAAAAATTTAATTTATCTTTTAAATACTACTAATAAGCTATTTTTAAAAATTATTTTAACTTTAAGAACTAGATCCTTACCTCATGCTCAGTTTTCCATTTAAAGCCATTAAAAATGTTACCTGGAAAACCATATTTAAAAAAGAAATGTTGACAAAATCATTCCGAAAGCACCACAGTGCATTCTCCTCAATTCATGAATATGTCAATTTGAATTTTTGAAAGTCTTTGAAAAACGTTTTTTAGAAAACAAAATAACTACTGATACATCCTATGGTAAAGCCAAAAGTCTAATTATTTTAATCAAATAGTTTTAGTTTTTTAATGGAAACTATCTTTTTAAAGACTTGGGGTTAAGCTTAGAACCTCTTAACAATTATGAATTTTCTCTTACAATTCGCTTTAAAGCATGGTTATTTGTGTACTAACTCTTTTTTTTAAATGTGTTTTAATTGTTAGGAAAAACAAAACCCTATTTTTTAAGAATTTAGAATTTTAAATTACTGGCATCCGAGAAAAAATAAAAACAAAATGAATTCCTTTAATCACAAAATCGGTACGAATCGTGACCATTTTGAAAATTTGAAATGGAGAATTAATTTAAAAGGTGCATTCAAGTAACAAATGCAACTTTACGCAGATTTTTTTAAAAACATTTCATTTGGCGAGAAATAATCATATCTTTTTCTTGGTCTATTGTTTAAAATGTTAACTACTTTATCTATATCTTTCTGGGTTATGTTTGCAAAAGATGTCTTTTTTGGGAAATATTGCCTTACTAAACCATTCAAATTTTCGTTCGCCCCTCGTTCCCAGCTATGGTATGGTTTTGCAAAATAATAGTCGATATTTAAGCTTTTTGCAATGCCTGCATGATTGGCAAACTCTTTTCCATTATCAGAAGTGATTGTGAATAAAACAGGCTTCCAATCTTCCAATAATTCTATTGTTTTTTGTTCTATTTCAGCGGCTTCTTTGCTTTCTACTTTTACCATTTTTAACATCCCTGTAGCTCTATCATTTATTGTTAGCAATGCCCCTTTGTGATTCATTCCTATTACTAACTCAAGTTTCGGAGTTGCTAATTAGCTGATTATCAGTGAAATAATGTGTTAAAAAAAATTCATTTTTGCTCATAACTTACTAATTTTGAGGTAGTTAACAACTAATTTTCAAATTAGTCAAAAATGCAACAGAACAAAGGTATTAAAAAATTACAGGAGACCGTCAAATATTCGGCTGATTCGAATATTTTGTTAAAAACCTTTTCGAGCGTTATTGGAGAATTTAGACTTACAGGATCGGACTCTATTCTAAATAAGGCTAAGTCGAAAGGGCGTGCCTGAAAAAGTAAGGCCGTCCGCAGGACACACAAAGAATAAAACTGAGGGAGTATTTTTTAAAAACCAAAAAAATAGTCCCGATTCGGCGACCCGATTGAATAGTCATTTGATTAGGATTTTTAATAAATTTTAAATTTAGTCGGATGTCAGTAATTCTAAATAGTATATTTTAATATTAACAGAAGTAATTTTTCATTATAAAAAGGGGATATTGGCAATTTTTGCCATTATTATCTTTGAACTATTTCAAATCATCTATCCATTTCATAATTAACTCAACTCCTTCTTTATGTATGCTAACCCTCCCCAATTCTGGCATCATAACACCTGGATGAGTGGAATTCATTCGATAGGTAATAATTGATTCTTTACTTTTTCCTGCTAAAATATCGTATTTAAAAGTACCAGCTCCCATTCCTGCTGCCACTGGTGACTTTCCAACTCCCCAATGATAGGGATCATTTTCCTCAATATTTAATTTCAATCCAGAAGTAGCCGCAGGGCCAGTTGCACTGTGACAATGCCCACAATTTACATCTAGATAAGATCTAGCTTTTAAATCTAAACTTGCAGAAGCGTCATTTATAGAAACTAATTTCTGAATTTTAATTTTTTCAGGAATGCTCTTTAAATATCCAATTCTAGCCCACCTATCTAATTGGTTTTCTCTAACATCAGCATAAGTCATAGTGTAATTTAATTGTTTCAATTTAGGTCCAATTGGCATCATTTTCCCATTGCTAGTATGGCAACTTTTACATTGGCTTTTGTTTGGCATAGCATATTTTATTGCTTTTTTTTCGCCTTTTTCGTTCTTCCAATCTACATCTATAATTCCGCCCGTAATTTTATAATCTGCTTCGGTTTGGTCTTTATTCCATTTATAAGAATATGCTTCCCACTTGCCTTTAACTTTAATTAAAAGACGAGTTTCAACTAATTGTTTCTCCGCCTCAGGTTTCCTAAAATCAGCAGGATAATAAAAGTTTTTAACTAAAATTGAATGTTCGGGCAAATCCAATGCTTGATCAGGCTTTTTATAATCAAAGTTAGCTGAACTCCCTTTAGGCATCCAAACCATACGCTTTTTAAATGCATAATCTGTGAATAAAGTGGAAATGGGCTCATAAAGCAAAACATCGTCGTTTTCAATTAACTCTGAGATCTCTCCTTTAAAAAGTCCATATTCTGAGAGCTTTTTGAATGGTAATTTTGAAAAGTCAATATCTTTAGGATGTTTTTTAGAATTAAATTGTAGGCATGAAATAAAAAAAACTCCAAATGCTAAAAACAAAATAAAAGATTTAAAAAACTTTGAATTTGACCGCATAATATGCATTAAATTACTTTACTAACATCGGTGTTTACTATTACCTTACAAGATTTAAAATTAGTATAATCTTTAGCCACAGAAATACTCATGATTCCACCTTTAGCTGGAATAATAAAACGAGAAAATCTAAAATCCGTCATTTTTTCGTCAACACAAATATTCATCGGATTCTTAGTAACATCTTTTCCCAATTTTTCATCAATTATTCCATCATAAATAAAATCTTGAGGTTTCAAACATTTCGCTGCAACAAGTTTTCCAAAATCTTTAGTCATATCAGGTACGGCCATGTTTCGTTCATAGGTATTATCATGAAAATATATATCACTTGAATAAGGAGACCAACCTGGATGATTTGGCACTTTTAATTCTGTAATCTGATAATTCAATATAGCTACCCCAGTAGTTTTATGATTAATAATTTGATTATCAAAAACTTCCACGTTTTTACCTGCCATAATAATTACGCCACTTCCAGGAGGAATCATTGTTATTGGATTTCCATTTTCTGAGGCCACACCTTGTGCAAAATTATCGTGATTATTATCTTTTATTAAATTTTTATAAACTTTAGTATTGCTTCCCGAGGCTTTAGGTAAGCCTGGCAAATTAAAAACTAAAATTCCACTTGTGTTATTTATTGTTTTGTTATTATACACTTCAGCATTATCTGAATTTTCAATTTCAATTCCAGCTACATTTTCAAAAACATAGTTTTCTCTTACAATAATATTTTCAGATTGACCTACATAGATACCAGCATCTCTTGAATGGGAAACCTCACATTTTTCTATCAAAACATTTTTGCATTGAACTGGATAAATTCCATAGGTTCCACTTTTAGACAAATCGGCATTTGACCAGGTCGTATTTACATTTCTGAATATTAAACCGTCACATTTTTGAGTTTTTATATCATCACCAGGAGCGTCCATAACCGTAAAGTCTTCTAAAACCACCTTATTGCCTGATATTTTCATTCCTTCGCCACCAGTGGTTTGATTTTTAAATGAAAGGACTGTATTAAACATGCCGGCACCTTTAATTTTTACGTTGTTAACATTATCTAAGACTAATTGGGTACTTAATTCAAAAAATCCAGCAGGAATATTGATAACATCACCTTCTTTAGCTTCAATAAACTGTATGATTAACTTTTCAATTTCCTCTTCTGAGGCCTTCTTGAGAGCTTTTACATCCAACTTACTGAACGTTTTTTCTGAATAATTACAAGAAATAACCAAGAATGATAAAAATAAAAAGGAGAGTACTTGAAGCGTTTTCATTTAAATATGGTTTGATCTATTACAAAAATATACTAAAATGGTTAAGTACATGACAAAAATTGATAAATATTGATTTTATATTTGTTAACGCCTGATAATAATACTTTTGACAAATAGTCCAATCCATATTTGATGACACTAATTGCTCTTCTGCCGTGCGTTTTTAGTTTTATTGGTTTAA
>JANOMP010000289.1:0-8307 GCA_031420365.1 Cytophagaceae bacterium
TCATGGCGGACGGCCTTCAGGATTTTTTTTTGTGAGTGTTTTTGGCTGAGCTGGCATTCCAGTTGGCCCGACATTCGGCTTTTTTCAATTGGACAGGCATACCTGCGGTGCGTCGAAACGCAAAAGTAAGGCTAACAACAAATTCAGTAAACAGCAATCATTAATTAAAGTTTATAAAATTCAGGGTTTCACTCTAAATCCTGTAAATCCTCTTTTTCTATAAAACCATACTATTTTACAAGCAATAATTTCTGAAAGGTTAATTTAAATGGTTTTCATAATTTTGAAAAAAATGTTAAACTATCTTTTTAAAATTGTCTTAATAATCTGATTGCCAACTTCAGTTCGAATATTTAAAGTGCTGATTTTTACATTATCTCGAGTTGGGTATACTCTGCTAGAGAGAAACACGTATGCTAAATTATATTTTGGATCTACCCAAGTAAATGTTCCTGTGTATCCAGAATGTCCGTAGCTCTTTTCAGAAGCCAATTGAGGGCCACTGGCTATAGTTTTATTAAAATCTAACTTGTCGAAGGCTATTGCACGTCTATTTCCTTCAAAAGGAAATTGATAACTTGTACACTCTTCTACTACTTCTGCTTTAATGAATTCTTGTCCACCAAAACTTCCTTTTTGCAAATACATTTGCATTAGTTTTGTTAAATCGTTTGCACTTCCAAATAAGCCAGCATGTCCAGAAACACCATCTAACATAGCTGCACCTTCATCATGCACTCTACCATGAATTAGAGTTTTTCGAAATAATGTGTCTATTTCGGTTGGAATTATTTTTTCTAAATTTGAAAATTTTCTTGGGTTGTAAGTAAGCGAATGAGCACCTAAGGCTTTGTATGTTTCTTTTAAATACTCTTCCCAATCCTTTCCTACAATTTTAGGAACAAATTGCGGATAAGTGTAGTAATGTAAATCGCTATATACATATCCTTGGTGAGGATTTACCGATGATTCTTTAATTTGATTCATTATAAAGTTTTTGTAATCTTTATTCAAAAACAAAGTATCTGCTACTTCAACGCTATATTGGTCACTTTTTTTATTAGAAAAAATGGATGGTTTCCAAGTTATGGTTTTTGAATTAAGGGACTTTAACCATATTCCTTTATTTTTCTTTAAGCTTTCTTCAAATGCTAAATTGTATTTCGGGTCTTTTTTTAATATTTTTTGGATGATATTTTGATTTCTATACGTCTTAATAAATAGATTCTCAAGGGTAGGGTCTAAAGAAACTGCCTTTTTTAGGGTCGCAACACTATCTATACAATCCATCCAAAAAGGTATCCAAGCTTTTAATCCTGATTTATGCGTTAGCATATCCCTAAATTTTAAATTTTCTTTGTTGCTGCCTTTAAATTCAGGAAAATAATCTCCAAAAGTCTTATCTAAGTCAAAAAGCCCTTTGCTCATCATTTGCATAATAGCCAATGCGGCAGTACTAGTTTTTGTGAGTGAAGCAAAGTCGAACAAATCATTTATCTGGGTTTCTCCTTTTGAAAATGTTTCTAAAGAACTTTTTTTAATAAAACCTTCGTCATAATTGGTTCTAGGATTGTCCATTACATCCGATTTATTTCCTGTTTCAAAATTTCTTTTAGCAGATATTCTCTTTTGATTTTCTGAGGCTTGTTCGTAGGTATGAAAACCGAATGCTTTTTGATAGATTACTTTTCCATCTTTTGCAACTTGCATTACTGCCCCAGGGTAGGCTTTTTCTTTTAAACCTCCGTTTATTATAGAATCAATTCTAGCATTAAAGATTTTACTATCTAATCCTACCATTTCTGGAATCCCATAAGAAAGTCTTCCATTAGATGAAATTAATTCACCGTCATTTAATTTGAAATTTTGATTTACGGAAACAGGTAATCTGCCGTTTATTTCAATGGCGCCAAAAATAGCTTGAGCGGCTGCTTCTTCGGTATATTTAGTTAATTGGTTCGCTAAAACTAGAGCATTTGCATTTTCAATGCCCTCTATTTTCCCTAAAATGTAAGGATTTCCAAAGATTACAAATACAGCATTTGGCTTTTTCAAGAGTTCAGATATGATCTTTTGGTTGGTTGAAGTTAGACCATAAACAGCCCCAGGTCTTACATTTTGGAGATGTACACCAATAATTAAATTTTCTGGATTACCAATAAGATTTAAGCCAGCATTTATCAAACTATCATTTGCATCTTTCGGAAATAGAACGTTTTCTGTTTTCGTATAATTGGCTGACATATTTTGAAAAGAAGTAGGACTTTGGGCATCAATAGAAACGACAACTGTTCTTTTGGAAAGATCTTTTATTGGAAGTAAATCTTTTTTGTTTTTTAAAGTTACTAGTGTTTTTTCTGCAAAAGTTCTATTTAAATAATCCGATTCAATAGAATTTAAATCTTCTACTAAATTTTCTAAAACTACTGGTTTATAATTGTCTAAGCCTACCCATGATTTTGCTTTTAATATTTTTCTTACAGTAGCGTCTAAAGTTGCCATTGGCAAAATCTTTGATTCAATAGCCGCTTTGATGGCATTAATTGCGGTAGGAACATCTTCAAAAGTTTCTAAAATATCATTTCCAGCTAATATTGCTTTAACTAATGCTCCTCCATTTGGAAAATATTTTACTGCACCTTGCATATCCATTGCGTCAGTAAAGGTTAATCCTTGAAATTTTAATTGATTCCTTAATAAATCTGATACAATCTTATCAGAAAAAGTTGCTGCAAGATTTTTGGCTGAATCAAGAGCTGGAACGCTTAAGTGAGAGGTCATAACACCACTTAGTCCATGATTAATTAAAAAACTATAAGGAAATAATTCATTATTTTTTAAATGTTCTAAACCATGGGTTATAACAGGTAAATCGTAATGTGAATCAACACCAGTGTCCCCATGTCCAGGAAAATGCTTAGCTGATGTAATAATATTTTGGCTTTGCATGCCTTGCATATAGGCCAAAGCTTTGTTTGATACGCCTAGTTTATCCTCACCAAAAGAACGAAAATTAATTACTGGGTTATTCGGATTGTTATTTATATCAACAACGGGTGCATAGTTAACATGAATTCCCATCCTTTTGGAGTGTTTTCCAACTTCAACCCCCATTCTATATATTAGATTTTCTCCTCCTGGCATAGCACCTAATGCCATTTGATATGGAAACCTAACTGTACTGTCAAGCCTCATGGCCATTCCCCATTCCATATCTACACCTATTAGCATAGGTACTTTGCTTAAAGATTGAAGCTCATTTGAAATTCTAGCTTGCGTGCTGGGTTGGCCCGCAAAAAATACGATACCGCCTATCTTATAGTCTTTTACCCATGCTTTAAGTTTTTCTGGATCATATCCTTTGCCAGATGTATTGCCTCTTGGCATCAACAATTGCCCAATTTTCTCTTCCAAACTTAAACTTTGAAAGGTTTTTTCAACCCATTCTTCATTATGTTTTGAAAGAAACTCCGGTTTTATTTGAGAAAATGCAAGAAAAGGAAAAACTAGAAAAAATAGGATTGATACGATTGTTTTTTTCATTTGTAATAAAGGGAAATACTTAATTTCTCAAAAATAACAAAAAGCCTAGTCATTTGGAAAAGAAAAAGGGCATAATTGAAATTTCTAAAGACATGTTTTTAATTTACTGTTTAAAAAATAGTAAAAGGTTTTACTAATTGTAGAGAAAATCTTGATTTTGAGAAAAACAGAATTGTAATGATAAAACCTAAATTTGTTTCAAATAACTGATTTTTGCAATAATATTATCTTCTTGGCTTCTTTTATTCGGTTCTGTTATAGATTGGAATTCCCGTTTGTTTAACACAATATAAATAAAAGATAAGGGCTGATATTCCCAAGAAAACCTAATATTGTAATTGTTTGCTTTTGCGTTAGCATTTCTTTGATAAAAACTAATCAGTTGAATTCTTGGATTTAGTGCAAATCTACCTTCTATTGCGTAGAGGTCTACAGTTTTTGTTTGATTAGATTCACCAACCTCTTTAAAATGATTTCTATTAAATCTTACATTTAATGCAAAATGAGGAACAGGTGCAAAATTTATTTTATAATCAGTGGTATTTAATTTTCCGTCATAATAGGTGCCATATTCCCCATTCCAAGCGAAACTTAATTTTTTTGAACCATCGCTATTCCAATAAATTGCATGTCTGCCATAATTATATTCTCCTTTATTTATTTTTATACCTAAAGGAGAAAAAGAGGAAAATAAATTTTGATAAGTAGGAGTGAAAATATGACCTATTAGGCCTCCATTTTGTAACAAAAACCAAAATGGGCTAATTCCAATTCCTGTTTCAGTTAATTTTAACGTGCTTGCTTTATGGTACACTTCTAAAAGTATGCTAGGCTCATACGACCTTAATATTTTTTTAAATGGAATCCATTTTCCTCTATTGTACCAAAAGATACCTGGAGTTGTTCCAATCACATCTTTTCTAGAAACAAATCCCACTTCAGGATTGTAATTTTCCGTCACCAAAGATTGCGTCCACCAAATCTTCCATTGATTGGTTGCATAAACATATTGTGCTGCTCCAGCAAATCCTTTGGTGTTGTCTTTTGAATCATGACTTGCTGTAGTTACCCAATTTAAGGAATGAGATTCTGTAAATCTAAAAAAACCATCTAATGTGCCTAGCATGTTGGTATTTAAAGAATTGTGTTTTGCTGTTAGAAGTCCACCAATTCGATATTTTTTACCAAAATTTCTTGAAAATCTACCAACTCCAAAATAAGTTGCTGGCGTTCCTGAAGCATCACTTTGTTTAATAAACATGCCGCCATAATTACTTTTAACGGATCTATAAACATACCTAAATCCAAAATCTAAAGCCAAAGGATTGCCAAATTCATCTAAGCCAATTTTACGACTAAAAAATGGCGTTATACGCATTGAACCACCCGATAGGTCGAATCCTTGGGAAATTCCTACCCCAAAAAGTGATGCATTTTCAAGGAAAAATTGGCGTCTTTCAGGAAAAAATACAGAAAATCTAGAAACATTGTTTATTTGCCTGTCGGCATCTGCTTGAGCAAAATCCGTATTAAATGTTAAATCTAATACTGAATTGGAATTAATTGCCCATTTTATTTCTCCACCTATTTTATAATTCGAATCATTAGGTTTTCGACCCGCAATATTATTTGTTCTATCTATTGAAGCCAGAAAAAATGGTTGAATCCTAATGTTGGTTGATGGAGGTGGAGGTTTGATGTTAGTTAATTGTCCTGCATAATCCATTCTCAAAACGTTAAACGACCTAGGAAAAGGAGAAAATGAATAATTTTCATTGGTCATTCTTCGGCTTCTATTCATATTAAAACCCCAACTAGTGGTAGAATCAATGCTTTTTTTATAGCGTAAAGTTTTCCAAGGAATTGCAAATTCTGCATACCATCCTGAATCTGCCCGAGTGGTTCTTACTTTCCAAAGGCCATCCCAGTCGATATCTATATAGCTAGCATCAAACGATAAAAAGTCTCTTTGGACTCCATGGGGATTTGTTGTAAAAACCATACAATTTCTTTCATCACTAAATCCGTCAATTCCCATTCCTAAATAATCAGAAGTTCTGGTATTAAAATCTCTTTTAAAATCAATTACTCTAACAGATTTTTTGCCTAGAGTGTCTTTATTGAAAACACCAATATAAAGAAAATTTTTATTGTATAGTGCTCTGGCTTCTGTTTTATGCTGAGGTTTTTGGCCTTGAAAGGGGTCTATTTCAACGAAATCAGTAAAAGGTTTTGCCAAGGCCCACTCCTTGTCAGAAAGAGAGCCATCTATTTTAAGGTTTTGGTTTATTTGAAATGCTTCAAATTTTCGTTTTATTGGATTTGGTTTAAATATGACCGCGTCTTGGGCTATTGAAACAAAAGGGCATAAACATAAAATTATTATAAAGCTTTTCAGAATGTACGCGTTTGTTGACAAGTAAAATTTATTAAGAAGTAAAAGAATCGATTTGTAAAGGTAAAAAATTGTGCTAAGAAAATGAAATTTATGTAAGAAGTGAGGCGGAGAAAAGGACTTTTAATATTTTAAATTTATTTTAATTTCGATTTTTTTTTTCATATTTGCTCCATCAATAGTAATATCAATTTTTATGAATAAAGTAATCGTTTTTTTGCTTCTAGTATCTTACCAAAGTATTTCTCAATCATTTAATACTTTCCCAGTTCAAACTCAGAAACCTCCTTTGCACGGCAAAAATTGGATGGCAATCACCGGTAAACCTTTAGCAGCTACTGCAGGATCTATGATTTTTTCAAAAGGAGGAAATGCTATTGACGCTTCTTGTGCAATGTTGGCAGCCACCTGCACTATGTGGGATGTTTTAAGTTGGGGTGGTGAGACGCAAGCTTTAATTTATAATCCAAAAACAAAAAAAGTTATTGCCATAAATGCTTTAGGTGTAGCTCCTACAGGTGCTACAGTAGATTTTTATAAGTCAAAAGGGTACAGCTATCCTCCTGAGTTTGGCCCACTTGCAGCCGTAACTCCAGGAACGCCAGGAGGCTTAATGACTATTTTGGCAGAATATGGCACTATGAGTTTAAAAGATGTTTTTGCTCCTGCAATGGAATTGGCTGCTGGATATCCAATAGAAGCACAAACTGCCAATTCAATAGAGAGAGGCAAATCCCAAATAAAGCAATGGCCATATTCAAAAAAAGTTTTTTTGCCACATTTGGGTAGCCCAAGAGAAGCACCTGAAGCTGGAGAAATATTTGTTCAAAAAGAATTGTTAGCTACTTTGCAAAAATTGGTAAATACAGAAAAAGAGGCTTTAGTTAAAGGGAAATCTAGAAAAGAGGCCATTTATGCTGCCTATGATAGATTTTATAAAGGCGATATAGCCAAAGAAATAGCAAGAGGAACACAGGAACAGGGCGGATTAATAACGGAAGAAGACTTAGCAAACTGGAAGGTAAAGATTGAAGAGCCCATGATGACAAATTATAAAGGAATTGAGGTTTACAAATTGCAACAATGGACGCAGGGACCTGCTTTTTTACAATCTTTAAATATGCTAGAGAATTTTGATTTGAAAAGTATGGGCTATAATTCCAGTAAATATATTCATACATTATATCAAACTATGAATTTGGCTTTTGCTGATAGAGATTTTTATTATGGCGATCCAGCATTTGAACCCAAAGAACCCATGCAAGGATTGCTATCTAAAGAATATGCAAAGGAAAGAATAAAAACTATTAATTGGCAAATAAATGATCCAAAAGTAGGCCCTGGCGATCCTTATCCTTTTGAAAATAAGCTGAACCCATTTTTAGATTTATTAAAAAAAAACAAGGAAGGTCAAGCGTATAATTCAACAATAGATAAAGATTTTTTGGAAGATTTTCAATCTGGCACTACTTCGGTGGTAGCAGCAGATAAAGAAGGGTGGGTTTGTTCTTTTACCCCAAGTGGGGGTTGGGTGCCCGCATGCATAGCTGGCAATACTGGAATTGGTTTAAGTCAACGTATGCAATCTTTCGTATTAGATGCTAAAGAAGGCCCTTTTAATGTTTTAGAACCTGGCAAAAGACCAAGAGTTACGCTGACTCCAAGTTTAGCTATGAAAGATGGAAAACCTTTTATGGCTTTTGCCAAACAAGCAGGAGACGAACAAGATCAATTACTACTTCAGTTTTTTTTAAACGTGGTAGAATTTGGAATGTCCGTGCAAGAGGCTTGTGAGGCCCCAAGTTTTAAAACATACCAAATGTTTTCTTCTTTTGGAAAACACGAAAAAAAACCAGGTGCAATGACTTTAAATGAAGCCATGCCAGTATGGTCAAGAAATGAATTAAAAAGAATGGGATACACCATTGATTATCAGGAACGTACCAGCGGTCCAATCAATGCCATTTATTTTGATTGGAAAAATGGTAGCTTGTGGGGAGGAAGTAGTAATCATGGAGAAGACTACGGGATAGGTTGGTAATATTATTTAAGTTTTTTTTTGAATATAAGGGAAAAATTACCTCCAACCCATCGGTTTAATTTTAGTTCTGTTAAAAGACTCCACACAAGGCCAACATTTTTCGGTTCTTATCCATGGTGGAAGATAAAGTTCCACTATAATGGGTTTTGGGCTTGCTAAATTTCTATCTATGATTATTATCTCTTCATGGAGGTCAGATACTGTAAAATAACCCAAAACCTCTTCTTTCGTATCTTTTGAGTTTTTAATGTTACCTTTTATGGACTTTGGAATTGCGTCAAATAATCCTCCTGAGTTTTTTGATTGTTCTTTGACTGTATTCCAAAAT
>JANOMP010000290.1:0-61675 GCA_031420365.1 Cytophagaceae bacterium
GGAATCTTGACGTAATATTTAAAGAGGATTTGCAATTAAAAAGAAAAGGCAATTCAACCGAAAACTTTAATATGGTGCTTAAACTTGCATTAGGTTTGCTAGACGCAGAAAAAACAAAAAAGAAATCTAAAAACATAAAAAGACTAAAAGCTTCTATTGATGATAGTTATCGTGAGAAAATATTAAATCTTTAAATGCGAATTCCCTGATTGTAATGTCTCTGAAATGAAATAAATTCTAAAAAATTTAAACACCAGTATATTCTCTTGAAAACATAGAAACTGTTTTTGATTCCAAAAGAGAATGACCTTGTAAAAATTCATCTACAGATCTTGCAGCTTCTCTCCCTTCAGAAATAGCCCAGACAACCAATGATTGCCCCCTTCTCAAATCTCCTGCAGCAAATACTTTTTTAACAGAGGTTTGGTAATTAGAAGCATCTACATTTCCTCTATTATCTAACTTTACACCCAGGTCGGAAAGCAAGCCTTCATGTTTTGGATTTAAAAAACCTGCAGCAACAAGAGCCAATTCTGCAGGATAATCTTTTTCTGTTCCTTCTATCTCTTTCATGACCATTCTGCCATTTTCATTCACCCATTCAATGTTTACCAAACGAAGAGCTTTCAGATTTCCGTTTTCGTCTCCTATAAACTCTTTAGTATTTATTCCCCAAGATCTCTCACAGCCTTCCTCATGTGAAGTAGATGTACGCAATTGCATAGGCCAAAGTGGCCAAGGTGTAGAATCTGCCCGTGTTATAGGAGGCATTGGCATTATTTCTATTTGAGATACAGATTTAGCCATCTGGCGATTTGAAGTTCCTACACAGTCAGAACCAGTATCCCCTCCACCAATTACAAAAACATTTTTTCCAGTAGCTAATATATCGCCATTTACATAAATATCTCCTGCGTGATCTTTCTCAGAAGCTAGTTCTATACCCTTTAAGTGAGCTATTCTTTTATTTTGTTGACTTAAAAACTCCATGGCAGGGTAAATTCCTTTTAAATTCCTCCCTTTTATTTCAATTTCTCTTGGAATAGTGGAACCTCCACACAAAACAATTGCATCAAATTCATCTAATAACTTTTCAGCTTTGATATCAATTCCAACATTGAAATTTGTTTTAAAAGAAATCCCTTCTGCTTCCATAACAGCTAATCGCCTATCAATAATATCTTTGTTTAATTTAAAATCAGGGATTCCATATCGAATCAAACCCCCGATTTGGTCAGCTCTTTCAAATACAGTAACAGTATGCCCTGCTTTGTTCAATTGAGCGGCTGCTGCTAAACCAGCAGGGCCAGAACCTATTATTGCAACCTTAAAATCAGTGCGTTTTTTCGGAGGTTTTGGTTTTACCCATCCATTCTCAAATGCTTTTTCCGCTATTGATTTCTCAATATATTCAATAGCGACTGGTGGTTTGTTAATTCCTAATACACATGAAGACTCACAAGGTGCAGGACAAATTCTACCTGTAAACTCAGGAAAATTATTCGTAGAACTTAATAGCTCAAAAGCAAATTGCCAATTTTCCTCGTATACAGCATCATTAAATTCTGGAATAATGTTTCCAAGGGGGCAGCCACTATGACAAAATGGAATACCACAGTCCATACATCTCGAAGCTTGTTCTATAGTTTGTCTTTCCGAGTAGTTAAATTCAACTTCGTTATAATCGTTTTTTCTTTCGTTAACATCTCTTTTTTGGGATGCTTTTCTTTCAAATTCTAAGAAACCAGTTGGTTTACCCATAATAATAATTATTTCTAATTTTTTTAATTCAAATTTAAGCAGCTGCCGTTTCTGTTAGTTTTTTTAACAAAATTCGCTTAAAATCTACAGGAAAAACTTTTATGAATTTCTTAATTTCACTGTCCCAGTTATCCAAAATATCCGAAGCAATATCGCTTTGTGTAACTAATAAATGTTTGGTGATCATACTATGCAAAATATTCTCATCGTCGGAAGCTAATTCGTCTAAGCTAACCATTTCTTTATTACAATTCTGTTCAAAATCGCCTAAAAAATCATAAATATAGGCATAACCTCCGCTCATTCCAGCTGCAAAGTTTTTACCAGTTTGCCCTAAAACAATAACTATACCGCCAGTCATATATTCACAGCCATGGTCTCCAATCCCTTCTACCACAACACGTGCTCCAGAGTTTCTTACACAAAATCGCTCTCCTGCCATACCTTTAATAAAAGCCTCTCCAGAGGTTGCACCATAAAAGGAAACGTTTCCTACAGCCATATTATCTTGTGCCTTAAAGGTGGCTTTTCTGTCTGGATACACAATTAGTTCAGCTCCACACAAACCCTTACCAAAATAATCGTTAGCGTCACCTTCTAATTCAAATCGTATACCTTTTGTGGAAAAAGCCCCAAAAGATTGCCCTGCAGTTCCTCTAAATTTATAATTAATTGTTCCAGCTGGTAAGCCCTCCCCATCATAAATTTTTGAAATTTCGTTAGAAAGCATTGCCCCTGTGGTTCTATTGAGATTATTAACTATATATGAACCAGTTACAATTTCTCGATTTTCAAGAGCCCTTTTTGCATCTTCAATTAATTTCCAATCTAGCACATTTGCTATTCCATGATTTTGCTCTTCCTGTCTAAAAAGTGCCACATTTTCATCAGCTTGTTCTTTGTATAATATTCTAGACAAATCGAGATGTTTGTATTTCCAATGGTCTATATCTGACCTCTTTTCTAACATTTGCGATTGACCCACCATATCGTTCACAGTTTTAAATCCTAGTTCAGCCATTAACTCTCTTACTTCGGTTGCTAAATAATAAAACATATTTACAACATGTTCTGGCTTTCCACTAAACAATGCTCTTAACTCTTTATTTTGAGTTGCAACACCAACAGGACATGTATTTAAATGACATTTACGCATCATAATACAACCCACTGCTACTAAAGCTGCGGTAGCCACTCCAAATTCTTCTGCACCTAATAATGCCGCAATTACTATATCTCTCCCAGTTCTAATTTGACCATCAACTTGAACAGTAATTCTACCTCGTAATTTATTTTTTACTAAAGTTTGATGCGTTTCTGCTAAGCCAAGCTCCCAAGGTAAGCCAGCGTGTCTAATTGAAGATAATGGAGATGCACCTGTTCCTCCATCATATCCAGCAACTAAAACAACATCTGCATGAGCTTTTGCCACTCCTGAAGCTACCGTACCAACCCCTGCTTCAGATACAAGTTTTACTGAAATTCTTGCTTGCCTGTTTGCATTTTTTAGATCAAAAATTAATTGAGCTAAATCTTCAATTGAATAAATGTCGTGATGAGGTGGTGGAGAGATCAAGCCTACACCTGGAGTTGAATGTCTTACTTTACCTATCCATTCATCTACTTTATGACCCGGCAATTGCCCCCCTTCACCAGGTTTAGCACCCTGAGCCATTTTTATCTGTAACTCTTTAGCATTTGAAAGGTAATAAGAAGTTACTCCAAACCTTCCAGATGCCACTTGTTTGATACTAGAACTTAAATTGTCTCCATTTTCTCTAATTGCGTATCTAATTTCATCTTCACCTCCTTCACCAGAATTTGACATTCCACCAATTCTATTCATAGCTATTGCCAAGGTTGTATGAGCTTCCCAAGATATAGAACCAAATGACATTGCACCTGTAGCAAATCTTTTAAATATTTGTTCAACAGAATCCACTTCGTCAATAGAAATTGATTTCCCTGTTTTAAATTTCAATAAACCACGCAAAGTCATCGCATCTTTGCTTTGATCATTCATGATTTTAGAATATTTCTTAAAAATCTCAAATCCTTTTCCTTGATCTTTTTCACCTACCCTACAAGATTGTTGCAATAAATGTATAGTATCTGGATTAAACAAATGTTTTTCTCCTCGTAGTTTCCATTGATAAATGCCTCCAACTTCCAATCTTTTTAAACTTTCCACGGATATCTTAGGAAAGGCTATAGTATGACGAATCAAGCATTCTTTAGCAATTTCATCTAAACCTAAACCTTCAATTCTAGAAACAGTTCCTGTAAAGAATTGATCTATAACTGCCTTATTTAATCCAATGCATTCAAAAATCTGTGCACCTCTATATGACTGAAGCGTAGAAATTCCCATTTTTGAAAAAATCTTTAACAGCTCTTTGTCTACAGCTTTTATGTAATTTTTATGTAATTGTTCATCAGTGTATTCCCCTTCAATCTGTCCTTTTCTATTTAAATCAGAAATAGTTTCAAAAGCGATATAAGGACAAATTCCAGAAGCTCCATAACCAATAAGTGTTGCAAAATGGTGCGTTTCCCATATATCCCCAGACTCTACTAATATTCCTACTTTACCTCTAATCCCTTTTTTAATTAAATAATGATGGACCGTGGCAGTAGCCAGCAAAGAGGGAATAGGTGCGTGGTCAGAGTCAATCGCTCTATCGGAAAGAATAATTATTTCAAATCCGTCTAATATGGCATCTTCAGCATATCTACAAATTCTTTCTAGGCCAAACGCCAATGACTGAGAAGGATTTTCTGTATCAACATTAAAATATGTATTTATTGTTTTGGCTTGAAAACCTTCATAATCTACAAAGCGAAGTTTGTCAAATTCTTTTATTGTTAAAACGGGTTGTTCTAATTGAACTTGACGGCAATGTTTGGGCGATTCAGTAAGTATATTGTCGGCGGCACCGACAAAAGAAATCAAAGACATTATTGACCTTTCTCTTATGGAATCAATTGGTGGATTTGTTACTTGAGCAAATAATTGTTTAAAATAATAAGAAATATGTTGGCTTTGATTTGAAAGCACAGCCAATGGAGAGTCAATCCCCATAGAACCAATGGCTTCCGACCCTTGAGTAGCCATTGGTGCCAAAATCATTCTTAAATCTTCGCTGGTAAAACCATTTGTTATTTGTCTTTTTAGAAGCGATTTTTCATCATATTTTGTGTATGGTCGAATTGATTCTGGCAATTCGGCAATTTTAATTTTATGCTCATCCAACCATTGTTGATATGGTTTTCTTGAACAAATGTCTGCTTTTAATTCTTCATCTGGAATTATTCTTCCTTGTTCCATATCAACCACAAACATTTTACCAGGCTGAAGTCTACCTTTATAAACAACTTTGGACTGATCTACATCTAAAACGCCTGCTTCAGATGCCATTATTACTGTATCATCATTTAAAACCCAATATCTAGAGGGTCTTAAGCCATTTCTGTCTAATGTTGCACCTACTATTTTTCCATCTGTAAAAGAAATTGAAGCTGGGCCATCCCAAGGCTCCATTATACTAGAATGGTATTCATAAAATGCTTTTCTATTTTCATCCATATGATCATTCCCGTCCCAAGCCTCAGGAATTAACATCATCATAACATGTGGTAGGGACCTTCCTGATAAATAAAGCAATTCAATTGCATTATCTAATTGAGCAGAATCTGAATTGCCTTTGTCACAAATAGGCAAAATCATTTTCATTTCTTTTTCAGTAAAAAACTCGGAAAAGAAAGTAGATTCTGCTGCTCTTATCCAATTTACATTCCCTTTTACAGTATTAATTTCTCCATTATGAGCAATATATCTAAAAGGTTGTGCAAGTTTCCAAGAAGGGAAAGTATTTGTTGAGAATCTGGAATGTACAATGGCAAAAGCAGAAACTACATTTTTGTTTCGTAGATCCGGAAAATAATATTTAAGTTGTTCAGTGGTCAACTGTCCTTTGTATGAAACTGTATTAGAGGAAAGAGATGAAAAATAAAAGTGTTCTTCTGCTCCTGTTACTGATTCTTTAATTATTTTGGTGGCATATTGCCTTAATACATACAGCTTTCTTTCAAAGGTATTATTATCTTGAATTGCATCTGTCTTTTGAATAAAAACTTGCTCCACCCAAGGTTCTACATAAGCAGATCCTTCACCTAAAGTTTCGTTTTGTGTAGGTACTTTTCTATATCCTAATAAACTAAAACCTAAGGTATCTATCTTTCTATTTAAAATTTCTTTGCATTCGTCTCTTTCTCTTGCATCAGATGGAAAGAAAATCATACCCAATCCATAATTTCCTAATGAAGGTAAATTTATATCAATATTTAAACATTCTTCAAAAAGAAATTCATGAGGAATCTGAAGCAAAATCCCTGCTCCATCACCCGTATTTGGGTCACATCCACAAGCACCTCTATGATCCATCCTTTCCAACATCGAGATGGCATCTTCAACTATCTGGTGTGATTTTCTACCCTTCAAATGGGCTTTAAACCCAATACCGCAGGCATCATGTTCAAATTCTGGAAGATAAAGACCTTGATTTTGATCGTTTGCAGACATTTCTATTTTAAATATTTTGTTTGTACTCCTCTTAAGACTACTTTTAAATCTTAAAAAATTATTTTTTATTAAATTTAAAAAGTAACAGACTGGCTGTGTTTTAAGTATATTATTAAAGTAGCTACGCAATTTAATAATAATTAAATGGGTGAATAATACATTTTGCCAAATTTTCTCTAACTCTTCTAAACTTGTAATTTAATTAATAAATTGTATTGAAATTATACAATTTGAGGCAAAAAAAATGAAGCAACAAATGCTTCATTCCTGTTTTTATTCAGAATACAAATCAATACTTTTCACATTTCTTTAAACCACAAAACCAACACCCACTGTACTATTACTATATTCGTCAATAATTATGAAGGCACCATTGTTAGGATTGGCTTCAAAACTATCAACAAAAACATATCCAGCTAACTTAAACGCTACATATCCAATTTGATTTAATTTTAGCCCATCCACATTTGAATGTTCTTCGAAGCTTTCAATTTCTAAAATACTATTTATTGCTACTATTTTAGCTTTTTGACGGTTTACTCCATGTTGTATTAAATAAGTTTTCCCAGAAATCAAAGGTTCCACATCCATCCAACAAACTCTGGCAGTTAGAGTCTTTAGATTATCAGGTTGCTCCCCTATTTTCACCAACATGTTACCTCGACTTATATCTATATTATCTTCTAGTGTAAGAACTACTGATTCATTTTGAAATGCCTCTTCAAGCTCTTCTTTATCTTTGAAAATTTGTTTAACTTTACTTATATGTTGACTAGGAAGAGCGGTTACAATATCTCCTTTCTTTATACTTCCTGATGCAATTTTACCTGCATAGCCCCTAAAGTCATGAAACTCATCAGACTTAGGCCGAATTACCATTTGTACAGATAGTCTAAATGGCAAACTTTGAATTTTATCATCAACAATAGCAACTTTCTCTAATATCTGAAGTAAAGATTTACCTTGATACCAATCCATTATTTGTGATTTCTCTACGATATTTTCCCCAAATAGTGAAGAAATAGGGATAAAAGTAACTTTCTGATTAGGTTTCTGAACTTTTGAAGCAATAGTCAAGAATTCTTTTTTAATTTCTTCAAAACGATTCTCATCATAATTTACCAAATCCATTTTATTTACAGCAACTATCACATTTTTTATTTCTAATAATGATGAAATATAAAAATGCCTCTTTGTTTGCTCACTAACTCCATTTCTTGAATCAATCAAAATTATAGAAACAGATGCATTTGATGCTCCAGTTACCATGTTTCTGGTATATTCTAAATGGCCTGGAGTATCAGCAATAATATACTTTCTATTTGGAGTATTAAAATATATATGAGCCACGTCAATTGTAATACCTTGTTCTCTTTCGGCAATTAAACCATCTGTTAGAAGTGACAAATCTACGAAGTCCAATCCTTTTCTCTGAGAGGCTGCTTTTAAGGCTTCAATTTTGTCTTTTGTAATAGATTGAGTTTCAAACAATAATCTTCCAATCAAAGTGCTTTTCCCATCATCTACCGATCCCGCTGTTGCTATTCTTAAAATATCCATAAAACTTTGAAATAAACTTTTCTTTGAAATAATAATAAATGAAAAAACTCGACAATTTTAAAACTTAAAAATATCCTTGTTGTTTTCTTTTTTCCATCGCTGCTTCTGACCTTTTGTCGTCAATTCTGGCTCCACGTTCTGAAATTTCAGCTTCTAAAATTTCTTCAATAATTGTGTCAATATTATCTGCATCTGACGATACTGCCGCAGTACATGTCATGTCTCCAACAGTTCTAAACCTAACAATTGTTTTGTATGGCACTTCGTCTTCTGATTTATTTATAAATTCAGAATTAGACCAAATCATTCCATCCCTATCAAATACTTCTCTTTCATGAGCAAAATAAATAGAAGGAATCTCCATATTTTCAGCTTTAATATAATTCCATACATCTAATTCAGTCCAATTTGAAATTGGAAAGACTCTTACATTTTCCCCTAATTCTATTTTGCCATTAAGCATATCAAAAAGCTCAGGTCTCTGCTTTTTAGAATCCCATTCGCCAAAATCATTTCTTACAGAAAATATTCTTTCTTTTGCTCTGGCCTTTTCTTCGTCTCTTCTTGCACCTCCAATGCAGGCATCAAATTTAAACTCTTCAATAGTATCCAATAATGTCACTGTCTGCAATGCGTTTCTACTTGCATATTTACCTGTCTCTTCTTTTACTTTTCCAGCATTTATTGCATCAATTACATTTCTAACTATCAACTCTACACCCAATTCCTTTACTAATTTATCTCTAAATTCTATAGTCTCAGGAAAATTATGCCCTGTATCTATATGCAAAAGAGGGAAAGGAATTTTACCTGGATAAAAAGCTTTTTGTGCTAATCTTACTAAAGTAATGGAATCTTTTCCTCCTGAAAATAAAATAGCTGGACGCTCAAATTGGGCAGCAACTTCTCTTAAAATATAAATCGCTTCATCTTCTAACTGTAATGGAAATTGCTTATTGATATTTGTAATATTACTATTTGACATTTTTAATATTTATTTCTTATCTGAATGAAGTCCACACTCTTTTTGGGATTCCTCCCACCACCATCTGCCTGCACGGGGATGCTCACCAGCACTTATTGCTCTTGTACATGGCTGGCAACCAATACTTACAAAACCTTTTTTGTGAAGTGTATTTTGAGGAACATTATTAATTTTAAGATATTCTTCCACCTCTTCAAGTTTCCAATTTAAAAGCGGATTAAATTTAAAAACTTGATTATTCTCATCAAATTCCCAAATTGGCGTAATCTCCCTATTCTCTGATTGCCCTGTCCTTAAACCAGTAACCCATACACTTGCACCTGACAATGCTCTTTTTAAAGATTGAATTTTTCTAATTCCGCAACATTCTTTTCTGTTTTCAACAGATTCATAAAAACTATTAAATCCTTTTTCTTTAACAAAATTCTCTACTTTTTCACTTTCAGGAAAATAGGTTTGAAATGTTTTTTTGTACCTATTTTTTGTTTTATCCATCAGTTCATAGGTTTCAGGAAAAAGCCTTCCTGTATCCAAGGTAAAAATATGAATATCAATTTCATTTTTCCAGATTGCATCTAGAATTACCTGATCCTCTTGCCCAAAAGAACTTGAAAATACCACTTTTCCAGGATATTTATTTACCACCAATTTTAATGATGATGCTAATTCTAATGTGCTTAACAATTCAATCATTCACTTTTCTTTAACAGGTTTATTTAAATTTCAAAAATAAATTCACAACTTACTGATTTAAAAATGTTTACGTTAACTATTTTGAGCATTATTTACCGAATAATAAAAAACTAAAATTCCAAGACATGAAATTGCTAATTTTGCAAACCGGTATTCTTTAATATTACTAAATCCACATTGACCTTGATTTTTATCAAGGTCATTTTTTTTGCCATTCAAAAACATTTTTCTCCTTTATTATTTTATTAAATTTAGCAGAATAATTTACAACTTTACCAATAATTATAATTGAAGGATTTGAATATTCTCCTTCTCTTGCCAAATTCTCTATTTCTTTTATCTTTCCGAAGAGTTTTCTTTCTATTGGAGTATTTGCATTTTGAATTATACAAAAATCTTCATTTTCCTTTTCATTTTTATAAAAAACATTTGAAATATGTGCTAGTTTTGACATTGCCATCAATAAAACCAAAGTAGAATTCGATTTAACAGCCAGTTCCAAATCCGAACTAAATGATTTATCTGATTTATGTCCAGTTAATACCCAAAACCCATCCGACAGCCTACGATCAGTTAATGGGATAAAATGATTTCCTCCTGAAAAAATCGAAGAAATACCAGGAACATAGTCAACCTCAACACCTCGCTCATGTGCAAATTCTGCTTCTTCAATACCTCTACCAAAAACAAAGGGATCACCCCCTTTAAGCCTAACCACATGGCCCTTTTCGTAAGCCTTTTCAATAATTAATTGATTAATGCTTTCTTGAATTATCCCTTTTACATGCCCAAGCTTACCAACATAAATTTTTTCGCAGAGTGGATGACAAAAGTCTAAAATTTGAACATTTGCTAAAGCATCATACAGTACCACATCAGCTTCTCTTAAAACGTTTACAGCTTTTAATGTAAGTAGTTCAGGATCACCAGGTCCAGCTCCTACAAGTGTAAGCTTTGGTCTTTTTCTTTCGTTTCGTATTTCCATTTCCAATTAAGCTTTGCTAAGTTCCCTTTTACTTGGAGCTGATAAACAAAATTTTTCTGCAAGAGCAATATATTTGATAGCAAATTCTTTAGAAGGAGCATTTTTATTTATTTGCAAAACCTCAGCTTCAAAATCATTCTCAAAATGATTTGAATACTCATTTATAACTTTTGTTTGGGTACTACAATTTACTTCAATATTTAACAATAAGGCTTTGGCGGCGTTTAATTGACCTGAATAGGCATGATAAATACTATCAGCCCATAGTTCTTCATTAAATGCATCTTTTGCATTTGCTATTTTTTCATTGGCTTCTAAAAACAACGTCCCAATTAAATCTATCATAACTCCCGCACATTCTCCAACTCCAATTGCGGTTTCAAAGGCAACGTCTTGTCCCCAATCTACAAAATCTGAATCTTTGAGTTCTTCTAAACGTGCCAATGGTTTTAACAAATCATAAAAATAAATTTTACCTTTTCTGTCATAATAATTATTAAAATATTCTGATTCAATTCTATTATCTTGAAAATCATCAAATATATACCGTAATACTTCAGGTCCTTTTTTAGAAGGTACTTTTATTACTTTTTCAGCCGCTCTACCAAACCCATCCCCTAATGACCCACCCCCCAACAAAACTTGAAGTGCAGGCAAAACCCGCTTATCATTTGCCTTTAAAGAACTCCCATGAAAACCTATTTGAGCCAATCCATGTTGACCACAAGAATTCATACAGCCGGAAATCTTTATTTTTATATCATCATTTTTTACCAGGTCAGCATATTCTTCAAGTATCACTTTTTCAAATTCAGTTGTGATGCTTGTACTGTCCGAAATCGCAAGGTTACAAGTATCAGTTCCTGGGCAAGCAGTAATATTTGCCACGCTATTTGCACCAGGTTGGGCTAATCCATTTTTATTTAATATGCTAAATACATACGCCAAATTTTGAGCAGGAACAAATCGAAACATTAAACCTTGATTAATGGTAACTCTTACATCATCATCTACATAGCCACTTAATGACGCTATAAGTTCTCTAGAGTCTACACTGGAAATGTTTCCTAGATGAACTCTAACATATACTCCAAAATATCCTTTCTGCTTTTGCTCAAAAGTGTTTGTTTCTTTCCATATTTCAAATTCTTTATTATTTGAAATCACAAAATTACTCCATTTTATGCTTGGAATTTGATTAAAGTTATCTGATTTAATAGGAAAAGATTGATTTTTTAAAGCAATTCTTTCCTCTTCAACCAAGTTCATGAAATTTTCAAAGCCTATTTTTTGAACTAAAAATTTCATTCTAGCTTTACTCCTTGAGTTTCTTTCTCCATTTCTATCGAATACCCTTAAAACAGCCTCAGTAAAAGGAATTATTTGATCTTCTTCTAAAAATTCATACGCCAAATCAGCCATTTTGGGCTGAGCACCTAAACCTCCCCCAACAAAAACCTTAAAACCTTTTTTGCCATCTTTAATTTTAGAAATAAAACCTAAGTCATGAATAAAAGCTAAAGCCGTATCTTCTTCTGTGTTGGAAAACGACATTTTAATCTTCCTTCCCATTTCTTGACAAATAGGATTTCTTAAAAAATATTCAAAAAAGGACTCAGCATAGGGTGTAACATCAAATGGTTCTTTTTTGTCAATACCAGCTGTAACTGAAGCTGTTACATTTCTAACTGTATTTCCACATGCTTCACGAAGGGTTACACTATCTTGCTCTAATTGCCCCCAAAGCTCTGGTGTTCTTTCTAAACTAACAAAATGGATCTGAATATCTTGCCGAGTTGTTAAATGAAGGTTTCCTGTAGAATATTCATCTGAAACATCAGCTATTCTCTTCCATTGCTTAAAAGTCATTTTACCATATGGCAATTTTATTCTTACCATCTGAACTCCATGCTGTCTTTGTCCATAAACACCACGAGCTAGCCTCAAACTTCTAAATTTATCTTCGTGAATTTCTCCATCTTGAAACATTCTAATCTTTTTTTCAAGATCTATAATATCTTTTTCTACGATAGGATTCTCTAATTCAGTTCTAAAGCTTAACATGCTTTTCTTATTTTTTTTTACAAAAATATTTAATAATCTACTATTCTCATAGACTTTATAGATTTTTTAACTTTAGGACTTTAATTGTAAAGAAAATTTTATAAAAAATATTTAAATAATATAACTTTCCCCTTCAATTGCTAAGGAGGTGGAAGGAAAAATGGCCTTTGCTTCCTCTAAAAAATGGTCTATTGTTTTATACCTGGAAGAAAAATGACCCAAGACTAATTTTTTAGCCTTTGCTTTTTTTGCTATGATTGCTGCCTGTGAAGCAGTAGAATGAAAAGTTTGGTTTGCTCTTTTTTCGTTGTCATTACTAAAAGTTGCTTCATGATATATTAAATCACATGATGCAAAATATTGAATTATTCCTTCGTCGAAAATTGTGTCAGTACAAAAAGCGAAATGCTTATTTTCACTGCCTGAGGTAGTATATTCTTGATTTTTGAAGGTTATTCCTGTTAATTCATCAAATACATCTTCTCCATTCTTTAACAATTTAAAATAGGAAATTGGAAAATTAGGGGGTAATAGTTCTGCTCTAATTTTTCTTTTACTTCCAAAACATTTAATTGTAAAACCTGTACAAGGAATTCTATGTTTTAAGGGGAAAGTATTTATTTCGAAAATCTCATTATGAAAAAGTAATTCAGGATTATCTGAATTAGTTTTAATGAAGTGTAATGGAAAGTGTAATATTGTATTGGAATATTTCAGTTGACTAACAATAATATCATTTAAACCTAAGGGACCAAAAATTGTAAGTGGTTCAGTTCTTTTGTTTAAGTTAAAAGAAGAAATCAATCCAATAAGACCGAAATAATGATCCCCATGCAAGTGACTTATTAGGATGTGTTTTATTCTACTAGATTTAACTTTATATTTTAATAACTGAAATTGCGTTCCTTCGCCACAGTCAATAAGAATGAGGTAATTGTCAATACTCAAAACAAAAGCAGAAGGATTTCTATTTAATTGTGGAGTTGCCGAACCTGTTCCTAAAACTCTAAATTCCAATATATCTCATTTTTAAATTTCAATAATCACTTTCTCCACTTCCTCCGAATTCATCTTCATGTTCTTCTTTAAAATCATTTTCTAGTTCATTCATAAAAACACCATCAATAGCCTCTTCCACCGAAGGTAAAAATAAAATAAATTCCTCTGATTTACCTGAAACTTCATCTATCAAATCATCATTTGTATTTACTAAAACAAATAGCCCAGATTCATTAATACAAATTTTTTGTACTTTTTGAAAAAGTTTAATCGCAGAATCGCAAATACTTGAAATACTAAGCAAATCTAATATAAAATTAATTCTTCCTTCACTTCCATAAAATCCAGCAATAGATTTTTCAATCTTAGCAGTGATTTCATCATTTAGTTCATTTCCTAATGGCTTAAGAACCACATATTGTTCCGCTTTTACTATTTCAATATCCATAAAATGTAATTTTTCTTTTCTTAACGCATTTTAGCGATTTGATTGTTTATTATTTTACAAAAATAAATTAAATACTATATATATGCCAATTCTTATTTAGAAATTAATGATAAAAAAGGAAAAATAATTAGAATCAATAGCGGTTAAAAGAAAATTTCATTTAAAATAAAAAAACTTAATATTTTAATACTAAAAAGCTTCTAGGAACATAATTAATGCGTTTTATTAATATTTTTTTGAATTTAAAACACATCAACAAAAGCAAAACAATATATTTGGGTAAAAATAAAATATTCTAACCAAGATGGGCAAAAAGAAAGTTGTAGTAACAGTAATACAATTTAACAATGTAGAATCCTTTTCTTTATTTACAGATTCCGATATCGCATTGTTTAAGTCAGGAAAACACTTTAGACTTTATGAAAAATTAGGCTCACATGTAGTTAAAAATAAAGAGATTACTGGAACTTACTTCGCTGTTTGGGCTCCAAATGCCAATACAGTTTCAGTAATTGGAAACTTCAATGGTTGGAATAAAGATTCTCACCAATTAATGCCACGTTGGGATGCGTCAGGTATTTGGGAAGGATGGATAGCAAATATTGGAAATGGAGAAGTATATAAATATGCCATAAAATCAAATTTAGCAGGTCAAGAATTAGAAAAAGGAGATCCATTTGCTTTAAGTTGGGAAGAATCTCCTAAAACTGCTTCATTGATTTGGGATACTTGGTATGAGTGGAATGATGCGGATTGGTTAAAAAACAGAAAAAACAACAATGGCTTAAACTCTCCTTATTCAGTCTATGAAATCCATTTGGGTTCATGGAAAAGAGACCCCTCAAATAATGAAAGAAGATTAGGATACAGGGAAATAGCAGATACACTCGTACCGTATGTCAAAGAAATGGGCTTTACTCATGTGGAGTTTATGCCTATTATGCAGCATCCATATGAACCTTCATGGGGGTATCAAATTACAGGCTATTTTGCCGCAAGTAGCAGATTTGGTACACCTCAAGACCTCATGTATTTAATTGAACAACTTCATAAAAATGAAATTGGTGTAATTCTTGACTGGGTCCCTTCACATTACCCAGGGGATGCTAATGGCATTTATAGATTTGATGGCACTGCACTTTATGAACACGAGGATCCAAGAGAAGGATATCATCCAGATTGGAAATCCTATATTTTTAACTATGGACGACTAGAAGTTCGATCTTTCCTAATTTCAAATGCACTATTTTGGCTAGATATATACCATGCAGACGGTTTAAGAGTTGATGCTGTCGCTTCAATGCTATACAGAGACTATTCTCGAAATCATGGAGAATGGATTCCAAATACTTTTGGTGGAAGAGAAAACTTAGAAGTAATCTCTTTATTCAAAGAATTAAATGAAGAAATATATCGCTCTTTCCCGGATGTTCAAACTATCGCGGAAGAATCAACTGCCTTTCCTGGAGTTTCAAAACCCACATTTTTAGGAGGCCTAGGGTTTGGTATGAAATGGATGATGGGCTGGATGAATGATACTTTAACCTATTTTTCCAAAGATCCAATGTTTAGAAAATGGCACCAAGATGACCTTACATTTAGTACGGTTTATGCATTTTCAGAAAATTTCATGTTACCTCTAAGCCACGATGAAGTAGTATATGGGAAAGGCTCTTTATTAAACAAAATGCCGGGTGATGAATGGCAAAAATTTGCAAATTTAAGACTACTTTTCACTTATATGTTTACACATCCTGGAACAAAATTAATGTTTATGGGAGGCGAATTTGGCCAGTCAAAGGAATGGGACTTTAAAAATAGTTTAGATTGGCATTTATTAGAAAATGATAATCATGCAGGAATAAAAAGTGTTGTGACTGATTTAAATCATCTTTACAAAAACCATCCTGCATTATTCGATAAACAATTTAGTCCGGAAGGATTTGCTTGGCTTGACACAAGTGACCGAGAAAATGCGGTAGTGTATTATAAAAGGAAAGGAATAAATGAAGAATTGTTGATAATTCTAAATCTCACTCCTATACCACGAAATGATTATAGGATTGGGGTGCCCGAAAATAAAAATTATTTTGAATTATTTAATTCTGATCATAGAAAATATTGGGGTTCTGGTATAATAAACGAAAAGCTTGTTATTGAAACAATGCCTTCCCATGGCTTTAATCAATCAATTGTTTTAAATCTTCCCCCTTTAGCTGGAATTGTGTTAAAAGTAAAGTAAAGAAAAGAGCCTTAACTTTAAAAATTAAGGCTCTTTTTAATTTAATTCTTTTTCAGTCTAAATTTTGGAAACAATAATCCTTAAAAGCATCAAAATTATTTTTTAAGGGTGTAGCAATCTTATTTTTTTTCAGTAAAATTGACAATCGTTCGGGTATTTTAAGCTTTTTGCCTATTATTCTTTCTATTTCAGGTAAAAATTTAGCATAATGTGCAGTTGAATGAAAAACACCTATTTTATTTTGATTTTCAGGTCTTTTTAAATAATCTTTCAAAGCTAAATAACCAATTGCTGAATGAGGACAGGTTAAGTAGTCATATTCGTCATGTAAGGTCTTAACAGCATTTTTTGTTTGAAGATCATTATAGTAATACCCACAAATCACTTCTTTCATTCTTTCTAAATTCTTTTCAAACAACTCAAGAATTCTTGGAAAATTACTAGGATTTCCAACATCCATAGCATTTGAAATAGTAGAAATTGAAGGTGAAATAATATTAAATTTTCCTGTACGCAAATAATTTGGAACTACATTATTCATATTCGTGGCAGCTATAAAATGCTTAACTGGCATACCCATTTTCCAAACTAATAGACCCGCACTTAAATTACCAAAGTTTCCTGAAGGAATAGAAAAAATAATTTCTTTGCCAAATCCTTTTAGTTTAGCATATGCATATGCATAATAGAATGCTTGAGGAATAAGACGTGCAATGTTAATTGAATTTGCTGAAGCTAAATTAAACCTATTTTTTAAATCTTCATCTAAAAAAGCTTTTTTTACTAATGCTTGACAATCATCAAATGTTCCATCAATTTCAACGGCTTTAATATTTTCTCCTAAAGTGGTAAGCTGTTTTTCCTGTATTTCACTTACATTGCCTTTTGGATAAAGAATGGTAACAGTGATATTGGGCTTTTTATAAAATCCTTGAGCAACTGCTCCTCCGGTGTCCCCTGAGGTTGCCACCAAAATATTAATTTTCTTTTGTTCTTTTTCTAAATAATAAGACATAACAGCAGCCATAAACCTTGCTCCAAAATCTTTAAAAGCCATTGATGGCCCATGAAATAACTCTAAACAATAAATACTCTCGTCTAATTTTTTTATTGGTAATTCAAAATTGAGAGCATCATCAATTATTTTCTTTATGACATCTTCTGGCAATTCATCAGAAAGTAAAGATTTGGTTATTTGAAAAGCAATATCATTTAAAGAATAATCTTGCACATTTTCCCAAAATTCAGCAGAAATTTTCGGAATAGATTGAGGCATATAAAGCCCATTATCTTGTGGCAAACCTTTAAATATTGCTTCTTGAAAACTAACTTTATCACTTAGTTTATTCGTACTATAAAAATACATAACTTATCAATTCATCATGTTTACAAACTGGTCAAAAAGATAATTTGAATCATGAGGGCCAGGGGCAGCCTCTGGATGATACTGAACAGAAAAAGCAGGTTTATTTTTTAAGCGAATTCCTTCTATTGTATTATCGTTTAAATTAATATGAGATATTTCTACATCTGGGTGGTTTTTTGCTTCTTCTGGGTTCACCGCAAAACCATGATTCTGAGAAGTAATTTCACATTTTCCAGAAATCAAATTTTTAACAGGATGATTTAGACCTCTATGCCCATTGTGCATTTTATAGGTGTTGATTCCAACTGATCTAGAAAGCAACTGATGACCTAAACAAATTCCAAACAAAGGTTTATTGGTTTCTAAAATTCCATTTATTGTATCTATCGCATAATCCATTGCACCAGGATCTCCAGGTCCATTAGAAATAAAGTAACCGTCTGCTTTCCAATCTAAAATTTCACTAACTGGGCTTTTAGCATTAAAAACTTTAATATAGCAATCTCGTTCAATAAAATTTCGAAGAATATTAGTCTTACAACCATAGTCAATTACCGACAATTTAAATTTAGATTCTGGACTTCCTAAAAAATAAGGTTCTTTTGTACTAACTAAAGAACTAAGCTCAAGACCGTCCATACTGGGACATTTATCTAATCTGGCTTTCAGAAGCCCAAAATCATACTCTTCAGATGAAATGATACAATTCATTACACCAGCATTTCTAATATGACGAACTATTTGCCTAGTATCAATATCACGAATTCCAACTATACCAGCTTTTTCAAAATATTCCTGAAGAGAAAAATCTGCTGTGTTTCTTGAATAATAATGATCTGCAAAGGAATTACAAATCATACCTTTTATTTTTATGCTATTAGACTCTTCTTCCGATCCTAGCTTTACCCCATAATTCCCAATATGGGCAGTAGTATTTAAGACTATTTGACCAAAATAAGACGGGTCAGTATAAATTTCTTGATAACCAGTCATTCCTGTATTAAAACAGATTTCACCAGTGGTAGTACCAATTTTGCCTAGAGATTTTCCTTTAAATACAGTGCCGTCTTGTAACATAAGTACGGCCTCTTGGGGAGATAGATTCATGTATTAATTATTTTCCGATTAAGTATGTATATCGGAGTACAAAGTTATGCGTTTTTTTTATTAATTAAAACTTAATAATTTTTAGAATAAAAAAATAATAAATATCATAAAATTATATTATATAAATCATGGTTCATTTATATGAATATAATTAATTTTACTCAAAAAAAATATGAAAAATATTTTAATAGCAACTGATTTTTCAAACGGCTCAAAAAATGCAATTCGAATAGCAAGAAAAATAAGCGATAATTTTAAAGCAAAAATAATTTATTTTCATGCTTACATCCCTCCTATTTTAGACCCAAATGTTCCAATTGGAATATTAGACGAAACTTTTAAAATTGGAATTGCAATAATAGAGGACAAACTCAAAGCCGAAGTAGAAATAGATAAAATTCAAGGTAGAAAATCGGAATTTAGTTTGGAGATTGGAGATATAATAACCGGGATTGATTCGATTAATGAAAAAGATAAAATTGATTTAGTCATAATTGCTAAAACTGGCAGTTCTGGTTTTTTTGAAAGAATTTTAGGAAGTACAGCAAGTCATTTGATACACAATATTAAAGTTCCAATTTTAGTAATTCCAGAGAAATATGAGAATAACATATTTGAAAATATTTGTTATGCTAGCAAGTTAGAGTTTGAGGAGATATTGTTTTTAAAAGAAACCATTAAATTGAGTAAAAAAAGCAAATCTCCTTTAACCATTTTAAATATTAAAGAAAAAACAGAACTTGATATTAATCCTGATAAGAATTTCATTAAAGAGATAAAAGAAAATTTAAATGGAAAGGATTACTCTCTTTCACAAATAAGTGGTGTAAATTTTGTGGAAGAAATAATAAACATTATTGAAACTAAAAAAATAAGCTTGTTAAGCGTTGCAAGTCACAAAAGAAACATATTATCCCAACTATTAAATCCAAGCAAAACTAAAAAATTAATTGAAAGCATAAAGATACCTCTCTTAATATTTTCATTTAAATAAAAAAAGGAACAAAAGTCCCTTTTTTTATTTATAATAACATAGTGGTTCGATTTAAACTTCTTTTTCAGGATTTCCTACAATAGCTTTGTCTAAATTTTTTGGTGTTTCTTCGACAATAGGAATATCTTCAACAATAGCTTCATCTGCTAATTCTTTAACCTCCTCAACTAAAGTATCCAAAAGTGGCTCAAGGTTTGTAGGTTCATCAATTACTTCAGCAAAAGATTCATCTACAATTTGGGCTGAACTTTCTTTAGAAGGAGAACCTACCTCAAGGGCAGAAGACTCATCGGAACTTTCACTAGTTTTTTTAGATTTTCCTCGTCTTGAACGTTTTCCTTTAGATTCTTCTTCGACTAAAAGAGCAGAAGTCTGCATGTTTTCATTGAAATCAACAAGCTCAATCAAAGCTACATCTGCACTATCACCTTGTCTCTGACCTAATTTGATAATTCTAGTATAACCACCATTTCTTAAAGCTACTTTTTCAGCAATTTCACCAAAAAGTAAATTTATACTTTCTTTATCTTGTAAGTAAGAAAAAACTATTCTTCTTGAATGAGTACTATCATCTTTTCCCTTTGTAATTAATGGTTCAATGTACATCCTTAAAGCTTTAGCCTTAGCCAATGTAGTTTGAATTCTTTTAACCTTAATTAATGAATTAGCCATGTTTGATAACAAAGCATCTCTGTGAGACTTTGTTCTTCCTAAATGGTTTACTTTTTTTCCGTGTCTCATAATAATTGTACGTAAGTAACGGTTAAGAAATACATCCGCAGCGATTATTGCTCACCTATTACGCTTTTTTTGTTAAAAAATAGTAACTGCGTTAAAATATTATTCTTCGTCCAACTTATACTTCACTACATCCATCCCGAAGTGGAGTTGTTTATCAGCAATAAGTTGTTCTAATTCTGTAAGAGATTTTTTACCAAAATTTCTAAATTTCATCATGTCAGCAACTTCAAGCCTAGCCAAATCACCTAAAGTACGTATTTCTGCAGACTTTAAACAATTATATGCTCTTACCGAAAGATCCAAATCTGAAAGTGAAGTTTTTAATAACTTTCTCATATGAAGGAATTCCTCATCAACCATATTGTCTTCTTCATCCTTTTTAGAGTCAAACACCATGTTTTCATCTGTAAATTTAAGAAAATGTTGAATCAATATATGAGATGCTTCTTGCAAAGCTTTTTCTGGATGAATAGATCCATCAGTCTTTATTTCTAAAAGTAATTTCTCATAATCTGTACGTTGTTCAACTCTGGTGTTTTCAACACTGAATTTGACGTTTTTAACTGGCGTATAGATTGAGTCTATAGAGATAAATCCAATAGGTAAATCTGAAACTTTGTGATCTTCACTTGGCACATATCCACGTCCTTTATCTACAATAATTTCAAATTCAATTTCTTTTTTTGAATCTAAACGAGCAATTACCATATCGGGATTAAGAACCTCAAAACATGAAGTAAATTTGCTGATTTCACCAGCAGTTAACTCAGTTTGGTTTTTAACTTTTACAGTAATTTTATTGTCTACATAATCAGAAATTTTTTTAAATCTTACTTGTTTTAGATTCAAAATAATTTCAGTTACATCATCCACAACACCTTCAATTGATGAAAACTCATGGAGTACTCCCGGAAATCTAACCGCCGTAATAGAAAAACCTTCTAAGGAAGATAATAATATGCGACGAAGAGCATTACCTATAGTTACACCATATCCTTTTTCGAGGGGTTTAAACTCAAAAAAACCATGAAAGTCGTCCGCTTTTTCCATCACGACTTTATCGGGCATCTGAAATGCTAAAATTGACATACTGTGCTGTATATTTTCGTTAACGAATTTAATATGGGATTATCCCAAATTATATATGAAATTACCATCCCAAAATAAATTTGGGAATGGTAATAATTAATTATTTGTTGTATAATTCGACAACCGCCTGATCGTTGAAATTTTCAGGAACTTGATCTCTTTCTGGATAATTTACAAAAACCCCAGTCATATCACTTGTGGTAAAAGCTATCCATCCATATTTTTTAGCTGAATTAATACTTAAACTAGTAGTAATGCTTTCAACCGCTTTAGATTTTTCTCTTACTCCAATAGACTGACCTGGTTTAACTAATAATGATGGAATGTTTACTATTTCCCCATCTACAATTATATGTTTATGAGCAACTAATTGTCTTGCAGCCCTACGGGTTGGAGCAATTCCCATTCTATAAACTACGTTATCTAGTCTAGATTCACAAAGTTTAATTAAGTTTGTGCCAGTTTGTCCTTCCTTAACGGAAGCCAAATGAAATATTCTAGCAAACTGCCTTTCTAACATACCATAAGTATATTTCACTTTTTGCTTTTCCATTAACTGTAGAGCATATTCTGACTTTTTGCCTCTTCTTCCTCTACCATGCTGACCTGGAGGATAGTTTTTCTTGGTAAGGGCTTTGCTTGGGCCCATTACTGGTTCCCCAAATTTTCTTGAAATCTTAGATTTCGGACCTGTGTATCTTGCCATTTTTTAAAAATAAATGAAAATCAAATTTCTAGCCCCAATGTCCAAACTAAAATTTGAAATATAAAAATTAAACTCTTCTTCTTTTAGGAGGCCTACAGCCATTATGTGGCAAAGGAGTTACATCAAAAATATTAACTACTTCAATACCTACGCTTTGAACCGTTCTCATTGCAGATTCTCTGCCTGAACCTGGGCCTTTCACAAATATATCTGCTTTACGCATTCCTAAATCATAGGCAACCTGACAACAATTCTGTGCTGCCATCTGAGCTGCATATGGAGTATTTTTTTTGGAACCTCTAAAACCCATTTTACCAGCTGATCCCCATGATATTACTTGTCCAGTACTATTTGTAACAGAAATAATAATGTTGTTGAAGGAAGCCTTTACATGCACTTGACCATAAGGCTCAATTACAACTACTCTCTTTTTTGCTTTGTCTTTTCTTTTAGCTTGAGCCATTTTTTTAACAATCTTGTTTTAAGGCAGAGTAACAAATGCTACTCTCTGATCTGAAAAATTATTTAGTTGCTTTTTTCTTATTAGCAATAGTCTTGCGCTTACCTTTTCTAGTTCTTGAGTTATTTTTAGTTTTTTGACCTCTCAAAGGTAACCCTTTTCTGTGCCTTAAACCTCTATAACATCCAATGTCCATTAAGCGTTTAATACTAAGCTGAACTTCTGAACGTAAAGCACCCTCAACTTTAAACTCATTAGTAATAATAGCACGAATAGCATTTGCTTCTTCGTCAGTCCATTCTCCTGCTTTTTTATCAACAGAGATGCTAGCCTGCCCTAAAATATTTTTAGCAGTACTACGACCTATACCGTAAATATAGGTAAGAGAAATTTCTCCTCTTTTTTTGTCCGGAATATCAACACCTGAGATCCTCATAAATATTAACCTTGTCTTTGTTTAAACTTAGGATTTTTCTTATTAATGACGTAAATTTTGCCATTTCGTCTGATGACTTTGCAGTCAACACTACGCTTTTTTACTGATGCCTTAACTTTCATTTTACTAAAATTTGATTAAATATAACCGACTATTTATATCGATAGGTAATTCTTGCTTTCGACAAATCATATGGAGACATTTCAAGCTTAACTTTATCTCCAGGTAAAATCCTAATATAATTCATTCTCATTTTACCAGAAATGTGAGCGATAACTTCATGCTTGTTTTCCAATTCAACTCTAAACATTGCATTGGACAAAGCCTCAACAATGATACCATCTACTTGAATATTTGCTTGTTTCGCCATATTATACTACCTCCAAATTTTTACTTCTTAACACTTCTTCTATATACTCAAAAGTGGTTAAAATTTCACTTCCATTTTTTGTAACCATAACAGTGTGCTCAAAATGAGCTGATGGTAATCTATCTTCTGTTCTAATAGTCCAATTATCGTTTTCTTGAACTACAAACCTTTTCCCCAAATTAATCATAGGTTCGATAGCTATAACCATACCAATTTGCATTTTAGGACCATTCCCTCTTTTTCCAAAATTCGGAACTTCTGGTGCTTCATGCAAGCTTTTTCCAACTCCGTGACCAACTAATTCTCTAACAACTCCGTATCCAAAACCTTCTGTAAAACTTTGAATTGCATAGCTTAAATCTCCAATTCTATTGCCCGGTTTTACAGTTTCTATTCCTTTAAAAAGAGATTTCTTTGTATTCCTTAAAAGTTCTCTTACCTCATGCCTTACTTCACCTACCATGTAAGTATAAGCACTATCAGCATGAAAACCACTTTTAAAAACTCCGCAATCTATAGAAATAATATCACCTTCTTTTAACTCTCGATTACTTGGAATACCATGTACAACTACTTCATTTACTGAAATACATAAGGTAGAAGGAAATCCGTTATAATTTTTAAAAGACGGCTTACCACCATTATCAAATATATATTCTTCCGCTATCTTATCTAAATCTTTAGTTCTAACACCCGTGGAAATCAATTTAGCTACCTCAGCATGTGCCCTACCAAGTATAGTACCGTTTTCTTTTATTATACTTGCTTCTTCTTGAGATTTTAAATAAACTATTCTCTTAGACATTTATTTTCAATTCGCAATTGAAGCTTGCCTTCCTTCCACTCTCCCAGATTCCATTAACCCTTCGTACTTTTTCATTAATAAATAACTTTCTACTTGTTGAAGAGTGTCCAAAACTACACCAACCAAAATCAATAAAGATGTACCTCCAAAGAAAGAAGAAAATAATTGAGTCATCCCAAATAGACTCGCAATAGCTGGAAAAATAGCAATTGCAGCTAAAAGTAAACTTCCAGGTAATGTAATATTATCTAATATCTTTGCTACAAAATCAGAGGTCGGTTGTCCTGGTTTTATACCGGGAATAAAACCTCCTCCTCTTTTCATGTCATCTGCAATCTGATTAGGATTGATAGAAATAGCAGTGTAGAAAAAGGTAAATGAAACAATTAAAACAAGATATAGTAAATTGTATTGCCAAGAAGTTGGGTCACTGAAAATGGTACTTATATTCTGAGCAAAATCACTTTTTTCAGCAAACATTGATGCAACAAAAGCGGGAATAAACATTAATGCTTGTCCAAAAATTATTGGCATAACTCCAGAAATATTAAGTTTAAGTGGCAAATATTGTCTTTGTCCACTTACAGCTTTATTTCCAACAATTTGTTTTGCATACTGAACAGGAATCCTCCTAACTGCTTGGGTCATACCTACAGCAAAAATTATGACCAAAAATAAAGCTACTAATTCAATGATAAAAAACAATATTTGTCCATTAGACACTCTTGCTTTAGCCTCGCTCAATATAGCACCAGGAAATCTAGAAACTATACCAATCATAATAATCATAGAAATACCATTACCAATTCCCTTCTCAGTTATTCTTTCTCCAAGCCACATACTCATCACTGTACCTGCAACCAACATTATTACACCGGTAAAATAAAATAAACCATGAGAAATAGTAATTGCTTCTGTAGGAATAGTGGTTCTTAAATATGTAAATCCTTGGGTAGCCGTAACTGCAATTGTTAACCAACGTGTAATTTGATTTAATTTTCTTCTACCAGATTCTCCTTCTTTTTGCAATTTTGAAAAATAAGGTAATGCTAAACCCAAAAGTTGAATGGCAATAGAGGCAGAAATATAAGGCATAATACCTAAAGCCATAATTGAAGCATTACTAAATGCTCCACCAACTAAAGTATCTAGTAATCCTAATAAACCATTTCCACTAGTTAAATCTTGAAGTTTTGTTGGATCAACTCCGGGAAGTACAATATAAGACCCTAATCTAAAAATTACAATAATCATTAAAGTAGCTAAGATTCTATTTCTTAGCTCTTCAATAGACCAAATATTTTTAAAAGTGCTTATTAATTTTTTCATATTTAAAAGTGAAATTATTTAGGATCAATTCCTTTAATCTTATTTAAATCCTCAGAATTTTTTTCATCTTTTACTTTTATAACATCAACTTCAATACCTTTTTCAGACGATATTACTTCTGAAGAAGAGCCTTTTGTTACTAAAGTGGTAGAACCACCTAAATTTTCAATAATAGCTATAGCTGACTTAGAAAAAGCATTTGCACTGACATTAACTTTAGTACTCAAATCTCCTCTACCTAAAACTTTAATGAGGTCAAATTTTTGCATTAAACCATGTTCTTTTAAAAACTGAAGATTGATAGTATTAACACCAGTTTTTTCAACCAACGATTGGATAGTATCTAAATTAATAGCTTTGTATTCAATTCTATTAATATTATTGAATCCAAATTTAGGAACTCTTCTTTGCAGGGGCATCTGACCCCCTTCAAAGCCCCTTTTTGAACTATATCCTGACCTAGACTTTGCACCTTTATGTCCTCTTCTAGCGGTACCGCCACCACCAGATCCTTGACCTCTACCTAGCCTTTTGTTATCTCTAACAGAACCCTTTGCGGGTTGAAGATTTTCTAATTTCATTATTAAATATATTTACGCAGCCTTAAAAAAAAGAACTACTCGGTTATCCCTGTTAACAATTCTCAACTTTTACTAAGTGATTAATCTTTCTAATCATTCCATCAATGGCTGGATTAGTTTCTTTTTCAACCGATTTTCCTATTTTATTTAAACCCAATGCTTGCATGGTAAGCTTTTGCTTTTTAGGTCTTTCGATTAAACTTTTCACTTGGGTGATTTTTACTTTTCCCATTTTTAAAAATATATAGCTAATAATTAGCCGTTAAAAACTTTGTTTAACTTTATTCCTCTTTGCATTGCCACTTCATGAGGTGCTCTCATATTAACAAGAGCATCTATGGTTGCTTTAACTACATTATGAGGATTTGAAGAACCTTTTGATTTTGCCAATACATTGTGTACACCAGCGGCCTCTAATACTGCACGCATTGCACCACCAGCTATTACCCCAGTTCCAGGTGCTGCAGGTCTAACAAATACAAAACCTCCAGAATATTTTCCTTCCATTTCATGAGGTACAGTCCCGTTAATTATTGGCACATTTACTAAATTCTTACGAGCATCCTCTATCGCTTTTGCAATAGCATCAGTAACTTCGTTTGCTTTACCAAGACCCTGGCCAACAGCACCTTGACCATCTCCGAGTACAACTATTGCAGAAAAACTAAATCTACGTCCACCTTTTACCACCTTAGCAACCCTGTTTATGGCTACAACTCTTTCCTTGAGTTCTGATTCGTTTACTTTTATTGCTTTCATTTAAATTAAATTAAAAGTTAAGTCCAGCTTCTCTTGCTCCATCAGCTAAAGCCTTAACATTACCGTGATAAAGATATCCATTTCGGTCAAATACACAAGTAGTTATACCAACTTCAATCGCTTTTTTTGCAATACTTTCCCCTACTTTTTTAGAATTTTCTATATTTAGAGATTTGAGACCAAGCTCTGTTGAAGAAACAGCAGTTAAGGTTTTACCAGCCAAATCGTCAATTAACTGTGCATAAATTCCTGTATTACTTCGAAAAACAGTTAAGCGAGGTCTTTCAGAGGTACCTTTAACCCTTTTTCTAACTCTCCATTTAATTTTTTGTCTTCTCTCAGACTTAACACTTGACATAATATATACTATTATTTATTCAAAAATTATTTCTTACCAGCAGTTTTACCAGCCTTTCTTCTAATAACCTCACCAACAAACTTAATACCTTTACCTTTGTATGGCTCAGACTTACGAAGTGATTTTAATTTAGCTGCTACTAAACCGATAAGTTGCTTATCCATACCTTCTAAAGTGACAATAGGGTTCTTTCCTTTTTCCATTCTAGTAGCCACTTTCAATTCTGAAGGAACTACTAAATAAATATTGTGCGAATAACCTAAAGACATATCAATAACATTTCCATTATTTGTTGCTTTGTAACCCACTCCTACAAGCTCTAGCTCATGTTTATATCCAGTACTTACTCCAAATACTAAATTATTTAGTAAAGATCTATAAAGTCCGTGAAGAGCTTTATGCCTTTTTTGTTCCGATGGTCTAGTAACTGTTAAAACTCCATCTTCAATTGAAATTCCCATGTCAGAATCAATCTTTTGAGTTAAAGTTCCTAATGGACCCTGTGCAGTAACTAAATTATCTTTATCGACAGTAACAGCAACTCCGGCTGGTAAGGCGATTGGTTTTTTACCTATTCTTGACATCTGAAAACGTTTAAGGCTTCAATTAAGAAGCGGTCAACAAAAAAATTAATAAACAAAACAAAGTACTTCTCCACCTACATTTAAGGTTCTTGCTTCTTTATCAGTCACAATCCCTTTTGAAGTAGAAAGTATTGCTATACCTAAACCATTTAAAACTCTAGGTAATTCATCAGCTTTAACATATTTCCTTAAACCAGGTTTAGAAACTCTAGTCAAATTAATAATTGCCGATTTTTTTGTTAAAGGATTATATTTTAAAGCAATTTTTATAACTCCTTGAAGACCATCATCTTCAAATTTATAACTTGCAATATATCCTTTTTCGTACAATAAAGCAGTTAACTCCTTTTTTAGGTTAGAACCTGGAATTTCAACGACTCTATGTCTTGCTTTAATAGCATTTCTGATTCTTGTTAAAAAATCTGCTATTGGATCCGTTGTTATCATCTTTAATTTATATATATATTGGATACCCTAAGCCAACATTGAACAGTATCATAGGCATGACTTATTCAACTGGGCTGCAAAGATAGTAATTCTAAATTACAAAAAAAATATTTTTACCAAGAAGATTTGGTAACGCCCGGAATAAATCCAGAACTGGCCATTTCACGGAAAGTAACACGATTGATTCCAAACTTTCTCATATATCCCTTTGGACGGCCGGTTAATTTACACCTATTGTGTAATCTTACTGGAGAAGAATTCTTAGGAAGAGCGTCTAAACCCTTCCAATCTTGAGCTTCTTTTAATGCAGCTCTTTTATCGGCATATTTAACTACCAACCTTTCTCTCTTTCTTTCTCTAGCTTTAATTGACTCTTTTGCCATAGCTGTTATATATTGTCTTTATTATTTATTCTTATTTACGAAAGGCATTCCTAAAGCTTTAAGCAATTCATAACTTTCAGCATCTGTATTTGCATTGGTTACAAATGTTATATCCATACCTTGAATCTTGCTTATCTTATCAATTGAAATTTCAGGGAATATAATTTGTTCAGTTACTCCAAATGTATAATTTCCTCTTCCGTCAAATCCTTTATCACTGATACCTTTAAAATCTCTTACCCTTGGTAAAGCAACAGTAGTTAAGCGATCTAAAAATTCATACATCATCGTGGCTCTTAAAGTAACTTTAGCACCAATCGGCATTCCCTCTCTTAATTTAAAATTGGAAACAGCTTTCTTTGATATCGTAGCCACAGCTCTTTGTCCAGTAATAGTTGATAATTCATCTACACTACTATCTACTAACTTTTTATCGCCAGTAGCAGCTCCTACTCCTCTATTAACAACTATTTTCAATAACTTTGGAACTTGCATAACTGATTTATATGCATACTTTTCCATTAATTGAGGAATAATTTCTTTCTTGTATCTATCTCTTAATCTTGCCATAATCTATATGTGGATTACCGACCCACAATTTTAAATATTAAATAAATTTACCTGATGACTTTGAAAATCTCTGTAATTTTCCAGCATCATTTAACTTCCTACCTGTTCTAGTAGCCTCACCAGTAGAAGGATCTACAACCATAACATTAGAAATATGAATTGTACCTTCTAATTTTTTTATTTCTCCTTGTGGATTTTGAGCATTTGGCTTAATATGTTTAGATATCATATTAACTCCTTCTACAACTACTCTGTTTTTCTTTACAAAAACTTGAGTAATCTTACCCTTTTTCCCTTTAGAATTACCAGCAATAACTTCTACAGTGTCTCCTGCTTTTACATGAAGTTTAGGTTGCTTATTAAATTTCCTTTCCATCGTTTTTTAAATATAATTAATCTTGCTCTTAAAGTACTTCAGGAGCTAGTGATACAATCTTCATAAACTGTTTTTCTCTAAGCTCTCTGGCAACAGGTCCAAAAATCCTAGTTCCTCTTGGCTCATTTTGGTTATTAAGCAAAACCACTGCATTCTCTTCAAATCTTATGTAAGAACCATCTTTTCTTCTAATTTCTTTCTTAGTTCTTACTACAACAGCTTTTGAAACAGTCCCCTTTTTCATACTTGATGAAGAAAGAGCTTGTTTAACTGTAACAACCACTTTATCTCCTACAGATGCATATCTTTTTTTAGTACCGCCTAGAACGCGAATCACTAAAACTTCTTTTGCACCGCTATTATCAGCCACATTGGCTCTTGATTCTTGCTGTAACATTATTTTGACTATTTATTTTGTAAAAAAAATTTTAGATTACTTGGCTTTTTCAATAATTTCAACCAATCTCCAATTTTTATTTTTGCTCAAAGGTTTAGTCTCCATAATTTTAACAGTGTCACCTATTCCGGCTTCGTTGCTTTCATCGTGAAACATAAACTTTTTTGTCTTGATCATAAACTTACCATATTTCGGATGCTTAACCTTACGGACAACCTGAATAGTCCCTGATTTTAGCATCTTGTTGCTGGTCACAACTCCAATACGTTCTTTTCTAACTTGTCTTTCTTCCATTTTAGGATAAAATTAATGATTCAGTGGAACCATGTAAATTTTTGGTAATGATATATTTACTTACTACTACTACTTAAAGCGGTAGATAATCTTGCAATATTTTTACGAGTTTCGGTAATCCTATTTGGATTTTCAATCGGCGTAATTGCATGTGCAAACTTCAATTTAACCAATCTATCTTTTTCTTCGGAAATTTGTTGCTTTATCTGATCTGCAGTAAAACTACTTAAATCTATCTTTTTCATCTTCTTAAATAATTGAAGTATTTTAAATCTATGCTTCGTAGTCTCTTCTTACTACAAATTTTGTTTTCACAGGTAATTTCTGAGCTGCTAATCTCAGTGCCTCCTTAGCAAGTTCAATTGGAACTCCATTAGCCTCAAAGAGAATAGTTCCTGGGAAAATATTGGCAACCCAATATTCTGGTGCCCCTTTACCTTTACCCATCCTTACCTCTAAAGGCTTTTGGGTGATAGGATTATCAGGAAATATTCTAATCCAAACTTGGCCCTCTCTTTTCATTGCACGGGTAACACCAATACGCGCAGCTTCTATTTGTCTAGCAGTAATACGACCTGGTTCTAAACTTTTGATTGCAAATGAACCAAATGCTATTTCATGTCCTCTGGAAGCAATACCTTTTATCCTTCCCTTTTGCTTTTTACGAAATCTAGTTCTTTTCGGTTGTAACATAACTCAAATGTTTAAGGCATAAAGCCGCTAAAATTAATTTCTTCTTGGGACGCTAGGTTTACCGCCTTTTTTTCTCCTACCATTCTTGTCTCCATCTTCATCTTTACGGCCTCTATTTGGCCCACTTCCAGCACCTAAAGAAGATTTTTTACTATCGCTTGATTCTGTAGCCAAAGCAGCAATAGAAGTCAAATCTCTTTTACCATATACTTCGCCTTTGAATATCCAAACTTTGATACCGATTAAACCATATACAGTTAAAGATTCAGAAACCGCATAATCTATATCTGCTCTTAAGGTATGAAGAGGAATTCGTCCTTCTTTATACATTTCAGACCTTGCCATCTCAGCTCCTCCCAAACGACCAGATAGCTTTATTTTTATACCTTGAGCTCCAACTCTAACTGCGTTTTGAATAGCTTGTTTCATTGCTCTTCTAAAAGAAATTCTAGCTCTAAGTTGTTGAGCAATGGTTTCTCCAACCAATTTAGCATCTATTTCAGGCCTTTTGATTTCAAAAATATTAATTTGAACATCCTTTTTGGTAAGTTTTTTGAGTTCCTCTCTAAGCTTATCAACCTCACTACCTGCTTTTCCAATTACTACTCCAGGTCTTGCAGTGTGAATTGTTAAAGTTATTCTTTTTAAAGTTCTTTCAATTACTACTCTAGAAACAGATCCTTTTGGAATACGAGCATTAATATATTTTCTGATCTTGTCATCTTCAACAAGTTTTTCAGCAAAACTCTTTCCACCATACCAATTGGACTCCCAACCTCTTATGTAACCGAGTCTAAAACCTACAGGATTTACTTTTTGTCCCATTTTTTCTTATTAATATAATATTCTATGTTTCTAAATATAAGTAAATAATACTTAGTTAATCTATTGTTTCTATAATTAGGCTATCCACTACAATTATAATATGTTGTGACCTCTTTCTTACTCTGTAGGCCCTACCCTGTGGAGCTGGACGAAGTCTTTTTAAAACTCTTCCACCATTTATCATGATAGTTTTTACATATAAGTTTGCATCTTCTATTTTTGCATCCTCATTTCTGTTTTGCCAGTTGGCAATAGCAGACATCAAAACCTTTTTAATAACTGGTGCTGCTTGTTGAGGTTGAAAAGAAAGAATTCCTAAGGCTTGATTTACCTTTTTTCCTCTAATCAAATCGGCCACCAATCTAGCTTTTCTAGGTGACGTCGGAAAATCATTTAATTTTGCTACTGCTTCCATTTCTTTTTATTTTTCAAGAGATTATTCTTTTGAATATTATCTTTTACCTTTGTCTTTTCTATTTACATGGCCTCTAAAGTTTCTTGTTGGAGCAAACTCTCCTAACTTATGACCTACCATATTGTCTGTTACATAAACTGGAATAAATTTATTACCATTATGAACCGCAAATGTATGCCCAATAAAATCTGGAATAATCATTGATCTACGTGACCAAGTTTTAATTACTGATTTTTTAGCAGAATCATTCATAACTACAACCTTATTTTCGAGTCTAAAATCTACGTAAGGTCCTTTTTTCAGCGAACGAGCCATTTATAAAATTATTTAGTTCTACGTGTAATAATTAATCTATTTGAATACTTCTTTTTTGCTCTAGTCTTCTTGCCTTTGGCAATTAATCCATTTCTAGATCTTGGATGACCCCCAGATGCACGACCTTCACCTCCACCCATAGGGTGATCGACAGGATTCATAGCAACTCCTCTAACTCTTGGTGTTACTCCTAACCAACGCTTACGACCAGCCTTTCCAAGTCTTACATTCATATGGTCTGGATTGGATACTGAACCTACAGTCGCTATGCAAGTGGCAAGGACCATTCTCATTTCACCTGACGGCATTTTCAATGTAACATACTTACCATCTTTGGCTAGAACTTGTGCATATGTTCCAGCACTTCGAGCTAATTGACCTCCTTTACCTGGTGTTAATTCAATGTTGTGTATTATTGTACCCAACGGCATATTTTTTAACAACAAAGCATTTCCCACTTCAGGAGCCACTTTTTCTCCAGAAACAATTTTTTGACTAACTTGCAAGCCTTGTGGAGCTACAATATATCTTTTTTCACCGTCAGCATATTGAACTAACGCTATTCTAGATGTACGATTTGGGTCATACTCAATTGTCATTACTTCTGCTATTACATCGTATTTATCTCTCTTAAAATCAATAATACGATATCTTCTTTTGTGACCACCACCTATGTAACGAGCGGTACGATGACCCTCACTATTTCTTCCACCCGTTTTCTTGATAGCTGTAGTCAAACTTTTCTCTGGCTTTGAAGCCGTAATATCTGAAAAGTCTGGAGCTATACGGTGTCTTGTACCTGGTGTAACTGGGTTTAACTTTTTAACTGCCATTTCTAAAATTTTGCAGCTACGCTTTTCGCGTAACTATACTTTATTAATTATTTTTGATTATAATTCAGCATAAAAATCAATAAGCTCACCTTCTTTAAGCGTTACAATTGCTTTTTTGAAAGTACTGGTTCTTCCAGTGCTTAATTTGGTTTTAGTCATTCTTGACTTTTTCTTTCCAAATTGATTTAAAGTAGAAACTTTCTCTACATTTACACCATACATTTTTTCTACAGCATTTGCTATTTGAATCTTGTTGGCTTCACGAATAACCTCAAATGAATACTTTCCTTTCGGATTCATTCCTTGCGATTTTTCTGTGATTATTGGTCTTTTTAATACGCTCATTTTTTTAACAAAAATTAATCTTTTAAAATTGTTTCTAAATAAGGAATGGTACTTTCTGCCAATAAAACTACATCAGCATTAATCAAGTCGTAAGTATTTAAAGAATCCTTATCTGAAACTTTTGTTTTTGGTATGTTTCTACTAGAGAGATATAAATTATTTTCTCCCCCATTAACAACAAACAAAGTTTTTTGACCACTTAAACTTAAAGCATTCAAAAATTCAATATAACTCTTAGTCTTTGGAGATTCAAAAACAAAATCTTCCACAACAATTAGTTTACTTTCAGCTGCTCTTGCACTTAAAACCGATTTACGAGCAAGAACTTTGATTTTTTTATTCAATTTGAAATCGTAATCTCTAGGACGTGGACCAAATACTCTACCGCCTCCAACATAAATAGGTGCTTTAGCAGAACCATGTCTTGCACCGCCAGAACCTTTTTGGCGTAATAATTTTCTAGTAGATTTTGAAATTTCTGCTCTCTCTTTAGATTTGTGAGTTCCTTGGCGTTGATTAGCTAGATAATGCTTCACATCTAACCAAACAATATGGGAGTTAGGTTCTAATCCGAAAATTTCATCAGAGAGCTCTACAGACTTTCCTGTCTCTTTACCTGTTTTACTTATAATATTTAACTTCATTTTATTTAACTATTTTTTCGATGTCGTTAGTAATCGACCTTATTATTTATGTAAAGTAATTATTGAGTTCTTTGGCCCTGGTACAGAACCAGAAACTAAGATTAAGTTTTTATCAGCATAAACTTTTAGAACTCTAAGATTTTGAATCGTAACCGTAGTGTTACCCATTCTGCCTCCCATTTTAATACCTTTGAAAACCCTAGCAGGGTATGAACAAGCCCCTATTGAACCTGGGTGTCTTCCACGATTGTGTTGCCCGTGAGTTGCTTGACCAACTCCAGCAAAACCGTGTCTTTTAACAACACCCTGAAAACCTTTACCTTTAGTTTTTCCTGAAATATCTAAAAATTCGCCTTCTTCAAAAACATCTTCCACTCTTACTGTATCTCCTAAATTTAGACCTTTTTCAAATTCTTTAAATTCAACAAGTTTTCTCTTAGGAGTAGTGTTTGCTTTCTTAAAATGACCCAATAAAGCTTTTGTTGTTCTTTTTTCTTTCTTCTCTCCGTAGCCCAGTTGTATTGCAGTATATCCATCACTCTCTTCCGTTCTTACTTGCGTAACCACACATGGCCCTGCTTCAATTACAGTGCAGGGTACTGCTTCACCATTATTAAAAATGGTAGTCATTCCAATTTTCTTTCCAATAATTCCAGACATAGTCTTAAATTTAAATAATCGCTAAAATTCAACCGAATTTGAATCGGGCTGCAAAAGTACTAAACTTTTTGCCAAAGTCCAAACCCTAATATTTTTTTTATTCTACAACAGAGGTTGAAACAAATCAACTTGAACAAACACTTAGAACCCAAATGGGTAAGGCAGGATAATTTTTTGCAGGAATGTGCCTTGTTTCCTCTTAGTGATTCCATAAAACAAACGCGAATCGGAGACTGTTTTCAAACTTACCTCACAGTCGAAATTAAAATGGTTTCGTATGTAAACGACTTCTTTTAACTTTTAAAGGGAGAACCCTCCAGCGAATTGAGGTGCAAAGATAAGAATAAATATTTAACTACAAAAAAAAATAAATAAAATATTAAACTATTTCAATTTCATTAGACATTCAAGTTTTTATTCAAACAATTTTAGGTTGTAAAAATATCAAAAAGAAAAATTTAATTTAAAATTACTGGCGTCCGAGAAAAAATAAAAACAAAATGAATTCCTTTAATCACAAAATCGGGACGAACCGTAACCATTTTGAAAATTTGAAATGGAGAATTAATATCAAATCTTAAATAGCTAATAATCAAATTTTAAAGGGGAACGCCCTTTAGGTTTATTCGATTCGGCGTACCGATTTGTGAATGTTTTTTTGGTGGAACGCCACTCCGATTCTTTTTTCGATTGGACAGGCATACCTGCGGTGCGTCGAAACGCAAAAGTAAGGCCGTCCGCAGGACACACAAAGAATAAAACTGAGGGGGTGTTTTTTGAAAACCAGAAAAATGGTCCCGATTCGGCGACCCGATTGAATAGTCATTTGATTAGGATTTTTAATAAATTTTAAATTTAGTCGGATGCCAGTAATTTAAAATAAGAATTGAAAGCGTAAGAAAACTGTCAAAATTTTCAACTGTTTTTAAATTTTTCATTTATTCAACCTCATTATTGAATCAAATTGTTTCGTCTAGAAGTATTTAAATTTATGTTTTTCTTAACAATAAATTTTCTATCCAATATTCTTAGATTTTTTTTTACTGGCGTCCGAGAAAAAATAAAAAAATATGTTCCTTATATCAGCCAGCACTGTTTGAAATGGTACGGCAACCCGGTGCTCAAAATTCTTTGACACAAATTTACACTTTTGTAACCTATTGATTTATAGAATTTTGAGGTGGTGCGGCAGGCCGATGTGAGTTTGCTGGCGGCCGCTGCTGGGCTGTTTTTTTTGGTGGAACGCCACTCCGATTCGTTTTAGACTGGGCCGGCATCCCGGCGGTGCGTCATACGCAAAAAAGAAGGGGAACGCCCTTTGCCCCGCGGCAGGCGACGTAAAGTATGATAGGGGGGGGCTTTTAAAAAACCTGAATAAATGTGCCTCATAAGTACTTTTATGCAATATTTTTGGGCGTATTAAATTTTAGTCGGATGCCAGTAATCTTTTTTCAAATCATTGATGGCATTTATATTCAAAAGTAATTTATTTATAATGTAATAAAAGTCAAAAAACAAATTATTTTTGCGAATCAATTTTATTTAATTTGTTAATGACGAAACCAAAAGATTTAGGATTTTTTTTTCCTGCTGAATGGCACCCACACAAAGCCACATGGCTAAGCTTTCCAATAAATATTGAAACTTGGCAAAATAGATTCGAAAAAATATTTCCTTCTTATTTTAAATTTATTGAAATTATTTCTAAAAGCGAAGAGGTGAATATAAATGCTAATGATTATCAAACCATTCTGTTTATTAAATCTAAACTCAATGAGTTGGGCTTAGACCAATCTAATATCAAATTGTTTGCTAATAAAACGAATGACTCGTGGTGTAGAGATCATGGCCCTTGCTTTCTTATAAATAAGAATAATGATTCAAAGTTAATTGTAGATTGGGAATATAATGCTTGGGGTGGCAAGTATCCTCCATTCAATGCCGACAATGATATACCCAAACAAATTGCAAATTATTTGAATTTAAATTATGTAAGTCCTGGCATTATATTAGAAGGCGGATCAGTAGAATTTAATGGCTGCGGCACTATTTTAACTAGTGAATCTTGCTTATTAAATAAAAATAGAAACCCTAATTTAACTAAAAAGCAACTAGAGAACTATTTGTATGATTACTATGGGGCAGAGCAAGTATTGTGGGTAAAAGATGGGATAGTAGGAGATGACACAGATGGACATATAGATGATACTACACGATTTGTTAATAAAAATACTGTGATCACGATGGTGGAAAGAAACAAGAATGATGAAAATCATTCTCTTTTAAATCATAATTTAAAACAATTAAAAGAAATGCGGCTAATCAATCAAAAACCATTAGAAATAATAGAAATAGAAATGCCTTCGCCAGTTTATGATTGCTCTGAAAGGCTTCCTGCATCATATGCTAATTTTTATATAACAAATCAACACGTGATTGTACCTACATATAATTGCAATAATGACGATAAAGCTTTAGAGATACTTCAAAGTTGTTTTAGAGACAGAATAGTAGTTGGAATTGATTCTACAGAAATTATTTGGGGACTTGGAAGTTTTCATTGTTTATCTCAACAAGAACCTTTGCCAAACAAATTTAATGGTGTATGAAATAATTCTAATTTTATTGCATTATTATTATTTAAATGTGTGAAGTTTCCTGTTCTCATGGCACTTTAGATTGATTTATACATTAAATTGCAGGTTCTTTCTATTTTTATGGAGTTTAGAATTTAAAATTCCTTACTCTTAAATAGCATTTTTTGAATTTTACTTTTGTCTATGATTCTTAATAAATTTATACTCTTAACACTTGCTTTTTGCTTTACATTAGGTTGTAAAACACTTCAAATAAAAAAACCTGTAATAATTTCTGAAAAAGAGCCAGGGCCAGCAATTTTTGTTCCAGCTGAAATACCTAAAGTTTTGGTTATAGATAAGGAAAGCTATACTTTGAATGAAATAAGTCAAGAATTGTTATTAATGCCTGAGCTTGATTCATCATCTAATGTAGAATTAATCGAAAATTTAGTTAATAGAAAACTTCTAGAAGCTGAGGCTAAATCATTAGAATATAATAAAAATCAAGATTTTATAGAGGAAGTAGAAACTTATAAAAAGATAATTCTTCAGAAATATTTAAAAAATGAAACTTATGTTACTGATGTGAAAAACAATACTTTTGAAAACTATAAATATGAAATCAATGCCTCACATATCTTTATACCAATTTCAAATTTTGCCTCATCTAGTGATACTTTATCCTTATATAATGAACTTTTGACATTGAGAAATTATTCTTTAAAAAATAATAATTTCTCAATTTTAGCCAAAGAATGGTCAAAAGATTCAAAAACAAATCTAAAAGGTGGAAACTTAGGTTGGTTTAGTGCTTTGGGCATAATTTATCCAATGGAATTGGTTGCCTTTAAAACTCCTGTAGATTCAATTTCACTACCTATTAGAACAAAATTTGGATATCATTTAATTAAGATCAATGGAAAAAGACCAAATAGCGGTTTTGTAAAAGTTAAGCATATCTTTAAATACATTAAACCTGGATATGACAAAGCTACTTTTGATAAAAACTACAGTTTTATGGATTCATTAACCATACTGTTGAAAAATGGAGCAAATTTTGACGATTTTGTTATGCAATATTCAGATGATTTGATTTCAAAAGATAAGTTTGGCGAACTTCCCATATTTGGAATTGGCACTAGAGAAGAATCCACGTTTGAGGAAGTAGCTTTTAATCTAAAAATTGGTGAAATTTCAAAACCAGTTCTTTCATCAACAGGTTTTCATATTATTAAATTAATAAATAAATATAATCCTGACTCAAAAGAAGATTTTTTAAAAAAAGTAGGAGAAAAAATCACCACAGATTCAAGAGGAGAATACATTTTAGAAAAAAGTTTATTAGACATTTCTAAATCCCTTAATCTAATTGAATACAAAGAAATCAAAGAACAGGCAGTTAATTATATTGATACTAGCATCTTACAAAGAAATTGGAAAAATTTAGATGGAGGTATAAATAATTTTTTGCTTTTTACTTTAAATAATAAGAATTTTCTTGTAAATGACTTTTTTGACTATATTTTAGAAAAACAAAAATATGAAAAATGGCGACCAAATGAAACCTCAACTCAAGTTTTTGAATTGTTTTATGATAAATATTTAAAAAAATGTTTAATTCAAGAAAAAGAGCTCTCTTTTCTTAATGGGAATCATGAAATAGTTAGAATGTTAAATTCTCAAGAATCAGATTTATTAATTTCAAAACTATTAAACGATACTGTTATTGATAAATCTTTGGAAGATACTTTATCACAAAGATTATTTTTTGAAACTAACAAAAACTTATTTCCAATAAAATCTAATGCAAAAGCAAGTTCATTTTTATTTAAAGATAAAGAAACCTATTCTAAATTTGAAACTGCCAGAAATAAGAGTAAACCATATCAATTAAAAAAAGGAATTAAACCATTATATTATTTAAAAAATGAGTATTTATTAAATAATGAGGAGAAAAGAAAGTTAATTGGGTTAATTAGCATAATGTATAAAAACCAAGGATTTATTGTTGAAATTGGTGGTCATGCAGACAATGGAGAAAATTTAAACAATTCACAATTAAGAATTAAGGAAATCGTTAAGTTTTTGGTAGAAAATGGATTACCTTTGACTCGTATCTCTGAAATTGATTTCAAAAATAGTAAACCTCAAGATCGTTTTGACTGGTCAAAAAATCAAAGAGTAACTTTTCAATTTTTTAGCGATTTAGAGTTTGATTTAATAAAATCTTTCAACGATAAAAACCCAGGCTCCATTTATTTCAATCAAACAGTTTACACCAAAAAAGAATTGGAATTAAAATACAATATTCCCTGGAAAACTGGAATTTATAAAATTGAAAAAAATGAAAAAGTTGAAGATTTAATTTTAGAAATCTATAAAGAGAATAGAACTTACAAAGAAAATGTATCAGAAGTTATAAATTTATATCAAAAGCATTTAAAGGAAGAGCTCATAAAGAGATTAAGACTAAAATATAGTATTACATTAGATTCTACAGAAATAGAAAAAACTATTCAGGAATTAAAAAAAAATAAATGATGTTAAAAAAAATAATTCTGCTGTTAATATTTCCAATTTTTAGTTATTGCCAGAATATCACCAATATAGATAAAATTATAGCTAAAGTCGATAATTATTATATATTAAAATCAGAAGTTGAATCACTAGTTGTAAGAGGGAAACAGGAAAATCAACCCATTGAGAAATGTAAAGCTTTAGAAAGTCTAGCTATTCAAAAATTGTTAGTGGCAAAAGCTGAAATAGATTCAGTAATTGTAGATGAAGACCAAATTAAAAGCCAACTAGATGCTAGAATGGGAGAAATGGTAAGACTTTATGGAAGCGAAAAAAATATTGTTCAACAATTTAACAAGTCGCTTGAAACACTAAAATCGGAATATAGAAATCAAGTAAAAGAGCAATTGACTGCTCAAAAAATGCAGTCCTCAATTACTGACAAAATAACGGTAACTCCTTATGAAGTTAAGGATTTTTTTAATAAAATTCCAAAAGATAGTCTTCCTATTATACCATCTGAGGTAATAATTAGTCAGATTGTTAGACTTGGAAAAGTTACCAAATCTCAAAGAGACGAATTAATTGAAAGATTGAATGGTTTGAAAAGTAGAATTGAACTTGGTGAAGATTTTTCTGTTTTAGCCAAAGAGTTTTCAGAAGATCAAGGTTCAAAACCATATGGTGGAGAATTAGGCTGGTCAAAAAGAGGTCAAATGGTTTCTCAATTTGAAGCAGAAGCTATGAGTTTAGATTCTGGACAACTTTCAAAAGTTATAGAATCAGAGTTTGGTTTTCATTTGATTCAAACTTTGGATGTCCGAGGACAAGAATATCGTGCTCGGCATATTTTATTAAGACCTGACTACAGCACATTAGATATGTCAAAACCCAAAGCCTTTTTAGATAGTTTAAAAAACCAAATTGATATAGATAGTATTAAATTTGAAAAAGCAGTAAAACTCTTTTCAGAAGACAAGCAAACACAAGATGCTGGGGGAATAATACACGATCCGGAAACTAATTCTATTAAATTACCATTGGATGTTAGTATGGAACCCAATTTATATTTTACTGTTGACCCAATGAAAGTTGGAAAGATCAGTTCGCCTCAAAACTACAGAACTCCAGATGGGAAAACAGGTATGCGAATACTTCTTTTAAAATATAAATCTGAACCTCATAGAGCAAATTTAAAAGACGACTACGAAAAGCTTAAAAACTATGCTTTGAATCAAAAACAAAGTGAAAAAATAGAAAAATGGTTTAAAGAAGCCATATCAGAAGTATATATTAATATAGATGCTGAATATCAAACTTGTAGATTATTTGAACAATAAATTATAATTAAAAAGTGCAGTTAACGAAATTTACCACTGATGTAGAAGCGGCGGATGCTTTAAAAAAAACATACGAAGAATTAACAACTGAAATAGGAAAAGTAATTGTTGGACAAGAAGACACGGTTAGGCTGCTTTTGACCGCAATTTTTTGTCAAGGTCATTGCCTTTTAGTTGGTGTCCCTGGTTTAGCCAAAACTTTATTGGTTCAGACAATTGCTTCAGCTTTAGATTTAGAATTTAATAGAATCCAATTTACTCCTGATTTAATGCCTTCAGACATTTTAGGTTCTGAAACCTTAGATATTGATAGAAATTTTAAATTTGTAAAAGGACCTGTTTTTGCTAACATTATATTAGCTGATGAAATAAACAGAACTCCTCCAAAAACTCAATCTGCTTTATTAGAATCAATGCAGGAATATTCAGTAACAATAGCAGGTCAAAAACATAATTTATCTAAACCTTTTTTTGTACTTGCAACTCAAAATCCAATAGAACAGGAAGGTACATATCCTCTACCCGAAGCTCAACTGGATAGATTTATGTTTATGGTAAACTTAGATTATCCAAGTTTTGAACAAGAAATTTCAATTGTAAAAAATACCACTTCAAACAAGAAAACGAAGGTTAACAAAATTTTAAGTGGGGCGGATATCATTGCATTTCAAGAACTAATACGAAAAGTGCCTGTAGCTGACAATGTAGTAGAATATGCTGTAAATCTTGTTCACAAAACCCGACCGGGTATAGAAAATGCTTCTGAAGTTTCTAAAAAATATTTAGAATGGGGCGCTGGCCCTAGAGCATCTCAAAACTTGGTACTAGCTGCAAAGTGTAATGCATTAATAAATGGCAAGTACTCCCCTGATATTGAAGACATTAAGGCTGTAGCTTTTGCTGTATTAAGACATAGAATAGTAAGAAATTTCAAAGCCGAGGCGGAAGGCGTTGGAGTAGAAAAAATTATTAGTTCATTACTCTAATACAATTCTTAAAAACATTACTTATTTCTTATGGAATAATTTTAAAATTTCAGAGAGGCTTAAACAATTTAAGGTCATATCAGAACTTAGACCGGCTTTACGAGCAACGGAAACCCCATATTGCATATCTAAAATTCCTATCATTTCATGTGCATCAGGATTAATGCTTATCATTACTCCTTTCTTTACACATAATTGTATCCATCTCCAATCTATATCTAACCTATAGGGGCTTGCATTTAATTCCATAATTACCTTATTAGCAGCGCATGCATCAATAATTTTTGAGTAATCAAGTGGGTAGCTATTTCTAGATAAAAGAAGTCTTCCTGATAAATGACCAAGTATTGAAGTATATGGATTTTCTATTGCTTTAATCAGTCTATTTGTAGCCTTTTCTAAGTCCATATTTAATACTGAGTGCACAGAAGCTACAACGTAGTCAAAAGTTTTTAATATTTCAGCTTCATAATCCAAATTCCCATTTATTAAAATATCTGATTCAATTCCTTTTAAAATTTTAAAATCTAAATAATTATCGTTTAATAGATCAATTTCCTTTTGCTGCTTAAGGACAATTTCCGGCTTTAGGCCTGAAGCATATTGAGCTGTTTGACTATGGTCTGCAATGCCAAAATATTTTAAGCCTAAAGAGTTACAATAATCAGCCATTTGCTTTAAAGTATGATTTCCATCAGAATAAGTTGAATGGTTATGCAATGTTCCTTTCAATGATTCAAATGAAACTAATTCATTGATATCATGACTTTTACACCATTCAAATTCACTTAACCCTTCTCTCATTTCAGGTATAATAAAGGGAAATCCAAAACTTTTATAAATCTCTGATTCTGAATTAAATGTCTCCGTGCTTAAATGACTCAAAAGAGATATTCCGTTTCCATTTGTAAATTTCAAATGTTTTTCATCAGAGTTTTTTATAAATTTCTTGACAATAAAATCTCTATAATTTACTTTTTCAATTTCAATATTAACTTGATTTCCTATAAAAAAACCTCTCCAAATACTAGGGGAAGAATTTTTTAAATCATGCTCAAAAATATGTTCTGGCAATTTAATACCTCCAAACCCATCTTTTACAATTATAAATTGAAGTAAATCTACAACCTCACATTTTCTAATCACTTGACCAACAGCGAATACATCAGCATAAAAATCCTTGATGCTTTCTAAAATTCGATTGCTTAAATCTTCGGCAATATTCATTCTCAATTTACCTTGCTGCGCTTGAAGAAAGGCAAGTGATTCTAAAATTGAATCTTGAGTTTTACCACCAAAACCTTTGGTCTCTTTAAGTTTACCATTTTGACAAGCAATTTTCAAATCATTAATATTGTCGATTCCAAGTTCTTTCCATAGTATTTTTATTTTCTTAACACCAAGTCCTTTAACTTTAAAAAGACCAAAAACTCCCCCTGGTGTTAGGGAAATAAGATTTTGAAGCTCTACTAAAGTTTGAGTTTTGACAATTTCAAAAATATTTTTAGCCATTAACCTACCAATACCTCTAATTCCCATCAACTCATTTTCTGTCATTTCAGACAAAGGCTCTTCTATTCTTTCTAAATTAAAAACACTTGACAGATAGATTTTTGACCGCATTTCCTCCAAATCATGCAAATCCAAAAGCTTTCCAGTAAGTTCAATTATTTCTGCGATGTCAGAATTGGACATTTAAAATCTCTTTTTATATTTCGACTAACTTAATAATTTTACAATTTGCAAAAAAAAACGCCTAAAAATAAGGGTTTACAAATGAAAGTGCAAAAAAAAAGATATCCAAATGGATATCTCAATGCAACAAATTTAATTATTTTTATTTTGTGGGAATTGTTGGAATCGCTGGCTGTCCTGATGGAGCTGCGGTAGGTGCAGTCGGTAATGGAGTACTAGGAGGCGGCAAACTCGGTGCGGTAGTAGACCTTTCTACATTTACATCTGAATCATTAGTAACTGAACTTCCACTTAATTTTGAAAGAATACCAGTACTCAAAGCAGCCACAATTAAGAAAGCAAAAAATCCCCAAGTCAATTGTTCTAATATATCTCCAGTTTTTTGAACTCCAAACATTTGGCTTGATCCACCCCCAAATTCTGAAGAAAGGCCACCACCTTTCGGGTTTTGAACCAATATTACAATTATTAGAAGAAGAGCCACCAAAATCATTAATACAAGAATAGTTGTTACTAACATAATACTAAAAGCAAATTATTGTTTTTCAAAAAAGAACTGCAAAGGTAATTATATAATTTTAAAATTCAATATTGTTTAAAAAAATATGTGCTTTTTGTCTTAAAAAAATCTAAATAAAAATGGCTCGAAATGAAAGAAAAAATTAATAATTATTGTGATCAAAGGAAACCATTTATTTTCATATTACCCGTTTGACAGTAATTATTTATCGATTTAAAAATTTATTAATTAAATCTTTCTGTTTTGCCAGTAGTTCTGTTTTATCAAAATTTTTATGTAAAACTTGCATAGGTTGTTTGGAATCAGCTACTTTGGGAAAATAATTTTCTACAATCTCATTATTATTTTTAGCATAAAGATCCGCTTTGTTCCAAAGTTCTACATTAAATAAATCAACGGGGAAATTTAGAATCATTAAGTTAATAATTCTAAAGTCAGGGTATTTAGAAGATAAGTCGAATAAATAATGGAAATCTTTCTCATCATTTTGAGGAAACTTTTCAATAATTTTAGATAAAATTTCTAATGTTTCCATTTACCAAGTAGCGGCAGTTTCATTAAAAATGTTTAATACCAACTGCTCAAGAATTTTTGGTACAAGCACGGGTTCGACTTGAGAAAGTGACTTTTCTTGGGAAAAATCTTGATAAAAAGTGAACTGTTTTTCAAAATTCAATTCTTCGTTAAGTCTATTTACAAATCTTACTTCTACCCCTATTGTAAGCCTATTTACTGCAGCTTTGTCACTAGCTGTTGCTGAAATTGGAGTTAATTCATAAGTAAAAATAGTTCCTTCTAAGTGCAAATCTCCATCTTGAGGCTTAAATTTCAAATCGGTATTTCTTTGATAATACTCCTTTAGTTTCTCGTTAAATGTATAACTCATATTTTGAGGACCACCAGCCGTTGATAACGTGAAATTTTGTATAGAAAAGGTTTTAATTTCTTTATCAAGTGTTGTGCCTGTAAATGAATAAATCTTGCAACCTGAAATAAATAAAGTAAAGAAAAACAATAAAATAATAGATGTATTGTAGAACTTAATATTAAAATTCATCTTCGATGTCATATTGCTTAATTTTTCTATATAACGTTCTTTCAGAGATACCGAGTATTTGAGCAGCATATTTCCTTTTAAAGTTATTTTTTCTTAATGCCTTGATAATCATCTCTTTTTCATTCCTTTCTAAAGAGAGCGATTCTTCTTGCGTTTCATGCGAGATGTCTTCAATGTTTTCTCTTGACTTTTGAAAATTATCAATTTTTAGAAGATTCTCAGACAAAGGTTGGTTAAATACTGGGTATACTGGTTCTTCTTTAGGCTTAATCTGAGAGGTGATATTTATTGAATTTGGTTCTTCAATTATCTCCTTAAAAAAATCGGTTTTGACAGCGGAAGAATCATTATTTGAAACATTTCCTCCAGACATTATACTATAAACCAATTTCTTTAATTCAGAAACATCTTTTTTCATATCAAATAGTACTTTATATAAGATTTCTCTTTCAGAAAAATTTTTAAATGCACTCATATCACTATGATTTAATAAAGCAGGAAGACCTGAAGATTGATTTTTTGGTAAGTATTTTTCAAAAGTTTGAGCATTAATGACTCTTTCTTGTTCTAAAATAGTAACTTGTTCGGCTATGTTTTTTAATTGCCTAATATTTCCAGGAAAGCGAAACGCTCTTAATAAAACTTTTGCTTCTTCAGTAAGATCAACCGGGGTGATTTTATTTTTTTCTGCAAAATCGCTGGTGAATTTTATAAAAAGCAATTCAATATCAAAACCTCTTTCACGCAATGGTGGCACTACTATAGGAACTGTATTTAATCTATAATAAAGGTCTTCTCTAAATTCTCCTTTTTCAATGGCATTTTGAAGATTTACGTTTGTAGCTGCTACTACTCTAACATTGGTACTTTTAACTTTTGAAGATCCAACTGGAATATATTCTCCATTTTCTAAAACTCTTAGCAACCTTGCTTGAGTACCTAAAGGCATTTCTGCTATTTCATCTAAAAAAATGGTACCACCATTTGTAGTTTCAAAATATCCTTTTCTATCATCGATTGCACCAGTAAATGAGCCTTTAAAATGACCGAATAATTCCGAATCAATAGTTCCTTCAGGTATCGCACCACAATTTATAGCAATAAATGGCCCTAATTTTCTGCCACTAAGTCCATGAATAATCTTTGAAAAAGATTCTTTTCCGCTACCACTTTCTCCATTTATTAATACTGTTAGGTCAGTAGGTGCCACTTGTATGGCTATATTTAAAGCATAATTTAAGGAAAGAGCATTGCCAATTACTCCAAACCTGTTTTTTACACTTTGCAATTCTGAATTATTATTCATTTTATAATTTAAAGTAGATTAACCTACTATTTCTCCAATCAAAGTTCCTCCAGTACATGAATTTATAAAAACATTAACATAATCACCTTTCGAAGCGTTTTTTCTAGGAAAAACAATCATTTTATTTTGATCATTTCTTCCTGAAAAATCTAAACTTGATTTTCTAGATTCTCCTTCAATCAAAACTTTAAATAATCTACCAACAGAGGCTTCGTTTTTAATTTTAGAATGTTCTCTTTGTTTTTCAATTATATCATTTAGTCTTCTTTTTTTTATGTCTAAGGGCACATTATCCACTAATTTTTTGGCAGCTGGGGTTCCAGGTCTTTCCGAATAATAAAACATGTAGCCATAATCAAAAACTACTTCATCCATTAAACTTAATGTTTCTGCATGATCCTCCTCTGTTTCCTGACAAAAACCCGCAATCATATCTTGCGAAATGCCACAATCTTCACCAAGTATATTTCGAATACTTTTTATTCTTTCTAAATACCATTCTCTATCATACGTTCTATTCATTAAAGCCAAAGTTTTTGAGCTTCCACTTTGAGCAGGTAAATGAATATAATTACAGATGTTTTCGTATTTCTTTATAGTATGCAAAACTTCATCGGTAATATCTTTAGGATGTGAAGTAGAAAACCGAACTCTTAAATCTGGATGTATTAATGCTACTCTTTCTAATAAATTGGCGAACTTAACTTTCTCGCCATCCTTTTCCCATTTATAAGAATCTACATTTTGTCCTAAAAGAGTCACTTCTTTATAACCAGATTCGAATAAATCAGTAGCTTCTTTTATTATAGAATGAGCATCTCTACTTCTTTCTCTTCCACGGGTATAAGGAACTACGCAAAAACTACACATATTGTCGCAACCTCTCATGATGGATATAAATGCAGAAACTCCATTTGAATCAAGTCTCACAGGTGCGATATCTGCATAGGTTTCTTCTCTTGAAAGAAAAACATTTATAGCTTTATAACCTACTTCAACTTCTTCTAATAATTTAGGTAAATCGCGGTAAGCATCAGGGCCAACAACTAAATCAACCATTTTTTCCTCTTCTAAAAATTGTTGCTTTAATCGTTCTGCCATGCAGCCTAAAACACCAATTTTAAGTTTTGGGTTATCTTTTTTTGAAGCATTTATTACTTTTAACCTAGACCTCACCTTTAGTTCTGCATTTTCTCTTATCGCACAGGTGTTAATTAAAACCAAATCAGCTTCAGACAATATTTTAGTGGTGGAATATCCACTTTTTCTTAAAATTGAAGCTACAACTTCACTATCTGCGAAGTTCATTTGGCAACCGTAACTTTCTAAATAAAGCTTTTTAGTTCCTGACACCCCTTGGTTTTCTACAATTCTAGCAATATCCAATTCTGCTTTTTCAACGTTTACATCAGTTGGGTCCCCTAATAACGACATGATTTGATTTTAATAAAAAATTTTACAAAGGTAATAAATATGACAATATGTCAGTAATTAAAAGAAGATTAAATTATGAGTACGAATTTAAAAAGGATATCCTATTCCAAAATTCCAATTGAGGCCATAGATTTGATTTCTTCTTAAAGTAAATTCGTCTAAAACAAACCTTTGACCTAACGTGCGGCTAGGATCAACTACTTTAATACCCCAATCAAATCTAAATAAGAAATAAGATAAGTCCCACCGAATTCCGAAACCAGTTCCAACAGCAATTTCTTTGTAAAATCTATTGAGCTCAAAATTGGCTTTATCAATTTTATTTGGTGCTGGATTGGAGTGCCATTTCCAAATGTTTCCTGCATCTAAAAAACCTGCTATTTGGATGTCTCCAGCAAATCTAAATACTTTTAATCTATATTCTATACTTGTTTCAATTAAAATATCCCCTGGTTGAGGAATGGTATTTCCAGATAAAGTAGTATCAGAAGGGGAAGACCCCGTACCTAAGGTTCTTGGTGCCCATGCCCGCATACTATTACTTCCACCAATAAAAAAATTCTTTTCAAAAGGTAATGATCTATTTGCCCCATAGGGATTAGTTACACCTAAATTGACTCTATAAGCATAGCTGCTTTTTTGGGTAATATTTACGTTTCTTCTATAGTCTGCATTAATTTTCAAAAATCTAAAATATGCCCTAATACTGTCTTGAGAGTTTTCAGTCTGATTTAATGGAAATATTTTTTCTATAAATCCTAGCCGATTTTTGTTTTCTAAAAAATTCAAAACTGTTCCTCCCGACTCTAGAAATAACCTAAAAAACTTTGAATTTGAAAACGGCTTACTAGGGTTTTGGTTATTTAAAACATAGTTTGCGTTCAAACTAGAAACAAATTGTGGGTCAAATGTTACTTTTAAGTTATTACCTTGCTGCTGTAATTCTACCAAACCGTTATAAAAATCCCTGCCCGATTTATTATTCGAATAAGAAGTATTTATAAGGTTAGCATCTAGCAAGGACAAATAAACAAATGCATTTTTATTTAATTGAATTGAATAATTTGTATTTAATCTAAAATTCAACCTTTTACCCCAAAATGGCTCAGAATAATTATACCCAAGACCAAGAATAGTTCTAGGATTTTTTAAACTTAATTGATTAAAACTCTTACCAAAAAAACGATTTGATGGCAGAGTGACATTTAAATTCACTCCTAACTCCAAGCTTCCTCTTATATTCGGTTTACTTGAGCTATTGATTGGCGATGGTTGCCCTTCGTAAGAAGCTCTCATTGCTGCTTCAATTGTTTCTAATTTATGAAATCTATTTCTTGCTATTAAAGATACTGGAACACCAAAACCAAAAAAAGTGGTTCCGTCATTATAAATATTGTTTATACCAGGGCTTATACCAAATGTATATTTCTCCAAAAGTGGTGCAAAGTATTCAACCCCAAGCTGATTTTTCCCAATAGTTCTAATTTGAGTACTGGTAAAAGCAAATTGATTAAACATCCCAATTTGCCTTTGGGTTTCCATTATATCTTTAAGTTTATAATTTGTGTAAGGCTTAGATAATATTCTTTCACTTATTAAATCTAAGGGTATTCCTTTATCTATTCGTATAAATTTTACATCATTGAAAATAATTGTATCCGGTTTCGTGGCATTTTTTGAACTATTTGGGTCAAAAGCCTTAAAAACTACCTCTTCTATTGTAAATTGTTCATGTTTACTGTTATCGGGATTTAATATTTCAAATCTTAAAATTCCTTTTTTTTGTGTTTTGAAAAGAGCCTCATCCCTTTCTGTATTTGTGGCTCCATGTAAAATGTATTTATTATTAAAATTATAATACCCATTATTTTTTAAAAGTTGTTCTATTCTTATTTTCTCTGCATCCACTTTTCTGGTATCAAACAAATTTCCTGAAAAAATTAACGAAGAATTTTTATTAGCCTTCATAATACTGTCTACAACCTCATTCTTAATAATATATTGAATAGAATCAATTGTATATCCTACTCCTTCTTCTATTATATAATTTACTTTTACTTTATTTGTTAAGGCAAGGGTATCTATTTTAAATAACACATTAGCATCTCTGTAACCAATATCATCTAAATATTTTTTAATTTTTCCTGCAGTTTCTTCCACAATACTTGCAGAAAACAATACCTCTTTTTCCCCAATATTTCTCCAAAACCAGCTTACTCCTTCATTAATATTTTCTTGAATTCTATCAATTCGTTTTTCTCTTTTTTGAATCTTTCTTGGTGAAGGGTTTGGTTTGGCTTTTTCTGAAGATAAAATCTCAAAAGATTCTGCAAGTTTTCTTTGGTTTTTGATTAAACTAAAATTATTTAACCCAAAATTATACCACCAAACACGTGGAGTTATCGGTAACTCAAAAGGTTTAGAGTTCTCTTTTTGTGAAAATGGAATTATTAATCTTAATTCTTCATCATGAACTTTTTGGTTTCCTTTAAATACGTTTTTCCATAATATATACTGATTATTATTAGTTGGAACATTATTTTTACAAGAAAACAAAATTTGCACTACAAAAAGAACTACTAGAAAAAGTTTGAGGTTATTAATCAAAATATATTGTAAATTTTTATAATGATATCTAAACAGCAACAAAAATACGTTCAATCTCTACATAATAAAAAATACAGAACAGAATTTAAACAATTTCTAGTAGAAGGAGAAAAAGGAATCCTTGAATTATTATGTTCTGAATTTGAAATTGTTACAATTTTTTGTACTGAATCTCTAAAAAACAAAATCATCAACTATAAAAACACGGTGGTTTGCTCAATTGAGGAAATTAATAGTATTTCTACTTTAAAAACAAATTCAATCGGAGTGGCAGTTGTTAATCAAAAGGCAGAAGCTAATTATATCCCAATGGAAAATGACATAACATTGTTGTTAGATGGAATTAATGACCCAGGAAATTTAGGAACAATAATTAGACTAGCTGACTGGTATGGACTAAAAACAATAATTTGTTCAAAAAATACTGTAGAATTTTATAATCCAAAAGTTATTTCTGCAACGATGGGTTCTTTTTGTCGAATAAACCTAATTTACAAAGATTTAAAAGAAGTATTGATAGATAAAAATATTAAGTCGTATGGAGCTTTTCTAGATGGAGAAAATATTCATCATATTGCGATTGAAAAACCCGCATACCTAATAATTGGAAGTGAATCTCATGGGATAAGTACAGAAATTGAACCTTTGATAAAGCACAAAATTACCATTCCGAAATTTGGCGTAGCCGAATCTTTAAATGCTGCTGTGGCTACAGGAATTATTCTAGATAATGTTTTTAAAATAAAATGATACCTTTTACTAATGTAATAATTAGGTCAATTTTTATTACTCTTATTAGATTTTTATTAAATCTAATTGCTATACTTATTAAAGTTATTTGTCAGTTGATAAAGTTTAATAAAGATTTTTTACGAATTTTGCGAAAAAATTAAAATAAATAGTCCTAAATGGAAAAATTTGATAAAAATTATATTATTGGTTTCGTGTTATTGTTTCTTATGTATGGTTCATACATGTATTTTTACGAACCATCAAATTCAACAGAAATTGAAAATAAAAAAAATGAAGTAATAGCTCAGGCACCTAAACCCCAAATAGTTACAAATTCAAATGCTCCTTTAATTTTATCAGACTCCAGTACAATAGCAATTGCAAAAACTATTGAAATAGAAAATGAAGATATTAAAGCAACTTTTTCAACGAATGGTGGCACGCTAAAAAAAGTATTCTTAAAAAAATATAAAACTTATAATGATTACATAAACAATTCCAATCAACCAATGGTGCTGTTTGATGCTGATAAATCCTACATTTCACTTTTAACGCCTACGAATAAGGGGACTATTGATTTAAACAAAATACCTTTTGAAACCAATTCACCAAACCAATTTGTAAAAACAAAAGATAGTGGTGAAATTATTTTTATTTCAAATGTAGGGCTCGGATCATCAATAGAAAAGAAATTTAAACTTTCAGGTACTGGATTTGTAATTGAAGAGGCTATTAAAATTAATAATGCTGGAGGTCAATTTTTAAATGCACCTACCCAATTAGTCTGGACAAATCAATTGGAAGTTTTAGAAAATGATATAACAGAAAACAGAAAATCAGCACAAATAAATTATTACGACAAAGAAGGAAACTTTGATGAAATTGGCTTTGGTGGAGTTAGTGACGAAACCGAAAAAGCAGAACAACCAATTAAATGGTTTTCCTTTAAGCAAAAATATTTTACTACTGGAATAGTTAACCAAAATTCTTTTTTCGAAAACACTGATTTTAATCTTTTAACTCCTCAAGTTGATAGTTTTGTTGTAAAAACTGCCAATGTAAAAACACAATTACCTTATGATCAAATTTTAAAAGGCAATTTGGCATTCAAATTATATTTTGGCCCAAATGAATTAAAGCAATTAAAAAGCGTCTCTGAAGGATTTCAACAAAATTTATACTTGGGTTATGATATTGTTAAACCCATAAATTTATATGTATTTGTACCCCTTTTTAATTGGGTAGAGTCGTTTATTGGTAATTATGGCTTATTGATTATTCTAGTTGTTTTAATTATTAAAATAACTTTAACTCCACTAATTTACAAATCGTACGTTAGTTCTGCAAAAATGAGATTATTGGCTCCAGAAATTGCCGCAATAAAAGAAAAAGTAGGTGATGATGCAGTTAAAGTACAACAAGAAACCATGACTTTATACAAACAAGTTGGGGTTAGCCCATTAAGTGGCTGTGTACCCTTATTGTTGCAAATGCCAATTTTGATGTCTGTATTCTTTTTGTTTCCAAACATGTCAATGTTTAGACAAAAAGAGTTTTTGTGGTCTCATGACTTATCAACCTATGATGCACCCATAAGCTGGCTATCAACTTTACCTATTATTGGTAATCATATAAGTTTATTTGTTGTTTTAATGACCTTGTCTAGTTTGGCGTTTACTTATTATAATAACCAGATTACGCCAGACCAACCCGGTCCAATTGACATGAAAAAGTTGTCATACGTTTTCCCATTAGTATTCTTTTTTGTGTTAAATAGCTTTCCAGCTGCTTTAAGCTTTTACTATTTAGTTTCCAATTTAGTTACGATTGCCCAGCAGTTAATTGTTAGAAAATTTATAGATGAAGAAAAAATAATGGCAATTCTAGAAACTAATAGGAAGAATTTTCATACCAAGCCTCAAAAGAAGAACAAATTTGGCGATTTTATTCAAAAACAATTGCAGGCTTCAGAAGATTTGAAAAAACAAAGTGAAGACCGGAAGAAATCTCCAAAAAAGAAATAAGAAATTGCTCTACAATCGATAAATTTGTAGAGCATAATTCTTTTTATTTTCAAAAAGTATATAAAAAAAAATGAAAAAAGGGTTTATACTTCTTTTTTTTACTGTTATTAAATCTTTTGGTCAAATTGATGACCAAACTTATCTTAATGAATATAAAAAGGCTGTACAGTTATTTGCAAATAGTCAATATGAAGCAGCAAGTCAAAAGTTAGAACCTCTTTGTTCTAACTCATATACAAACCCTATTGCTCCCTATGCTTATTTTTATTCCGCCATGTCTGCTCGAAATAGAGGTAACAATTATCAAAGTAGAGTGGTTTTTAGACAATTGTTTGAAAATTTTAATGATTGGGATAAAATTAACGAAGCTAGAATCAATTATGTTGATTTAAATTTCTCAGAAAATTATTTTGAAGAAGCTTTAAAAAATATTGAGTTAATCCAAGATCCTACTTTTAATGATTTAAAAAATAGGATGTTAAACAATTACATACCTAAAATTCAAAGTATTTCGAATCTTAAAGATTTGTATTTTAAGTTCCCAACCCAACAAATAATTGCTTTTAGTATTGTTAAATATATTCAATCAAACAGATTTAATTCAAAAGATGATTTAGAATTATCTGATATGTTAACAAATCGGTTTAAGTTTAAAGATTTTAATAGCAAAGAAAACAAATCTTCTAAAAAAGTTGCTTTGAATGGAGACACAAATGAAACCATAGACTTTGCAGTATTATTACCTTTTAATATATCTGATACTAAATTAGAAATTGGAAAAACAAGTAATAGATATAGTTACGATATTTTCATGGGAATGAAAATGGCAGTTAATAAATTAGCATTAGAAGGGATAAAAAGCAATGTTTATGCATTTGATATTCAAAAATCAAAGACTGATTTTGTGAAATTTGAAAAATCTGGAGAATTAAATAAAATGGATGTATTTGTTGGGCCACTGTATCCAGAACCAAACCTTTTAGCTAATGATTTTGCTTATTCAAATAAAATAATTCAGGTACATCCTTTTTCTAATAACTTGGAACTTCTAAAAAAAGATAGGCAAATATTTTTATTGCAGCCTTCTTATAATCAACAAGCTAAAAAATCACTAGGATTTATTCAAAAAAAACAATTAGACAAAACAGTAAGTATATATTTCGGAACTGGAAGAAAAGACTCACTTTTTGCAATTGCGTATCAAGATGAAGCCGTAAAGTTGGGTTATAAAATCAGTTCTTTTGAAAAATTTACAGGAACTTTTCAAAAAATTGCACCTGAAAAAGGGCATATCTTTTTAGTAGTAGACATGAATTTAGGTACGAAATTTTTACAAAACCTGGAAAGAAATAAAATCTTAAGTCAAGTGATGTGTACTTCCACTTCGTTCAATTGGGAGAATATTTCAAAAAGTATCTTTAAACAAAATGTGGCAATTATTTATCCTGAATTTGTAAACGATTCAAAAACAAATGTTGAAGATTTTAAAAAAAATTATGAGTTGACTATGAATTCTGCATCTTCTTATTATAATTATGTTGGATATGATATGGTGCTGTATTTTTCTAGAATGTTAAAAGATGGAAAAGATATTTTTAAATTGAATATCGAAAGTGGACCTTATATTGACGACTATCTTCAAAGTGGTTTTGATTTTAGTGGAAATCCAAATGAAAATAAGATAGTTCCAATAGTTACTTTTAATGGCGAGAATTTTGAGGAGGTATTTAGATAAAAAATGAAAAACAAATTAAGTAATTCGCTATTTCAAATAGCTCAAGAATATATCCCTGGAGGTGTAAATTCTCCCGTGAGGGCATTTAAATCGGTGGGCGGAAACCCCAGATTTATTAAAAGAGCCAAAGGTGCATATCTTATTGATGAAGACAATAATAAATATGTAGACATGATTAACTCTTGGGGTCCAATGATTTTAGGTCATGCTTTCAAGCCAGTTGAAAATGAGGTAAGAAAAGCAATTAGATCTTCATTCTCTTTTGGGGCTCCTACAAGAAAAGAAGTGGAAATGGCTAAGCTTATTTCAGAATTAGTTCCTTCCATCGAAATGGTAAGAATGGTAAATTCTGGAACAGAGGCAACAATGTCAGCAATAAGGCTTGCAAGAGCATATACTGGAAAAGACAAAATTATAAAATTTGAAGGTTGTTACCATGGCCACGGCGATGCATTTCTAATTTCAGCTGGAAGCGGGGCAGCCAGTCTCGGAACTCCTGATAGCCCAGGTGTTACAACAGCTACAGCTAAGGATACACTAACATTGCCTTTTAACAATAAAGAAGCTTTAAGTAAATTAATTGCGTTAAATAAAGGAGAAATAGCAGGCTTAATTATAGAACCAGTGGTTGGAAATATGGGCTGTGTGCTACCTGAAACTGGATATCTAGAATTTGTAAGGGAACTTTGTACCAAAAATAATATAGTTCTCATCTTTGATGAAGTGATGACTGGATTTAGACTTTCGATTGGAGGGGCACAGCAACGTTTTGGAATTAATCCTGATTTAACAACTTTAGGCAAAATAATCGGAGGAGGAATGCCAGTGGGAGCATATGGAGGTAAAAAGGAAATTATGAAAATGGTGGCTCCTTCAGGACCGATGTATCAAGCGGGCACTCTTTCTGGAAATCCTATTGCAATGACTGCCGGCTTAACTATACTTAAGTATTTGAAAAATAATCCTTTTATTTATGAACAATTAGAGGAAACAGGTGAAATAATTTCTGTAGGAATAAAAAAAACACTTGATGAATTAGGCTTAAATTATACTGTAAACCAAATTGGCTCGATGTACAGCCTTTTCTTTACTAATAAAAAAGTAATAGATTTTGATACTGCAAAAACTAGTAATATTCCTTTATTTGGAAAATACTTTCATGCAATGTTAAATAGAGGGATATATTTAGCACCGTCGCAATACGAATCTTTATTTTTGTCTACTCAAATAGACAAAAAATTAATCAAGAAAATCCTGAAAGCAAACCATGAAAGTTTGATAGAAATATCTAATAATTATGCGTAAGTATTCAGTAATAATACCTATTTTTAATAGGCCAGAAGAGCTAAATGAACTTTTAGAAAGTCTTACATTTCAAATTTATAATAATTTCGAAGTTATCGTAATCGAAGACGGGTCTTCTATAAAATGCGAAGATGTGGTTATCAAATATAAAAATAGGTTAGAGATCAATTACTATTTTAAAGAAAACCAAGGACAAGGATTTGCAAGGAATCTTGGATTTGAAAAAGCAAAAGGCGATTATTTTGTTCAATTCGATTCAGATGCCATTATTCCAAAAAACTATTTTGATATAGTAGAAAAAAGTTTAAATAATGAGTACCTAGATGCTTTTGGTGGTCCAGATGCAGCCCACATAAGCTTCACCCCTACTCAAAAAGCAATAAATTATGCGATGACCTCTTTTTTTACTACCGGTGGCACTAGGGGAAAAGCTAAAAACTTAGGGGGTCAGTATCACCCAAGGAGTTTTAATTTTGGTATTTCTAGAAAAGTATGGGAAACCATAGGTGGATATACCCTTACTAGGATGGGAGAAGATATAGAATTTAGTTTACGCATTATTGCAGCGGGTTTCAAGGTTAAAATTATAGAAAAAGCATTTATTTACCACAAAAGAAGAACCAACCTTATCCAATTTTACAAGCAATTATTCTTTTTTGGAAGAGCAAGAATAAATATTTTTCGGTTTTTCCCTAATGAATTAAAACTTGTCCATTTGTTTCCCTTTTTTTTTATGCTTTTTATTTACAGCCTATTTTTTCAGATACTAATTTCAAAATCATTATTTTATTTATCTTCTAGTTTAATTATATTCTATTTTTTTATCATCTTTATTGATTCTAGTTTAAAAAACAAAAGTTTTTATGTAGGAGTACTTAGTATTCCTGCTTCATTCATACAACTTTTTGCCTATGGAATGGGTTTTACTAAGGAAATGATCTTTAATAAGGTTAACTCTTAATTCAAATAATTGATTGGGCTCATTATTATTAATTCAAATTGTGCTTTTGATAAAACATATGTTACTAGAAAAACTAACATATTTCTTAATAAAAATAATGTAAATTATTAAACAATAAAAGAGAATAATAAATTACTGGCGTCCGAGAAAAGATAAAAACAAAATGAATTCCTTTAATCACAAAATCGGGACGCCCGTGACCGTTTTGAAAATTTGAAATGGAAAATTAATATCAAATATTAAATAGCTAATAATCAAATTTTTAAAGAGGTTTTATTTTTTGTGAATGTTTTTTTGCTTACTTTTTTTCGAAAAAAAGTAAGGCCGTCCGCAGGACATACATAGAATAAAACTTAGGGGGTCATTTTTAAAATTTGAAAAATGGTCCCGTTTCGGCGTTCCGATTTAATGGTCATTGGGGAAAGGTTTTTAACCAATTTTAAATTTAGCCGTTTCACAGTAATTGAAATCAAATTTAGTTTCTAAATTATTTTTTGAAACTTGGTTTTTTAGGAAATGTAATTTGTCATTTTCAAAATAAATGAAATGTTTAGTCGAATTAGAAACCTAAAATATGTAAATTAATTTATTCTTAATAGCGTAATTGTTTGGGAGCATTTGAAAAGGAATATTAGAATAAATTCTATTGTAGTATATTTATGCAATTTTTGATTTTACACTTTATTATGAATTCAAATTTCAAATTTTTATTTAGCCCAAGGTTTTACTTAAGTTTAGTGTTAATCTTTAGCATTAACCTTAGTTTTGATTATTTTTATCAGTTTTTAAATATTGGTTTACTTTCAGAAATAAAGAATGGAACTTTTTATAGTTTAAAAAATTTCTTGTTCTTACTATTATTTTGGTTTAATATAAAAAAGTCTTTTTTATCTCTTAAAAAGTCAGTTTTTGCGTTTCTCTTTATTTTTATTTGCACCTCTATTCCTTACTTTTTCTCAACTCCAATAATTTATCTGGACCAAGAAAACTTGATTTTTAAAGTGTTGAGTTATGGTGTTGGATATTCCATTTTAGCAGTATTGGATAATGAAAAGTCTAATAAAAAAATATATTTCCCACTGTTTTTTTTAATAATTCCTCTGATAAATTTAGATTTAGCAAATAATTTTGAAGTAAATTGGGGCATTGTCTCTTACTTTAATAAATCCACATTTGTATTCAAGAATATTTCTATTGAATTAGTAATCAGTTTAATATATACCCTGTTTTTCGCCATTCAGATTACGATTTTTGCCGAGATTCATAAATTGATTTACCATCATAAAATAGAAAAAACTGGAGGGGTGGCTTCAGTAAAAAGAGTGCATTTTATAAGTTTAGTTTTAATTTTTAAAACATTCTCTTATTGGCTTATTTCTACTTTAATAATTGTTTGTTTAGGACAAAATATGCTGCCTTTATTTACAAACAAAGTGAGCTTGATTTTATTTGGGTTTGGAACTGTTATATTGTTGATTATTTGTGGATTGTTCACCAGGCGTTTTGTTACCATTTATTTTTACGATAAAATAGGAAATAATAACTGGCTTTTTGCCTTCCTGTTTTTTCCTATAATTGGTGGAACTTGTCTTTTTCTTATGTTATTAATCCCATCAAAGAAGTTTAAAACATTAGTTTTTAAAGGATTCTCCAAAGAAAAAATCAAGTACATTCTCCTATCAATTTTAATATTTCAAGTCTTAAATTTTTATTTTGCCACCTATATTAAAATTCCCGAAAGTGAATCCGATTTGAGAATTGGATTTTTTATTTTAAAAATACTTTTTCCTTTTTTGGCAGTTTTAATGCTTGTTTTAACTACTAAAAGCAAATATTTTTTTCAAACAATTCTTTTAATTTATGTTTCAAGCATCCCACTTCTAATTATTTATGTAGTTCCTTTATTAGAAAAATCGAATGATGTATTGATGATATCAACGAGTTTGCATCATAGTTTTCAAACCTTTTTTCTACTATTTCTTCTCTACCCTGTTTTTTATTTTAAAGAATATCTCGGGTTTAAATAGGGTAGATTTTTTTTTAAACAAGTGCTCGAATCTTATTTGCCCAAATGTTACTTGATTATTCATTTTTACTATTTCGTTAAAAATTACCCCAAAAAAAAGGCTATTCGGTGGCTTATTTGCAATTCTTTAAATTTAACCTAGGTCATTCAAAATTTTCCTAGTAAGTAGCAAAATTTTGGCTTTTAATATCCAAATAAAAGAAAAGTGGTATGATTAATTAAATCACACCACTCTAATATTAAGTTAAATATAAACGAATTTTAAACTATTTTTTTACAAATTTAATAGTTTTCTGCTTTTCTGCTTTTTCTAATTTAATTAGATATAAGGCAGGGGTAAATTTGGCAACATTTATTCCATAACTCGTTTGATTTTCTTCCATTGTCTCAGAAAACATTTCATTTCCTTTTATGTCTAACACATATAATTTTAAACCTTTGGTATCAGTATTTTTAAATTCAATCATGATTTCGTCTTGAGCTGGGTTTGGAAAGGCAGTTGCTGAAATTTCTGAAAAATTCAAACTTTTTTCAACGACTTCTCCAATTCTTGCTTGTGCCACTTGTTGGGTAGTTGCTACAGTAGATGAAATGTTCACTGTATAATCTTCTACTTCACCATAAGTAAAGGTTTCACATGGAGTACTATAGGCACTGTATTTCATGGAAACTCTTATTCTTGTTTGTCCGGTTAATGCGGAGGTTGGAACTGTAAAGTTGACTGTATACGTGCCAGATCCAGTAGTAGAGCTACTAAGAATTTGTTCTCCAGTATCTGTGAACACTCCATTTTTGTTATAATCAATCCATACTTTCCAATATACTCTATAAATGCTTCCACTAAAACCTGGAGAATAACTTAAGGTATTGCTAACCCCTTTAGTTAGATTGACCACGCTTTGTGTGCCATTATAATACCCAGCATCAGCACCAGAGGTTCTATTTATATTTGATAATTTGAATAAGTCTATCCACATTAATGATAAATTAGTTCCTTTGCTTGCACAATAAACTTGTTGCAGTGTAGAAAATTGTGAAATGCTATACGTACTATTGAGAGAACTACAATTGCTTCTCACTCTACAATTGTATGCTTGGTTGGCAATTAAACCAGATAATTGAAATGATGGACTAGTTACAGCACTAGAAGCAATAATCCAAGATGTAGCAGTAGCTAGTTTGTACTCCACTTGATATGATATAATTCCAGATACTGCTGGCCAAGATAATGCTGCAGTATTTGAACTAACTGAACCAACAGTTAAACTAGCAGGTGGAAGGCATGGAGCTAATGTTCTAAATGAACCATTGGCATAAGTCACACAACTATTTGTTTTTACCCTATAATTATAAAGCGTGTTTTCGTTTAAGCCTACCAATGACAAACTGGTGTTTGTAACACTAGAATCATTTGACCACACGGTAGCACTTTCAGGTTTGAATGAGACTAAATAGCCAGTTGCACCGGAAACCGCTGTCCAAGAAAGTGATGCAGAATTTAATCCGATCGAAGTAGATTGTAGGGCCGTAGGAACCGGACAATTGTACGTAACAGTTATCGTTTTGGATACGATATCATGTCCATTATCTAATTGTAAATTGAATGTGATTTGACTATTTACAGGAGTACTTGGTAACAAAGAATAGGTA
>JANOMP010000291.1:0-42797 GCA_031420365.1 Cytophagaceae bacterium
TGGAGGTCAGATACTGTAAAATAACCCAAAACCTCTTCTTTCGTATCTTTTGAGTTTTTAATGTTACCTTTTATGGACTTTGGAATTGCGTCAAATAATCCTCCTGAGTTTTTTGATTGTTCTTTGACTGTATTCCAAAATCTGAAGGCATTTTCAGAAATCGAATATTGATTGACCACTAAATAATAATTATTGTCGTTGTCATAGGGGACGTTTAATAAGGCCTTATTGAAAACATTTCCATCTATAAGTTTATCATTTGAAACTTCTATGCAATCTATACAAGGAGTTATTTCGTAACAAGTTTCACAGCATGGATCCACATAAGATGTAGTTCCTGCTGCATTACCAATAGAATATACTCTGCACCAATCTATTTTTTTTACATTATACCAATCCCATTTGTAATAATTCTTTTCGTTTGCTCTGTCTTTAACATTTACTGACACTTTAAATTGACCCCTGAGTGTAGACGTTGGTTTTATTTCACTAAAATCTATTTTCACATTTTCAACTTTTGGAACTGGTATTACTTTTTCCGGAGTGGAGATGTAGGTTTTTTTATCAAAAGTTTCAATAAAAAGCTGATATGTTCTTCCTATTTCGGCCTTAAATTTATTCACAGATCTATAATTATATCCTCGGCTGGTTTTAATATAGTTATTTTGTACTGGATCATCAAAAAATGGATATTCGTTTCCTAAATTGTCTTTAATTGCCACTTTGGCATCTCCCACATAATCTTTAAAAATGGAGGCATCTGAATTATAAGGGGCATCAAACGTTAAATAAACATAATGAAAAGCAAATTTGGTAGTTAAATGAGATTCAATTACTAAGCGGCGATCACTTGAATCTAGTTTGGGATCGTATTCGTTAATGCAAGATAAGAATCCTGCAATAAATAGGTATGAGATTGTCTTAAAAGAATTACACATTTTAAAATCTAAAATTGTAAGTTAGTGAAGGAATAATTGCACCCAAAACTGAAAGTTTATATATTTTAATTCGAGTATTGAAAGCGTTAAAAGGAGTTTTAGATTTGAAAAATACAGAATATGCATTTCTTCTACCTAAAGCATTATATACTGAAATATTCCAGTTACCTCTATAACCTTTCGTTCTGTAAGGATGCGTTTCAATATTTATTGCTAAATCTAAACGTAAATAATCGGGTATTTGAGATTGGTTTCTGCTGTTATAATAAGGCAATGCAGCACCTGCTAAGAAAAATTTTGAAGCAGGGTAGGTAATTGCTCTTCCAGAAGTATAGTTTAAATTTCCTGAAAAGGAGACTATTTTATTGGCTTGATAAGACCCTACTGCATTAAAACTATGAGGTCTATTAAAAATTGGGGGAAAATATTCCCCGTTATTTATGGTTTCTTCCTCGGTTTCTCCTGCTATTTTTATTCTTGTTTGTGAATAAGTATAACTAAGCCACCCAGTAAAAATGCCAAGGTTCTTCTTTATATAAAATTCTACACCATAAGAATACCCATCACCTTGTAAAATAGCAGTTTCTAGGTTTTTGTTTAGTAATAAGGTTGCCCCATCTTTATATTCAACTACGTTTGATAATTTTTTGTAAAAAAGCTCTAAAGATGTCTCCAGTGACTTTTTATCCATATTTTTAAAATATCCTATCGAAAACTGATTAGCTAATTGTGGTTTAATATAGTTATCACTTAATTTCCATCGGTCGCTTGGTAAAGCCGCTGTAGTGGCTGATATCAATTGCATAAATTGCCTCATTCGGTGAGTGCTAGCTTTAATTGATGAGTTTTTATTTAAATTCCAATTTAAAGAAAGCCGAGGCTCATAACTCCCATAATTTTTAATAATTTCTCCTTTTTTATAAATTGTAGAATCTGTTATGGTTAATTGATTTCTTGGTTTACCTAATTCATAATTATAAACTACATTACTTCCTAGGTTTTGGTACATTACATACCTTAGACCAATTCCTAAATCCAGTTTTTTACTTATTGTAATTTTGTCATTAATAAAAATAGCTGCTTCAAAACCCTGCTCGTTTTTAAGAGCTTCTGGATTTTTGTTTGATGATTGTAAAGTTTTCTCTAAAGTTCCTGGTCGAATGTTGTATTGATTAGTTTGAAAACCAAATTCTATTTCATTTGATTTATTAGGATTATAAATAGCTAAGGCTTTAATGCTTTTGTAATCAATTCCATTACTAATCTTAAATGCTGTAAGAGAGTCATCGTTGGTGATGTTTACATTATAGATAGAATAAATCCCAAATGCTTTAAATGATAGTTTTGGGCCAAAATAATGAGACCATGAGGCAGTAGCGTTGGTCGAACTCCAATTGTATAATGATTCGGCCGTATCATCTAAAGTAGAAATGGTGTCTTTTGCCAACTTGAAGTTGTCGGTTCCATGAAATGCCGAAAGAGATACTCTATCGTTTTTGGATGGTTTAAATTCTATTTTCGATGTTAGATCATAAAAACTTGCTTTACTATCTTTCAATCGTTTTATGTTAAAAACTTTTATCATTTGATCAACATAAGATACTCTTCCAGCCAAAAAAAAGCTAAGTTTGTTGGGAATTATAGGTGCTTCAACAAATAATCTGCTTGCCACAGAGCCTAGACCACCGTTTATCGAAAGCTTTTCGGCATTTGCATCTTTCATGTTTACGTTTAGCACAGATGATATTCTTCCTCCATACTGAGCAGGGACTCCTCCTCTATAAAAGTCAAAATCTCTAAAAGCATCTGGATTAAAAACAGAGAAGAATCCTAACAAATGAGAAGAATTAAATATAGGGGCCTCATCTAACAAAATTAAGTTTTGATCAATGTTTCCGCCTCGTACATTAAAACCAGAAGCCCCTTCGCCAACAGTTGTGACACCAGGAAGAGTAAATAAACTTTTAATAATATCGACTTCCCCCAGTAAAGAGGGCAGTTTTTTTATAGCTCTTGAACTTAAAGTTGTAAGGCCAGTTCCAAGTCTTTTTACATTTTGTTGTGAACTATTGGCACTAATCTTTAGCTCTTCAAGGTCATTTACTTTTTCATCTAGTGTAAAATTTACTGTTTGGTTTTCTTTTGCCTCTATTCTAAGATACTTTTTAAAATACCCTTGGTGCGAGATGTCTAATAAATGGCTACCGCGTTGTACATTCACTTCATAATTTCCTAGTGAGTCAGTGGTAGTGCCATATCCTATTTGAGAAATAATAATAAAAGCTCCAACAATCGGTTTTTTTGTATCAGTTTGTGTAATATTTCCTGAAATTTTTATACTTTTTTGAGAGAAAGCAGCATGGTAAAAATAAAATAGAAAAATAAGAGTAAAATATTTAGTCATACAACTAAAAAATAATGTTAAAAAAAAATACTTTTTTAGGTAAAAATATAGAATCGTTTGTTTAAATGTACTTTTGATATGAATTTTAATACATAAAATTTCTTTTTTTTATGATTGCAAATCGTAATTTCTTCATAAATTCATTTTTTGATATTTCTACAGCACCATATCTTGCCACATTGTCATTCATAAACTGGGTATCTAAAAGTAAAAATTTTTGTTTTTTTAGAATTTCCATTAAATGATTAAAAGCAACTTTAGATGCATTAGGTACTAAATGGAACATAGATTCACCAAAAAATACTGCTCCTATAGCTACCCCATAAAGACCACCTACTAACTTGCCTTCCTGATAAGTTTCAACAGAATGAGCAATACCTACATTATGAAGTTCACAATATACTTTAATAATTTGATCAGAAATCCAAGTATCATCTCCTTTGAATCTTCCTTTTGCACAATGTATTATAGTAGATTCGAAATCTGAATCAACTTTCAACTCAAAAGTTTTTTTGTTTAAAACGGACCTTAAGGATTTTGAAACCCGATAAGTGTCTAATGGAATGATGGCTCTCGGGTCAGGGGCATACCAAAATACTTCATTTGAATTTGCTTCTGCCATGGGAAATATACCATTTTTATATCCATAAATTAAATCTTGTATAGAAATGGGTTCCATTTTTTTTAATCAATCAACCAGATTGCATCCTCTTTATTCCCTTGTTCTGTCCACTCGACCAATACTCGTTGTGTGGCTAGTGTATTCACTTTTTTACCTACGAAATCTGGATGAATCGGTAAGTCTCTGTTATATTTTCTATTAATAAGGCAAAGCAATTCTATTTTTTGAGGTCTTCCAAATGCTTGTAGTGCGTCCATTGCGGCTCTAACCATTCTGCCGGTTGCTAAAACATCATCGATAAGAATCACTCTTTTATCTTCAATAATAAATGTAATCTGAGTAGAATTTGGTTTAAGGAGATTCCCTTTTCTTTTAAAATCGTCTCTAAAGAAAGTGGCATCAATATATCCAAGAGGAAAATCAAAACCAAAATCTGTTTTTAAGAATTCTTTAATTCTTTTAGCCAAAAAGATTCCGCGTGGTTGAAGCCCTATTAGAACAGTCTCTATTTCAGAGTCGCGTGTTTCAATTATTTCTTGACAAAGTCTCCTAAGAGTGATATCTAAAAGCGGTTGATTGAGAATTAACCTATTTTTTTGCATCCTTAAATTTATAATAAGCAAAAATATTAGTTATTTTGTAAAAACACTAATTTGATACTGTAAATGAAATATTTAATTGTTGGCTTAGGAAACATAGGCCCAGAATACGTATTAACTCGTCATAATGTTGGATTTATGGTATTAGATAGACTAGCTACCAAAGAAAACTTGAGTTTTAAATTAGACAAATTGGCTAGTATTGCAGAATTTAAATATAAAAGCAGGACTATTGTATTGATAAAACCAACAACTTATATGAATCTTAGCGGAAAAGCTATACAGTACTGGATGGTACAATTAAAAATTCCTATTGAAAACACTTTGATAGTAGTAGATGACCTAGCATTGCCATTCGGAAAATTGAGAATAAAGCCAAAAGGGTCAAGTGCTGGTCATAATGGTTTAAAAAACATTGAAAGTGTTTTAGGAAATGACCTTTATCCCCGTTTAAAATTTGGAATAGGGAATGATTTTGCAAAAGGGAGACAAATAGATTATGTATTAGGGCAGTTTGATAAAAATGATTTTGCTGAATTACCTATAAAGTTGGACAAAGCCATAGATATGATTTTGAGCTATTCTACTCTTGGAATAGAAAGAACAATGAATTTTCTAAACGATTAATTGTACTATTTAAAGAATATTACAATTTGCTAGGAATGCAAACAATTCTAATGAAAATTAAATATATGCAAAATTTAATTTTCATTACTTCTATTTAAAGGTTAATTTTAGCTTAAATATTTTGTTATTTTTAAATAATTAAAATATTATTTCGTTAAGCATGCCATACAAAATTTGGTGGTGCAATTAAAATCGTGCAAGTTTGCATCATGATTCACGAAAATAAAATAGACAAAATCATGAAAAAGCAAATAAAAACAATTATCATCGCCTTAGTATTTGGAACAATTACTTCTAACGCTCAGAGCGTTATGGCGAACGGATTAGTAACAAAAAACATGGTTGCTAAGAGTACTATCGAACTTACTGCATTTGTAAACAAAAACGCAAAGAAGGTATCTAAAAAGAACAATGAGGATATAAAGAAATATACTGAAATAGTAAATCTTTTCAATTCGTCCACAGTAGCTTTTTACAATTTGAAAGATTCTGAGAAGAAAGAATTTTTGGTAGCAGCCAAAAGTTTAAGTGCCTCATTGGATGGTATGAGAAAATCAGAAGCCAAAATTTGGTCGAAGAAAATAAATTTAAACCAATCGGTTTTTGAGTTTATTTGGTCAAGTAAAAATTTAGTTTCCAAGGAAATTGAATTCGTAGAAATTCCTTCAGTAAGTCAGGCTTTAACAAGCCTTTAATTTAGAATATTGAATTTTCATAGTTTAATAGGTTAGGGTTAATAAGTCCCTTAGCCCGGTTTCAATTGAATCCGGGCTTAAGTTTTTTTTAGAGGTCTAGTTATTATTTTGATTATAAGAGAAACCCCATTCTCTGAGTTTTTTAAGTTTTATTATGTAATTAGGTGCAAATAAGGTGTTTCTTTTATTTTAATTTTATTTTTCTGTCGAATCAAAAATTAAATAAAGAAGTATTTGAAATGTATAAAAAGACACCTATCTATCAAGTATAATAATTAAGCTTACACCAAAAAGGTATGGGAATTGCTAGAATAATTTGTTTTGACTTTTTAAAATGAGCTTAATTACCAATTTTTCTTTTTATAGCCTAAAGTAGCGAAATAGTAAACATAAATATATAAAGGCACCAGAATCCAATAGGCTTGCTGTGTATTGAAAATATCCGCAAGTTTGCCATAAAGCAAAGGAAGTAATGCTCCTCCTGCTATCATCATAATCAGCCATGCTGAACCAACTTTGGTAAATTTACCTAATCCATCAATAGCCAATGGCCAAATGGCTGGCCACATGATGGCATTTGCTAGCCCTAAAAGAGCAATGCAAAAAATGGAAGTAAAGCCATTGGTAAATAAGGCCAAAATAGAAACCGATATTCCAAAAATTGACGAATATTTTAGCCAGTTTTGTTGAGAAACATATTTTGGGATCAAAAATATTCCCAAAATATATCCTGCCATCATTAGCCAGAGGGTATAAGTTCCGAAATCTTTAGCTTCCGATTCAGGAAATCCTAAAGAAATGCCATAAGAAATAATAGTATCACCTGAAATTACTTCTAAACCAACGTATGCAAAAAGAGCAATTAGTCCTAAAACCAAATTTGGAAATTCAAAAACGCTCTTTTTGACTGACTGCAACGTGTTTTCAAGTCCTTCTTGCTCTTCAGACACTTCAGGAAGTCCTTTTGAGAACATGATTAACACGGCCAATAAAACCAAGACGATGGTTAAAATTATGTATGGAGTTACAACTTTATTTAACTCTTCGGCTGTGGTTAAGGTAGCAGATGTAGCAGCAGCCCCGGCTAACAAAATTCCTCCAATTACTTTTTGACTTAAAATGCCCGCCGTTTTATTTGCTATACCCATCAAACTGATTCGTTGGGCCGCACTTTCACGAGGGCCTAAAATTGTTAAATAAGGATTTGATGCAGTTTGTAATAAAGTTAAGCCGATTCCAATGGTAAACAAGCCCAATAGAAATAATTGATAAGATTCAATTTTTGCTGCAGGTACAAAAATCAAAGTTCCAATAGCCATAATGAATAAACCCAATGACATACCTTTTTTAAAACCTACTTTTTTTAACACACTAGAAGAAGGAATTGCCATGACGGTATATGAAATAAAAAAAGCAAAGGTTACCAAAAGAGAACTTGTGTTATCAAGATGGAAAGCCTTTTTAAAAAAGGCTATCAAGGTTCCATTGACCCAAGTAACAAATCCAAAAACAAAAAATAGAATGCCAATTATGATTAAAGGACCGATATACGATTTGTTTTCTTTCATTATGAATAATAGTTGATTTTTAATTTTTTTTAAAAATATACTTTTTTTTGCAAAATTAAAAGAGTTTCAAAAAAAATGGGGAAAGAGGATTAAATTCTATTATAGTTTTATATTAAAAAAGGCAGCTAAAAAAGCTGCCTTTATCCTAATTATTTTAGTATTCGTGAGGTAATTCCTCGTTTATTTTTTCATTCCAGGGAAGACCATGAATATTCAAAAGCTCCATAAAAGGGTCAGGATTTAGTTCTTCACAATTATAAACACCAGCTTTCATCCATTCTTGGTTTGTTAACATCAATAAAGCACCTATCATAGCAGGCACACCTGTAGTGTACGAAACGGCTTGTGACTTTACTTCTTTGTAGGCTTCCGTATGATGGCAATTATTCCAAACATAATAAGTTACATCTTTACCATCCTTAATTCCTTTAATTTGGCAGCCAATAGAGGTTTGTCCTGAATAATTTTGTCCAAGAGACTCTGGGGGAGGTAATACTGCTTTTAGGAATTCTAAGGGAACTACATCCATTCCTTGAAATTTAATAGGGGCAATGCTGGTCATTCCCACATTTTCTAAGACTTGCAAATGAGTAATATATGATTGTCCAAAAGTCATCCAAAAACGAGCTCTTTTTAAGGTTGGGAAGTTTTTTACTAAAGATTCCAGTTCTTCATGATACAATACATAAGATTCTTTGGGTCCAATATTTGGATAATCTATAGATTTATGAATTGACATTGCTGGAATTTCAATCCACTCTCCATTTTCCCAATATCTACCAGGTTGTGTTATTTCTCGGATATTAATCTCTGGATTAAAATTAGTTGCAAAAGCTTTTCCATGATCTCCAGCATTGCAGTCAATTATATCCAGATAGTGCATTTCGTCAAAATAGTGCTTGTTAGCATAAGCCGTATAAACTTGAGTAACACCAGGATCAAAGCCACACCCCAAAAGTGCCATTAGGCCCGCTTTCTTAAACCTTTCTTGATAAGCCCACTGCCAGCTATATTCAAATTTTGCTACATCTTTTGGTTCATAATTAGCAGTATCTAAGTAATGTACGCCCGTTTCAAGGCATGCATCCATTATAGTTAGGTCTTGATAAGGCAAGGCTACATTGATAACTAATTTAGGATTAAATGATTTTATTAAAATCACTAGTTCTGATACAATATCTGCGTCAACTTGGGCTGTTTTTATTTTAACTCCATGCATTTCTTGAATTTCCTTGGCTATTCTGTCACATTTGGATTTGGTTCGACTAGCTAACAATATGTCAGAAAAAACACTGGAATTTAAGGCACATTTATGCACAACCACCGTTCCTACTCCTCCAGCTCCAATTATTAATACTTTTGACATCTACTTTTGAGGTTTTTTTGATTTAGAATACAAAAATAGTAAAAGACCTTAATAAGCTGGTATTAAATTTTACTTTGATACTATTTTTTAAAAGGAAAATTAGTTGCTGCTTATATTGCTCCCATACATATTATTCTTATGTTTATTAAATATCTTTTTATCAAGCTATAAATCTGAAGAAATAAAATTTAAGGATCTGTTAAGAAATAAGGTTTACAGAATTGACGAATTTATTTTGTTAATTTTCAAGGCAAAAAATCTTTAAATAGTATAGCTATTCAATGATTTTTTAACGAAGAAAAAAGGCTGAAGAAAGAGACAAAATGTAAAGGTTATTTTGTGTCAGACCCTAAGAGTCCCCTAAATTAAAATAAATAATCTAAAAGGGATAAAATCTTATAAATAGTTTATTAAAAAGTAAGTTTACTAAAACTTCATTTTTTATTTCTACAAAATTGCATAACTTTATAATAACTTAGGATTTGTTAAGAAATAAGGTTTACAGAATTGACGAATTTATTTTGTTATTTTTCAAGGCAAAAAATCTTTAAATAGTATAGCTATTCAATGATTTTTTAACGAAGAAAAAAGGCAAAAGAAAGAGACAAAATGTAAAGGTTATCTTGCATCAGATACTAAGTTTTTATGATAACTTTCTTTAGGTGCATTTAAAAGCTATTTTATCCAAAGTTCCAATACATTATTTCGTGCTGTTGAGTGTTTTTATGTTCCGAATTTGATAAATAATTTATTACTTGAATCTAAGAAGTAATAAAATCATACACTTAAATTCTCAAAAATCATTTATTGGCAGAAGATCTTGGTATTTTTAATATTTCTTTTTGGCGTCCATCAATGTACCTAAAACCAGAACCATCAAAAAAACCATTCTCTTCTAACATAATTCTAATTGTTTTTTTCCATGGTATGAGTTCCACAGCGGCATTTAATTCTATAGAGTAAGCCGTATTAGCTTTCAAAGGATAGTCGCCAGGACCAATGGTTGGCCCTTGATTGTCCCACATTCCAATGGTTGGCCCAGCTGCATGCCCATGTAAACCAACTGGATGGGTATAAATAGTCCCAATTATTCCTTCTTTCTTACTTTCAGTCAATGCATTGGCTAAGATTTGATTACCACTAAGTCCCTTTTTGAAATTATTGGTTAAAATATCTTGAAGCCTATTTCCAACAATAAAAGCTTGAGTCAAAAAACTTGGAATTTCAGTCTCTCCTGCTTTTAAGATGTAAGCATTTTGTTGATGGTCAGTATTTAACCGTAAATAGCTAATACCAAAATCACAATGAATTAAATCCCCAGGCATAATAATTTGTGTATCGGGCTTCTTAGTAAAAGTTCGGAGGTGATCAAAATTTTCAGGATCAAACCTCTGTACATCAACGGTAGGATGAAACCAAGTTTGAAGCCCTAAATCTGCAACTTTCTGTCTCATCCACCAAACCACATCATCTGTTGAGGTATGACCAGGTTGAATAACTTTTTCAGAAAATGCCTCATCAATTATTTGATGTGAAATTCTACTTAGACTTTCATAGATAATCATTTCTTTAGAAATACGAGTTTCCAACCAGCCCACAGCAAGATTTTCTGCAGAAACAATCTTTTTCTTATCTTCTGAACTAAGCTTAGAAATAAATTCTTCGTGCTCTGTATGGGTAAGCCCATCAGCATGCCCATAATTTTTCGAATAATTTAATGCAATTTTTTTTGGTTTTTTTTCTAAAATAGTTTTAACTAAAGCATCCCATTGATTAGGATAATTATTTAAATCCCACTCTCCCTTTAATAGTTGGCCAACATCATACCTTGCAATTGCCAATCTTTCAACTTCCTTTCCATTATCAAAGAACACAAAAATAGTACGTCTTCTAGCTGACAACCAAACACTTGGCAGCATGGTTTTCATCACAGGATCCTCATTATATTCTCTTGAAATAATTACCCACATGTCAATACCTTCAGACCGCATAAGAGAAGGAAGAAGGTTTTTCATTCTATCTTCTAATATTTCATCTATAAGTCTAGCTCTAGCTTTTTCGTTAATTATTGAAGGCATTTGTTGCCCAAAACTGTACATTATACTAAAAAAAAAGAAGGCAATTGAAAAGACTATTCTTTGCATTTTTTAATTATTTTTATGTTAAATAAGATGTTTTACTGCTTTTTATTATTTACCACCTTCATTTGTAAATATAAAAGGCAAATCATTATTTTTAAATTAAAATGAGAAGATTTGTAAAAAAAATCATTTTTCAGACCGAAATTTGTTAAAAAATTTTATTTATTCATGTTTAAACCTCCTTTTTCTCAATTTAATAGACATGCTCAAACCATATTACCTAGCCTTTTCCGAAAAATTGAATTAAAAACTATTCGAGAGAAGATTTTTATGCCAGACGGCGATTTCTTATTAGTCGATTGGGCTAAAACTGGAAGTAAAAAATGTGTAATTGTAACCCATGGACTTGAAGGTGATTCTAAAAGGCATTATGTAGTTGGTATTTTAAAAAAATTCATTACAAATGGTTTTGATGGCTTGGCTTGGAATTGTAGAAGTTGTGGAGGTGAAATGAATCTTTTACCCAAATTTTATCACCATGGTGATGCTTCGGATCTTAAGTTTGTAATAGATTATGCTTTACAAACTAATAATTATGATGAAATTATTCTAGTAGGTTTTAGTATGGGGGGGAGTTTAACATTACGGGTATTGTCTGAAAATGCTGATACTTTCCCACCCTCTGTGAAATGTGCTGCTGTTGCTTCTGTTCCTTTAGATTTAACCACTTCCGTGGCAAAGCTTGAAAAAAAAGGAAACCGCTTTTATATGAATAGATTTTTGAGAAAACTTAGAAAAAAAATTGAAATAAAAGAAGCAATGTTCCCAAATCATTCAATTTTAACTCTAAAAAATTTCAAGAAAATTAAAGATTTTAATGACTTTGATAGCACTTTTACAGCACCTTTACATGGGTATAAAGACGCAGCTGATTTTTATAAAAAAGCCAGTGTTAAACCAATTTTATATAAAATAAAAGTACCTGTTTTAATTATGCAAGCTAAAAATGACCCATTTCTAACTCCAGAATGTTTAGAATTGGGAGATGCCCAAAATAATAAAAATTTAAAATTATTACTCACCTCAAAAGGAGGGCATGTGGGTTTTCAACAAGCTAATTCATTAGAAACTTTCTTCGAAAAGATGGCATTTGATTTTTGTAAGAATTTTTAGTTTTGGATTTACAGAATTTAGATTAATTTTACCTAAAGATATAATTTAAAAAGAATCATTTTGACTCTTCTAGATTGATTAAGGATCTGATACAAAATAACCTTTACATTTTGTCTCTTTCTTTTGCTTTTTTTCTTCGTTAAAAAATCATTGAATAGCTATACTATTTAAAGATTTTTTGCCTTGAAAAATAACAAAATAAATTCGCCAATTCTGTAAACCTTATTTCTTAACAAATCCTAAGTGTGAAATTATTTTTTTGTAGCTTTAATGACTTCTTATCCTAATTCAAAATGAAAATAATATTGACCTTTATGATGGCTTCCTTTTTACACATTAATAGCTTTTGTCAAGCATTAAATGGCTGTTGGGAATCAAAAAATGAATCAAAAATAACTACAATTATAGCAACTGATCAATATCTCTCCATAACTGATTATGATATAATAAATAAAAAATTTGAGCAAACGTGGGGCGGCAAATATACCATAGGTGCTACGAATGAAATTTTTATTGATGTGGAATTTCACTCTTTAAATCCCAACATCGTAAATTCTAGCCAATCTTACAATATCACTTTAAAAAAGAAAAGTTTAGAATTTAATGACCAAAAGTTTTCTAAAAACGAGACATCAAAACCAAATGCCCTGAATGGCCTTTGGCGAATTACAGCTAGAGCAAATACAGAGGGAAAGATGTCTGAAATGCTTCAAGGGCCTAGAAAAACACTAAAAATAATGAGTGGGGGGTATTTTCAATGGTTTGCAATAAATACACAGAGCAGAGAGTTTTTTGGAACAGGAGGCGGAACTTATACATTAATTGATGGAAATTATGCAGAGAAAATTCTGTTTTTTCCAAAAGACAGTTCAAGAGTTGGTGCCGAACTCCATTTTCAAGCATTAGTAAAAGATAAAGAATGGATTCACTCAGGCAAAAGTTCAAAAGGAGAAGATATAAAAGAGATCTGGAAAAACCAGAACTAAAATCTAATTCTTTAGCTCATAAATATTCTTATCTAAATAAGTGTACTTTAAAGAAAGAGTTGGAATATTTTTAAATATTTTTTTCATAACACCCTCATTATCAATAATAACTTCGGGTAAGTCTTTTTTAAAGTTCGTGTAAATATTCACTATACTTACATAGTTATTAGGATTTTCAAAATCTGATTTAGCCAATTCCCAGCTCAAATAGCCTGTAGCCATTTTATGTGATTTATACGCATCCATGCCTTCACCTGTTATAAATATTCTCTTGTTTTCGTACTTTTTAGGAAGTTGAGTTTCTATAACTTTATAGTTCTTTAAAATATTCAAGCTTTTATTATTAATTTTATTAGATCCTAAATATTGGATTACTAAAATAGAAAAAATAAAAATTAAAGAGAGTACTTCCTGGAAAAACAATTTCTTGGAATGTAAAAAAAAACCGGAGACGAATAAAGATATAAAAGGGATAAAAGATACTAAATTAGAAGGTATGAATTCTTTAGAAAACAATAAGCTAATAAATGAAAAAATACCAAAAATAATCAATAATTGATGGGCTCTATTTTGGAAACTATTGTATCTTGTAATTTTCAATACTTTAAAAATTCCTAAAATAGTAAATAACAAAGGTATCGAAAAAATTATAAGAATGTCCTTAATACCCAGGAGAGAAAGATCTAAAACATTGTTGAAATTAAATAGCCACAAATTTATAAAGTCAGAATTGTGTTCTTTAAAAAAAAAGTATATGAAAACTAAAATTAAAGGCAGAAAAAAAGCCAATAAAACCATAAAAAGTTGTCTGATATTAACTCCAGTAAATAAAAACAAAACAATAATTGCCCAGAAAATAAATATAAAAGAGCTCAAATGAAATAATGTAGCAATCCCTAAAAATAATCCAATCTCAAAAATATCATCCCCAAGGCCATCTCGCTTTTCTATTTGTCTTAAAGTAACATTTAGTGAAATAAGTATAAAAGTGTTGGCCAGAAGTGAAGGAGAAAGTTTTTGAATATCGAAGGACATAGACATCAAAATTAAAAAAAATAGACCGGACACATAGTTCTTTTCATTTAACAAATTTCTTTTATTTACAATAAAAACAAAATATAATGTCTGAATAAAAATTAATATTAAAGCCACTGCTTCATAAAAAAACTGGCTTTTCCCAGCCCATAAATCAACAATTTGATATACAAATGCAGAAAATGGACCAATTTGAGTTAAAATTTCATTGTATAAATGTAATCCTTCATTTAGCTTTTCTCCAACTAACATCCACTCTAGCTCTTGACTTAATAGGGGCTGTAGATTCCCAATATAAGGCAATCGAATTAATAGAAATAAAAGTAATAAAGTTATTACCTGAAATATGGAATTTATTCTGAAAAAAGTCAACAATGGGGCTTGTGATTTGAATTTGAACACAAAAATATCATTTCGTTTAATGAATAACCAAAATTAGTATAGATATTTGTAAAAATATTGAAAATAATTACCAGTTGGAAATTCTACAATTGAGTAAAACATATTTAAAAACAACCTTTTAGGTCGTTTTATTAAAATATTTTTGATTATAAAATGTATGGAGAGTAAAAGACAAAAACAAGTAGCAAAACAGATTCAAAAAGACCTAGGAGATATTTTTCAAAGAGATTTGAAATCTATGTTTGATGGGGCATTTGCTACGATTACAGACGTGAAATTATCTGCTGACTTGAGTATTGCGAGAATTTATCTAAGTTTTCTTAATGCAAAGAATCCTACCGAAATACTTCAAAATGTAAAAGAAAATACCAAAAAAATTCGAGGTATTTTCGGAAACAAAGCTAAAAGTCAACTAAGAATTATTCCAAATTTTCAATTTTTTATAGATGATACTGCTGAATATGCTCAAAAAATTGAATCCTTGTTTGCCAATCTTTATATTCCTCCAGCCTCTGATGAGGAATAATCTGCAAATTAATTTCAAATGAATGTACCTTTTTTAATAGCTAAGAAATATTTTTTCTCGAAAAAAAAAAGAAGCTTCATTAATTTCATTTCTATTATCTCAATGCTAGCTGTATGTTTAGGAACCATAGCCATAGTAGTAGTTCTTTCTGTTTTTAACGGTCTTGAAGATTTAAACAGACAAATTTTTAAAGCATTTGATCCTGATCTAAAAATTGCTTCTTCAACTAAAAGGTCTTTTACCATCGACAGCATTCTTCTCTCTAAAATTAAAGGTATAGATGGTATAAATTATTTAACTGAAGTTTATCAAGATAAAGCTTTAGCTAGAAGTAAAGATGCTCAAATGATTGTGGTAATAAAAGGTGTAGATAATACATTTGAAAGAAACCAAGAAATTAGGGCAGCTGTAGTGGAAGGAAAAATGAAATTAAATAACCAGAATAGACCTAATGCATTTGTTGGAGGAGGAGTTTTTAATATATTAGATTTAAGTGTGGATGATTATTTAAATCCTTTAGTGCTACTTTATCCAAAAAATCAAAAGATTAACATTCTCGCTCTAGAAGAAAATATTAATCAAATAGCAATGGAAGTTTCTGGAGTTTTTATTTTAGAGCAACAATACGATCATTATGTTTATTTACCTTTGGCTACCGTTGAGAAACTAACTGGGAATATAGGAAAAAGAACTGCCTTAGAAATAACACTTAAAAAAGGAGAATCTTTGAATGATATAAAATCTAAAATTTCGAAACTTTTAGGAGAAAATTTGAGTATTAAAGATAGAGACCAACAAAATGCCCCTTTATTAAAAGCAATTAAAATTGAAAAATTATTTATTTTCCTTGGACTCTTTTTTATTATTGCAATAGCATCATTTAATATTTTTTATGCCTTAAGTATGCTAGTTTTAGACAAAAAAGATGACATTGAAACACTTTCTTCCTTAGGAGTTGAGAAAAAAAATATCAGTTATATTTTTTTAATGGAGGGATTTATTATTTCAAGCATTGGTTTAATTTTGGGTATAGTAATAGGCGTTTCCCTTTGTGTACTACAAATAAATTTTGGTCTTGTAAAACTGGGGATGGAATATGCAATGGTGGATTCCTATCCAATCAAAATAATTGCATCAGATATTGTTCTTGCAGTTTTTGGGATTTTAATAATTACTTTTTTAGCGGCAATTTTACCTGCAATAAAAGCTCAAAAATTTATGTTATCTAACTAACTTAATTCTTTTTATGAAAGTTAAATTTCTATTTTTCTTTTTGTTTATTTGCCAAAATGTTTTTGGTCAAGATATATTGGATATTATCCAGAAGAATCAATGGATTTTAGTAACTGATAATATTGAAAATAAAAAAGAAATAAATTTTGTTAATTTCCAAAAAAATAAAATAGAATTAAATGCTATGATATGGTCATTTCTAGATGGTGGAAATATAGAATACGATTATCAATCTGCCGATAACATTCAGGCTTGTAATGGTGTTGACTTTCTAGACTTAGACATTGATAATTCTTTTTGGGAATTCAATAATTCTTCTCAAATCTTTACTTTAACTCTCAAAGGAGGTTATGCTAGTATTGATGATTTTTTTTTAAAAGCTGAGTATTTGCCATTTTTTACAACAGATGAATTCGGCAATGAAAGTTTCCAATTAAAACAAATTAAAGTATTAATCTTTAGAGATTTAACCAAACCACTAAGATAAAAATAACTATTTCTTATGAAATTATTTTTAACAATTGTCTTAATATCACTTTTACAACTGGACATTTTAGGTCAAATTGACACCCAAAAGAGCAGAGAATTAGATTTTGACTTAATTCATACCGTACTTAGATTAAAGCCTATTTGGGAAAATCAAACATTGGAAGGTAAGGCTATATTAACTTTAAAACCTTTTTTCTACTCTCAAAATAAAGTAGTTTTAGATGCCAAAGGATTTAAAATAAAAGCCGTAAAATTAAATAAATCAGAGGCTAAGTATGAATATAACAACGAGCAATTGTCAATTAATCTTGGAATAAATTCGACAGCAAAAGATACTTTATACATAGAGATTGATTATTTAGCACAACCTAATTTAATTAAGAATACTGGAAGTGCAGCGATTACAAATGACAAAGGTCTATATTTCATTAATCCTTTAAAAACAGAGGAAGGAATAATGCGTCAAATTTGGACTCAAGGGGAAACTCAAGCAAATAGTAATTGGTTTCCTACCATAGACAGTCCAAATCAAAATCATACGCAAGATATTTACTTAACTGTAGATAAAAATTTAACTACCTTGTCTAATGGCATTTTAGTAAAAACCACTCAAAATCAAGACCATACAAAAACCGATCACTGGAAACAATTAAGACCTCATGCCGTTTATTTAACTATGATTGCTGCTGGTGACTTTATTAAAGTAGTGGACACTACCTATAATAATTTCGAAATTAGCTATTATTTAGAACCTGAATACGCAAGTTATGCCCAAGGTATTTTCGGAAGAACCCCAGAAATGATTAACTTTTTTGAGGGTACACTTGGAGTTAAATTTAAATGGCAAAAATATGCTCAAATACCAGTAAGAAAATATGTTTCTGGGGCAATGGAAAATACAACTGCAACAGTTCATTCAAAAACTTTATTAAAAAACAACAGACAATTAATAGATGGAAACGATGATGGTGTGATAGCTCATGAACTTTTTCACCATTGGTTTGGAAATTTAGTAACTTGCGAATCATGGTCTCATTTAGCATTAAACGAATCTTTTGCAAATTATTCAGAGTATTTATGGACTACTCACAAATATGGAAAAGAAGAAGGGGATTATTTAAACCTTACAGCAATTCAAGATTACTTATTTGAAGCCTCGCAAAAACAAGTATCTATAATACGATATGATTATCTAAGCAGAGAAGATATGTTTGATACTCATTCCTATCAAAAAGGTGGACGGATTTTACATCAATTACGGCTTGAAGTTGGAGATGAGGCTTTCTTTAAAACTTTAAATTATTACTTAAATAAATTTGAAAATCAAAGTGTTGAAATTCATGACTTACGACTTGCTTTTGAAAAAGTTACAGGTAAAGATTTAAAATCGTTTTTCGACCAATGGTTTTTTTATCCAGGCCACCCTCGTTTGCAAATTTTTCAAAAATTAAATAATAATAAACTAGAGCTTACTATTAATCAATTAATTGACTCCACAAATAGTCATATTTACAAAGTAAAATTGCCAATTATAATTAATAGTGAGAATAAAAAAACAAATCTAGAAATTGAACTTTCAAAAGTATCCCAAATTTTTTCTTTCAATCTAGATGGAGACTTCAAAAGTGTGGTAATAAACCCTGAAGGTTATTTTTTAGGACAAATAGAGCATAAAAAAACAGAGGAAGAACTTATACACCAATATTATAATTCGGAAGCTATATATTCAAGAATTACTGCTTTAGAATCGTTGACTTTGAATGAAAGTCAGGAAATATCTGCTTCACCTTTACAAAATAAAAAAATAAGAAGTTTAGTTTTGGATGCATTAAAAGATAAATTTTGGAGAATCCGTCAAATGGCAGTTCAAAAATTATTCAATTACGATGGAGATGATTTTTTAATCGTTGAAAAAGCACTTCAAAATAGCATTAAAAACGATCCAAAAGGTGCTGTAAGGGCTGATGCGATTTTAGCGGTTAAGAACTTCTTAAATCCCCAAAATGATATACTATTTCGGGCAGCTTTAAACGATAGCTCCTATTTAAACAATGCTGCAGGTCTTGAAGCATTGTTTACTAACAACGTTGCAGACAGTGAAGAATTAGCCAACCAATTTTTAAATATAACGGATATTAATATTTTTGCTTCAATAGCAAACTTTTTTGCTACTGAAGCAGACCCAAGAAAGTATGATTGGTTTGTAAAAAAAATTAATAAAATGGAAGGTTATGAAATATACCAAAATATTGGAATTTTTGGAGCTTTTCTTTCAAAAACTGATTCAATAACAAAAGAAAAATCTTTACCCTTTTTAAAAAATTTGGCTATTAACCAATCCGAATGGTTTGTAAGAATTAGTGCTGCTCAAGTATTACAATTATTAAGTGAAGATTCAGAAAAAGCAAAGTATACTTTAGATGAGGTGATTAAAGTCGAGAAAGACGCAAGATTGATAAAATACTATAAACAATTCACAAAGTAAATGTGGAAAGATAAATCAAATTTCTTGTCAAAACTTACATTTAAAAAATGCAATAATGCATTGGCACTGACTTTTGGATTTTTGTATTCACGGCTTTTTAATACAGCTCTTAATTATTCACTACCGACAGCTATTGCTTTCGAACCAACTACTTCTTGTAATCTGAGATGCCCTGAATGTCCTAGCGGACTTCGTTCATTTACAAGACCCACTGGAATGCTTGACACAACCCTTTTTAAAAATACAATCAGAGAGCTTAAAGATGCACTAATGTACCTCACATTTTATTTCCAAGGCGAACCCTATCTTCACAAAGATTTCTTATCTATGGTAAGTTATGCTTCAAAATTAAAAATTTATACGGCTACTTCAACAAACGCACATTATCTAAATTATGAAAACGCAGTAGCTACGGTAAATTCTGGCTTAGACAGGCTCATTATTTCTATTGATGGCACAAGCCAAGAAACGTATGAACAATACAGAATAGGAGGAAGTTTAAATAAAGTTTTAGAGGGTACAAAAAATATCATTAAAGCCAAAAAGGAGTTGCGTTCAAGCACACCTCATGTCATATTTCAATTTTTAGTCGTAAAACCAAATGAACACCAGCTATTAGAAGTTAAAAAACTAGCTAAAGAAATGGGAGTAGATGAATTAAGATTAAAAACTGCTCAAATATACGATTATGAAAACGGTTCAGATCTAATTCCAAAAAATGAAAAGTATTCTCGATATCAGAAACTTGCCAATGGAAAATTCGAACTTAAAAATAAATTAATTAACCATTGTTGGAAAATGTGGCATTCTTGTGTAATAACTTGGGATGGTATGGTAGTACCATGTTGTTTTGATAAAGACGCTAAATATAGAATGGGAGATGTCTCTAAAAATACTTTTAAAGAAGTTTGGAACAATAAAAATTACTTAGACTTTAGAAAAAAGTTAATTTCTACCCGAAAAAAAATAGAGATGTGTAAAAATTGTACAGAAGGTACTCAAATTTGGGGTTGAATACTATACATTATCTAAAAATTTACATATTTGATACTAAATGATATATATTTTGAAGTACGATTTATGAAAAATACACTTTTGAGATACAATTTAATAATATTATTTCTTTTTTGTAGACTAGGACTTGCCCAAGTATCTGCTGAAGCACCTATTATTGTGTGTGAAAAATATCCTTTAAATACATTTACTGAAGTACAAGGTCCAGATTTTAGAAAATTAAAAACAAGTGTTAAAACAAGCAATATTACAGTAGATTTTACTGATTTCCCCGAAGCTGCAAAAAAACCATTTTTAGAAGCTGTGTCTGTATGGGAGAGTATTTTAATAAGTAGAATTCCTATTAAAATTAAGACAAGCTGGGAATCAATAAACGCTACAACTCTTGCTTCAACGGGCTCAAATAGAGTATATAGAGACTTTAGCAACTCCGCATTAAAAAATGTTTGGTATCCGCCAGCATTAGCAGAAGCCATAAGTGGGAAAAACTTAAATGAAGAGAATCATGAGCTTACCATTACTGTAAACAAAAACATTGCTTGGTCTTATTCTACAAATGGAGCAAAAGAAAATTTCAAATATGATCTCATGACTGTAATTATTCATGAAATCGCCCATGGAATAGGCTTTTTAACTTCTATGAAATTAGGTAGTTTAAACGAAAATCAAGGGGAATGGGGAATTAGTGGTTTTCCGATAATTTATGACGTTTTTGTTCAGAATGGAAATAAACAATTCCTTACAAGCTCTACATTATTTGGTAACCCCTCCTTGGACTTAAAAACTAATATGACAGGAGGAAATCTCTTTTTTAATATTGAAAACAAAGCTTTTAAAGATGATTTGCCCAAAATGTATGCTCCATCACTTTTTAGGTCTGGAGGAAGTATCTCTCATTTAGATGAAATAAAATACCCAAAAGGCTCTGCAAATTCATTAATGTCTCCACAAATTGGAATAGCAGAAATAAATCATTTTCCTGGCCCAATTATTTTGGCTATACTAAATCAAATGGGCTGGCCTGTAAATTTTTATTCTGGCTCAGTTGTAACCTCATTAGTAGGTCAAGAAAACACCGAAAAATATATTTTATTTCCCAATCCTGTTGTAAACGAGTTCAAACTTATTATCCCCGCAAAATATGAAGGAGAAATTGTAAAAATTAATATTATTGATAATTCGGGAAGGCTGATTTTTGAGGATAAATATTTGAATGATGGGATTAAGTCGCTTTATTTAAATAGTTTGTCTTCAGGCAATTACTATTGCCATATTACTATTGGAAATACGCAAAAAGTGATTCCAATATTTAAATACTAAATTATTTTTTATATATTTGACTAATTTCGTAAGGAACATAAGGAGAAATGTCTGCTCCAAATTTATGAAGTTCTCTCACAATTGTTGAACTAATTGGGGCAAGTTCTGGAGAAGTAATAAGGAAAACAGTATCTAGTTTGGAAGATAATTGCCTGTTTACTTGAGAAATTGTATTTTCATATTCAAAATCTGTAGTATTCCTTAAACCTCTTAATATAAATTTAGCATTGTATCGGTCTGCAACACTAGCTGTTAAATCGTCATAAAAAACTATTTTAACTCTATCCTCATTTTCAAAAGCCTTTGAAATCCCAGTTGTAATTAGCTCTAAATCAAAATATCGTTTTTTACTTGAATTAGTTCCTATTCCTATGATAACTTCATCGAATAATTTTAAACCTCTTTCTACTATATCAGCGTGGCCTTTTGTAAAAGGATCAAAAGAGCCAGGGAAAAAAGCGATTTTTTTCATTTTGAAAGTTCAGTTGCTAACACCATTCTTATTTTTAACTTCGCTCCCATAGCCATTACATCTACTAAGTCTTGGATAGTCAAGGTCTGTTCGGCTCTAAGAATTACTGTAGGTTCTTCCATTTTGGAGGTGGCTTCAATTAAACGAGCTTCCAATTCAGGAAAATTAACTTGTTTTTTATCAATAAAATATTCCTTTTCTTTTGTAATAGAAAGTGTAACCGGCTGTTTACTAACATCATGACTAGATTTACTAGACTTTGGCAAAAGAAGTTTAATAACATTTGGACTTCCTAAAGTTGAAACAATAAGAAAAAACAATAGTAAAAAAAACATGATGTCGTTAAGAGAGGAAGTTTGAACTTCCGCCTCAAATCTTCTTTGTCTTTTAAATTTCATAATTTTATTAACGAATTGGTTCGTTCAAAGTATCAAAGAAATCCATTACAGTTGCTTGAAGGTTGATGCTAAACTTGTCTACCATCATATTTATCGCATGATAAGCAGAATAAGCCAAAAGACCTACAACTAAACCTGAAAAACTTGAAATCATCTTTTCATATAATCCATTCGAAATAGTTTCAATTGAAAAATTGCCTGTTACTGATATTTCATAAAAAATCCTGATAATACCTGAAATTGTTCCAACAAATCCTAAAGTGGGGGCTACTCCCGCAATTAAACCTAAATAGCCCATATTTTTTTCCATCTTCGAAATTTCCAAATTAGATTGAATTTCCATGGCACTTTCGATGTCTTTTACAGGCTTTCCTACCCTTGAAATTCCTTTTTCGAGTATTCTTGAAATTGGCCTATTTGTTCCTTTGCATAGTGTGGAAGCGGTTCTAATATCCCCTCTCAGAATATTATCTTTTAGAGATCTTAAAAATCCGGTATCAATTCTAGAATTTTCTTTTATAAATAGATACCGTTCAGTGGCTAAAAATAGAGTAATTAACAACAAAGCTAAAATTGGGTAAATTACAACCCCACCTTTCATTAATAAGGAGAAATAGTTAATACTTTGTGCACCTAAGGCAGCAGTAGAATCTGTTACTGTTGGTACTTGAAGAATGAGGTTTAAAAGCATATTTATGTTTTATGATTAAATATTTTGCGTAAATAACAGTTTTTGGCTAAAAATATTTTGCAATTTAACTAATTTTTGAAATATTAAAAACCTAAAGTGTTCCTTTGGTGCTTGGAAGCCTATCCATTTCTTTTAAATTTCTTTTTACTGCCATTTTAATAGCCTTTGCCCAGGCTTTAAAAATGGATTCAATTTTATGATGCTCATTATCACCTTCGCATTTAATATTTAAATTACATTTGGAAGTGTCTGAAAATGATTTAAAAAAATGCATAAACATTTCTGTAGGCATTTCTCCTATTTTTTCTCTTCTAAAGTCTGCTTCCCAAACCAACCAAGGTCTACCTGAAAAATCTATAGCCACTTGAGCAAGGCATTCATCCATTGGCAATAAAAAACCATATCGGTTTATTCCCTTCTTTTCGCCAAGAGCTATTAAATAGGCTTCTCCTAAAGCTAAAGCAGTGTCTTCGATGGTGTGATGCTCATCAATGTGCAAGTCACCTTTTACTTTAATAGTGATATCTGCACCGGAATGTCTAGCTAATTGATCTAGCATGTGATCAAAAAAACCTAAGCCTGTCTCAATTTTTGAATTTCCAATCCCATCCAAATTAAGTTCAATTAAAATATCTGTTTCTTTCGTAGCACGATGCACTGTGGCAATTCTTGCTGGAAGTTTTAAAAATTCATATATTTCATCCCAATTTTGACTTACTAATGCAACTGCTTCCAAAAGTTCTTGGTCTAAATCTTTAGGTAAAAACTCACCAAAAAAAATTGCCTTTGCTCCCAAATTAACAGCTAACTGCACATCTGTTATCCTATCCCCTATTACAAAAGAATTGGCTAAGTCATACGAACCATTTATATATTTTTGCAACATACCTGTTCTTGGTTTTCGAGTAGGTGCATTTTCATAATCAAAAGTTCTATCTATATAAACTTCTTCGAAATGTATATTTTCACCTGAAATAGTCGTCATCATTTTCTGATGAGCCGGCCAAAATGTTTCTTCTGGAAATGATTCTGTACCCAAACCATCCTGATTCGTTACCATTGCCAATTCAAAATAGGTCTCTTCTGAAATTTTACGAAGATTGGATAATACTTTTGGAATGAACTCTAGCTTTTCTAAACTATCAATCTGAAAATCAATTGGCGGTTCAATAATTATTGTCCCGTCACGATCTATAAAAAGTACGTTCTGCATTAATAAGTTTTTTGACAAAATTACGAATCTTTCCCAAAAATATAACTCTGTATTCTTTAATTAATAAAAGAAAAAACTTTTCATTATTTACTTAAATCCTATTTTATCAATTTCGTAAAAAAGGAAAGCAAATCAAATTATTCGAAAAAATTACTATATATCTTTACATTTTATATATTTGAAAGAAAAATCAACCTAAATAAACGATGAAAAAAATATTTGTATTAATTCTAACTTGTTTTTTAAATTATTCATTTGCTCAAACTAAATCTCTAAAAAGCAACGCTCCTTTACAATTAGCAGCACCTGAAACAGTTGGCATGTCTACTGAAAGGTTAAAAAAGATTGAAATTATGCTCGAAAATGCTGTAAAATCCGAAAATATCCCTGGAGCTACAGCCATTATTTGTAGAAATGGAAAAATTGTTTTTCAAAAGTCATTTGGAATGGCTGATGTGTCGGGAAATATTCCGATGAGAAATGACCATATTTTTAGAATCGCGTCTATGTCAAAAGCTGTGACTTCTACAGCCATATTGATGCTTTGGGAAGAAGGAAAGTTTTTTTTGGATGATCCTATTTCGAAATTCATACCTGAATTTAACAATGTAGGGGTTTTGGATAAATTCAACATGAGAGATTCTTCTTACACCACAAAACCTGCCGTTAAAAAAATTACTATTCGGCATTTGCTTACACACACATCTGGTATTGGGTATGGAGTAATAGATGGAGATGAAAAAATAAAAGCAATTTACAAAAAAGCTGGAATTGTGGATTTATTCACTACCGAACCAGTAAAAATAGGTGACAATATTAAAAAACTCGCAAAACTACCTTTGCATGCAAACCCTGGCGAAAAATTTATTTACAGTGAAGGATTAGACGTTTTAGGCTATTTAATTGAAATAGTTTCAGGTGTAACATTTGATGAATATGTAAGAAAAAATATTTTTGTACCGCTTGGCATGATTGATACTTATTTTTATTTACCAAATGAAAAATATGATCGATTAGTAAAAGTGCAAACCAAGAAAGATGGAAAATGGGTGCATTTTTTCGACACTTTTTATGATATTGAATATCCAAAAAAAGGTGCTAAAACGTTTTATTCAGGCGGAGCAGGATTATCTTCAACAGCTAAAGATTATGCTTCATTCTTACAAATGTATCTAAATGAGGGCGAATTAAATGGCAAACGAATTCTAAGTAGAACAACAGTAAAAACTATTTTGACAGACCAATTGGGGGATATTTGGGGAGGAGAAAAAGCGGTAAATGGATATGGATTAGCTTTTGGGTTAGTAAAAAAAACTGGTGAAGGAAGTGGAGGAAAAGGTTCAGAAGGAACATTTGATTGGGGTGGGTATTTTAATACTTCCTATTTTGCAGATCCTAAAGAAAAAATTATTGGAGTATTAATGAAGCAAACTCAAAAAATAAATGGCGATAATACTAGTGATTTGTTTCGCCAAATGATTTTTACTTCTTTGGACGATTAAAAAATAATTAGAAAGATTATTTAAAATTTACCTTCGGTTTAAATTATTTATAGACCTATCAAATAATTTAAACATAACATAATAAAAAAAGCCTACAAAAGATACTTCTGTAGGCTTTTTTAGAAAATAAATTCAATTATTTAACTTCTTCAAAATTAACATCTGTTACATTTTCGTCGTTTGTAGCATTTGAAGTTTGTTCACCAGCATCTGCCCCAGCCCCTTGTGGTGCGGCTTCTTGTTGAGCATTATAAATTTCTTGACTTGCTGCCTGCCATGCTGTATTAATTTTTTCCATTGCCATATCAATAGCTGCTAAATCTTTAGTTCCGTGTGCAGCTCTTAATTCTATCAAAGCACCCTCAATTGCAGTTTTATTACCTTCAGAAAGCTTCTCTCCAAACTCCTTCAACTGCTTCTCGGTTTGGAAAATCATTGAATCAGCTGCATTTACTTTTTCAATTTTTTCTTTTTCCAATTTGTCAGACTCCTCGTTTGCTTTCGCTTCGTCTCTCATTCTCTGAATCTCGGCATCTGTTAAACCACTAGATGCCTCAATTCTAATCTTCTGCTCTTTTCCAGTTCCTTTATCTTTTGCAGTTACATTTAAAATACCATTAGCATCCACATCAAAAGTCACTTCAATTTGAGGTAAACCTCTAGGTGCTGGAGGAATGCTGTCTAAATGAAACCTACCTAAAGTTCTGTTTGCATTGGCCATAGGTCTTTCCCCTTGCAAAACGTGTAACTCTACAGAAGGCTGATTATCAGCTGCAGTAGAGAATACTTCAGTTTTATTTGTAGGAATTGTAGTATTTGATTCAATCATTTTTGTAAATACCCCTCCCATGGTTTCTATTCCCAAAGAAAGTGGAATTACGTCTAACAATAAAATATCTTTAACTTCGCCTGTCAATACTCCCCCTTGAATAGCTGCACCTATGGCTACTGCTTCGTCTGGATTTACTCCCTTAGAAGGTTTTTTACCAAAAAATGCTTCCACCTCATCCTGAACTCTTGGAATACGAGTAGAGCCTCCAACTAACAAAATCTCTGAGATTTGGCTATTGGAAATACCTGCATTCTTCATTGCTCTTTTGCATGGTTCCATCATTCTTTTCAATAATGAATCAGCTAGTTGCTCAAATTTAGCTCTAGTTAAGCTTCTAACTAAGTGCTTTGGAACACCATCCACTGGGAATATATACGGCAAGTTAATCTCCGCTTGAGTAGAACTTGATAATTCTATTTTAGCCCTTTCAGCAGCTTCTTTCAATCTTTGTAAAGCCATGGCATCTTTCAAAAGATTCACACCTTCATCTTTCTTAAATTCTTCAGCTAACCATTCAATAATAACTTGGTCAAAATCATCTCCGCCTAAATGTGTGTCTCCATCTGTAGATTTCACTTCAAAAACCCCATCTCCTAAGTCTAAGATTGAAACGTCGAAAGTTCCTCCACCTAAGTCAAAAACAACAACAGTCATGTCTTGACCAGTTTTGTCTAGACCATAAGCTAAGGCAGCTGCTGTAGGCTCGTTGATGATTCTTTTTACATCTAAACCTGCAATTATTCCCGCCTCTTTTGTAGCTTGACGCTCCGCATCATTAAAATAAGCAGGAACAGTAATAACCGCTTCTGTAATAGTTTGACCTAAATAATCCTCCGCTGTTGATTTCATTTTTTGCAAAATAAAAGCTGAAATTTCTTGAGGGGTATAATGTCTATCTCCAATTCGTACTCTTGGAGTATCGTTAGCACCCTTCTCTACTTCGTAAGCTATGGTTTTTAATTCACTCCCTACCTCAGTATATTTTTTACCCATAAAACGCTTCACTGAAGCAATCGTATTTGTAGGGTTTGTGATAGCTTGTCTTTTTGCGGGAGCCCCTACTTTCTTCTCACCATTGTCTAAAAAAGCTACAATAGACGGAGTGGTTCTTGCACCCTCGCTATTAGCTATTACCACTGGCTCATTCCCTTCCATCACTGCTACGCAAGAGTTGGTGGTTCCTAAATCAATTCCAATAATTTTTCCCATGTTATTATGTCAGTATATTTATTTAAAAATAATTCTATTTGTTCATGGTCAATCTATATGCCAACAGGTTTTAAGAATAATTTTTAATGACAAATTGTCACTAGATGATATGTCAGTTAGGGCAATTTTGGATTTTTGCGGTAAAAATGACGCCAGGGTTAATTTTGAAACCCGGGTTTAAGAGAATTGATTTTGCAGCTTGATAAGTCACATTATTGGATGGAACAATCTGGTTGGAAGCCGTAATCTGTGTGCTTGTGTTAAAACTTAGGGCATTTATATTTGTTGAAAGATTATCAACTGGATTAGTGAAGGTTATAACAGAATGACAATTGGGCAATACTTTTACCAAAATAGGATTTGAATAAACGAAACATTGGCTTTGTTGACAAACAGAGCGATAAGTAGTTGTTGAATTGGGCGAATGTTGAATATTTAATGCACTTGAATTGGAAAAGCTCCAAGACAAAATTCCAAGATTGCAGCCGGAAGAAACTAAATTTACAGGCGTTCCAATGTTAATAATTATTTTATCGGACGTAATTACTGGGGATGTTGGAGGAGGAGTAGTACTTAAAACAAATGATGGAGCCGATTCACATTGTGGATTACCTGAACCAATCGTATACGATAAGGAGTATTGTCTGTTTACGGTAGTTCCCATAAATGCCCCAGTGGTAGGGTTAACCGTTCCACCAAAACCTGGAACTATTGAAAAAATTCCAGTTGAGGGTATTCTTGTAATCGGTAAATAGGTTTGATTAGTACAAATATACGTGACGGCATCGTTAACACCATACTTCACGTCTATATTTACGGTACTTGCATTCAAGTTTGTTCTCGTTGAACTATTATTGTTGGCATCTATAGCTTCGACACCAAAAACAACGGCCTGAGCACCAACTAATCCAGACAAAGTATAATTCAAAACATTAGCAGCTACTGTGGTAAGAAAAACATTATCTTTATAGACTTTGTATCCTTGAACGGCTAAATTATCAATTGAAGCTGCCCATTGAAAAGTAAGACATTTCGTTAATGTATCAGATAAGACTAAATTATTTGGTGCGGTAGGTGGCTCATTATCAGCTATTACACACAAAAGTACTGGATCAGCCCAAATAGCCAAATTACAAATGGATGAATTTGCAACTTCTTCGACGGTTAATTTTATAGATGAATATGATAAAATAGAAACATCCAAATTGATTAATGCAGAATTTCTAAAAACAGTTGGGCTAGTATAAATAAGATTTCCATCTCCAAATACATTAAAAATAACTCCTCCAGTATTATTACACATGTTTGATATTTCATCACCAATACCCAATTTGGCTCTTAATCTAAAAAATTGCCCAACAGGTAAATTATACGTTATTTCTGAATTTGCTGAAACACCCATTCCTTTGGAATACGGTATGCCTTTTAGCACAATAGCAGAGCCATCACCATCTCCGTTGGCTCCATTAGTTTTATTTAATTCTATCGGCCCTTGAGAGTTAGAAGCATTTACATATTTTAAATCAGACAAAAAGACATTTTGAGAACAAATCATTGGATTTAAGCCTAAATTTATTACTTGGTTTACATTCACTGGGGCACTTATTTGCATATTCCCGTTTGCAGTGGTCACCCAACATCTATAAGTTCCGGAAGTTTTTTGTAAGGTATTGGAATTCCCTACAGAGGCATTGCCAAATCCGAAATTTCCTCCCCCATCCGCAGCAACCCATTTATACGAACTGTAAATAGCTGGCACAGACATCAAAATTGTAGTATTGTTTACAAAACTAGTAGTGACTTGGGGGGGCGTATTAGCAATTACAGGAGTTGAGTTCGTAAAAAAAGTAGGATTTAAAAAATTAGACCACCGATTGGCAAGTTCAATTAGGCCTTGATTTTTAAAATGAACATTATCTAAATCTCTTGAATTTGCATATGAAGGATTATTATTATTTAAATCATCAGTTTCAGGACCCAAAAATATTTGATTCGGAAGATTTAGCATCCCTGTTTGAGCAGTTGTAAGAACCACATCTGAAGATTGGTTTATAAAGGATACCCTAGCAATTACCCAAGGCAGATTGGCGGAAAAGTCATTTCGCGATTGATTAATTAAAGTGTTTAAACCAGTTTGATATCCTAGACTTGTTTGAGTGGGAGTTACAGTAACATTATCTGACTCGCCTTGATGCCATAAAACGGAACGGGCACCAAACATGGAATTGTAAAAATTTAGTCCTTTTTTAAAATTCAAATACGGCATCCCAAAAAATGCTGATTGTGGTGGCATATTTTCTGGCCGAATTCCATTTTCTTCCTGTAATGAACAAAATTGAGCGAGAGTGAATGGATGCGTAGTCGCAGATCCATTAATACTTTGAGTCCAATTGTCAACTTTAGATCCTGATGCGGCACCATTAAAAAAAGCCACAGGAAAACCAGTAGTAGATACAATATTATCTCCTAATTTACCATAACACCATGCATCTCTTCCACCAATTGAAGTTTTAGAGTTGGATTGTATTTGTTGAAATAAAGGAAAGGGAATAACTTCATTTCTACAATACATATTAAAATCATGAGTGACTACTTTTGGGTTTGTGGCTTCAACTGGATTCCCTCCAGTCCATCCTTGTGCATTGGATTGGCCTGCTATCATAAAAACATCACCAATGCCTATACGATTAATTGAAGAAGAGGCAACAGAAACCCCAGCCCTAACTGCTTTAACTTCTAAAATATACCATCCAGCAGGTACTTGGTTTAATTGTCCTGAAAATGTACCTTTCGTTGGATTTTTAACGATAATAGTCCAATCAAAACCGAGTATAGGTAAGTTGCCATCTGGATTTAATAATCGAGCTTGAATGGAAGTGACAATTTCTTGGGTGTATAAGCCATTAATAATTAAAGAAGCTTGGCTAGATGCGTTTCTTTGATAAACAGCATTATTAAGTGGGCTAGAAATAGTTAGTTGAGCGGTTAGAGAACTACCTAATAATGAAAACAAAACAAATAAAATTCTCTTTCTAAACATGAGATATAACAAAATAGCGTAGAACCAACTCCTACGCCATTGCAAATATACTACCAAATATCTATTTCTTACCAAAAAGCCCTCCTAAAAGGTTTCCAAACATACCTCCTGCTCCAGTATTTGAATTGGAAGAACCACCAGAGGCAAGATTAATTAAGTCATTCATGTCCACTTTTCCATCGGCAAAAACATCTGCTCCTTTACTTAATAAACTTCCAAAATCAATACCATCTGTTTTTCCACCAGATAAGGCACCCATCACTCCACCCATATCAACTGAACTATCATTAGGATTATTTACTTTAGAAATCAAACCGCCTAAAACAGATGGAAGCATACTTGAAACAACATTCGATGCTACTCCACTTGGTAAACCAAATTTTGCCATAACGTTGCTAACTACAGATTGGGCAATATTAGCTACAATCGGGTTGTTCATTAAGCTTGCACCCTGACTTCCAGATTGGCCCGAAAGCATTCCTAAAAGACTTCCAACTCCACCTTGAGTATTGGCTTGGTTTGTTAAACCACCCATAAGGCCTTGCATAACCTCGCCCATAACACCCTCATTTTGCTCGTTTGGCACATCCTGATTTTCCACAACTGCTTTTTGACCAAATTGTTGAATAAGTCCTTGTAATATTTCTAACATTTTGTTTTTAAAATTAAAGTTTGGTAAAAGTAAATAACTAAGTTTTGAATTTCAATTTATTTAGACTTTAATTTTGCAAGAAGTAACAAAAAAAGACGCCATAAGCGTCTTTTTTTGTAAATTATTTTTTCTTAATAATTATTTTACTTTCTCAACAACAGCCTTAAAAGCTTCTGGGTGATGCATGGCTAAATCGGCTAACACTTTACGATTAAGTTCAATACCTGCTTGTGATAATTTGTTGATAAACACCGAGTAAGACATTCCGAAAGGTCTTACACCTGCGTTAATACGCACTATCCACAAACTGCGGAAATTTCTTTTCTTTTGTTTACGACCAATATAGGCATAAACTAAACCTTTTTCAACGGCGTTTTTAGCAACCGTCCAAACGTTTTTTCTTCTACCAAAATAACCTTTGGCGAGTTTGAGTACTTTTTTACGTCTTGCTCTCGACGCTACATGATTGACACTACGTGGCATAAAATTTTACGTTTTTTGACTGTAGGCGTCCTGAAAAATCAGAAACTTTTTGGCCTTGAGCCGGGTGAAACAAATGAACCAATAATTGAATTAAGCATTCAATAAAGCTTTAATACGACCTTCATCAGAAGGACTAACGAGCGTCGACGATGCAAGAACTCTCTTACGTTTTGTCGATTTTTTGGTTAAAATATGACTGTGGAAAGCATGCTTACGCTTGATTTTTCCAGTTCCAGTTAATTTAAACCTTTTTTTCGCTCCTGAATTTGTTTTTTGCTTAGGCATTGTACAAAACAGATTAAGTGTTTGAAAAGTAAATTGGGATGCAAAAGTAGATAATATAATCTGAAAATCAAATATTGATTTGAATATTTAGTTAAAAAATAGTATTGCTTTTGAAGTCCGATTTTTTTATTTTCTGAAATTTCGAGTGGAATTACTTCGAAAAAGTCGTATTATTTGCAATAATTCTATAGAAATTTAAAAATAGTCGACCTTTTATTTGACTTTTTAGTAAATCACTTTAAATTTAGAATAATTGTTTTTTTTTGATTTCGCTAATACTTTCTTTTACCATTTTAGTAAAAAATTATTAGGCTGTCTTAATAATTCTATTTGAATTAGACTAAAATAACAATCATTTCTTATAGAATGCTTAGAAAAAGTTGTAACAGTAGTAAATTTTTTAACTTAAAAAAAATAAATTGAGATTAATACCATATAAACCAAAAAGCACAGGAACGTAGCCTAGCTAGTTTGATGGCATATTTTAAAGTTTATGAAACAATTTATTTTTGTAGCATTTTGTAATAAAAAGTAGTTTATAAGAGTCTCCTTAATTTATAACCTTCAACTCTTTACCAATTTTAATAAATGCTTGAATAGCTTTATCTAAATGTTCGATTTCATGCCCAGCAGAAATTTGAACTCTAATACGAGCCTTAGATTTTGGAACAACAGGAAAAAAGAAACCAATAACATAAATACCTTCATTTAACAAGCGGGAAGCAAATTCTTGTGCGAGCGGAGCATCATAAAGCATAACAGGAATAATAGGATGCTCACCTGGTAATAAATCAAACCCTGCCTCGGTCATTTTAGCTCTAAAATATTTAGCATTTGTTTCTAGCTTATCCCTTAATTTAGTTGAGTTTTTTAATATTTCAAGAACTTTAATGGAGGCCCCAACAATAGAAGGTGCAAGAGTATTAGAGAATAAATACGGTCTTGACCTTTGTCTTAGTAATTCAATAATTTCTTTTCTAGCAGCTGTAAAACCTCCTGAAGCTCCACCTAAAGCTTTTCCATAGGTTCCAGTTACTATATCTACTCGTCCTATCACGTTTTTAAGTTCAATAGTTCCTCTTCCAGTTTTCCCAATAAAACCTGTTGCGTGACATTCATCAACCATTACCATGGCACCATACTTGTCTGCTAAGTCGCAAATTTTATCTAATTGGGCTATAGAACCGTCCATTGAAAATACGCCATCAGTTACTATTATTTTTCTTCTACAGTCTTGAGAAGCAATCAATTGTACTTCTAAGTCCTCCATTGAATTATTTTTATATCTAAATCTTTCTGCTTTACACAATCGAATGCCATCAATAATCGAAGCATGATTTAGTTCATCAGAAATAATAGCATCTTGTTCACCCAAAAGTGGCTCAAAAACTCCCCCATTCGCATCAAATGCAGCGGCATAGAGTATACAGTCTTCCATTCCTAGAAAATCAGCAGTTTTCTGTTCCAATTCTTTATGAATATCTTGAGTACCACAAATAAATCGAACGGATGACATACCAAAACCATGACTACGGATAGTTTCAATAGCTGCTTCAATTACCTCAGGGTTAGAAGATAAACCAAGATAATTGTTGGCACAAAAATTTAGAACTTGTGTATTTTGAGTGGTTATCTTTGCAGATTGAGGCGTAGTAATGATACGCTCTGATTTGTATAGTCCTGCCAGCTTAATGTCTTCTAATTCTAATTTGTACTGGTTTATGATATTTTCAAACATAATTTTATGCAAATATTAATTTATCTTTTAATTTCAAAATCATAGTTTGAGTTATTTCACTCAATGTAAAGTTAGGTATCCAAGCCCAATCTTCTCTAGCTTCTTTATCATCAATTATTTGTGGCCAAGACTTAGCAATCTCTTGTCTAAAATCTGGCATATAGGAAATAGAAAAATTCGGAATAATTTTTTGAATTTCAGATGTTAATTCCTCAGGTGTAAAACTTAAACCGGATAAATTATAAGAGGTTCGGGTTTTAATATTTTCTTTTGGAGCATCCATAAGTTGCAAAGTTGCTTGAATGGCATCCTCCATAAAAATCATTGGCAATCTAGTATCTTTTTCAAGAAAGCAATTATAATGCTCGCCTAAAATTGCCTTATGAAATATATCAATGGCATAATCTGTAGTTCCACCACCTGGAAGTGACTGATAACCAATTACACCCGGATATCTAATAGAACGCACATCTAAGCCGTATCTTTGAAAATAATAATTGGCCCAATTTTCTCCAGCCGCCTTACTGATGCCATAAACAGTAGTTGGATCTAAAAAAGTATTTTGCGGACAATTATCTAATGGAGCTGATTTTCCAAAAACTGCAATAGAACTTGGAAAAAATATTTTATCTAAATTTTCTAGACGTCCAACTTCTAAAACATTCAAAAATGACTTCATATTTATGTCCCATGTCCTTATTGGATCTGATTCCCCTCTTGCTGAAAGTATTGCAGCCAAATGGTAGATTTGGGTAATTTCATGCTTTATAACATTAGTATGTAAGTTTTCCAAATTGGTAGCATCTATAATCTCAAATTTACCTTCAAAATCTGGCTTTTTATTTAAATCCGAAGCAATAACATTCTCAATTCCATACTTTGATTGAAGGACAATAGTTAAAACAGACCCTAATTGTCCATTTGCTCCTACTACCAATATTTTTGTGTTAATCATTTTTATTAATTTGCTGATGACGGCAATTACAACAAAAGTAATTTTCGCTTACAAAATTACTATTTAAACTGTTTTACATCACAATAAATTATTAATAAAGGAAATATAGTTTCATTATTTAAAAATTACCATTATTTTTACTTTCAATCTTAAAATAAAAGCATTTTTAAAATAATTTTTATTGAAAAATGGAACATTTGGACGAAACAGACAAAACAATACTTCGAATCCTTCAAAAAGATGCAAAAAAAACTGCTAAAGAAATAGCCGGAATTTTAAAACTTACCACATCTCCAATTTATGAAAGAATTCGGCGACTAGAACAATTGGGATTCATAAAAAAATATGTTGCAATTCTAGATAAAGACTTAATAAATAAATCTGTAACATCTATTTGTCAAGTATCTATGCGATACCATAACGAAACATTTATTGAACATTTCGAACAAGAAATTCAAAAACTAGAAGAAGTGCAAGAATGCTATCATTTGGCAGGGCAAGTTGATTTTGTTTTAAAAATACATGTAAACAGTTTAGAAGAATACCATAATTTTATACGATATAAACTTTCAAAAATTGAAAATATAGGAACACTAAATAGCACATTTGTTTTAAAAGAAATAAAACATAGTTCTGAATATTACATTTAATAACTCTCATCTTAGAGCATTTAAATATAAATAAATAGAAAGGTTTTTAAGGTAATTTTTTAAAGATTAACTTTGTATTCACCTGAATCTATAAAAAGTTTTATGAAGTTTTCCCATCTACATAATCATACTCAATATTCCCTATTAGATGGTGCTTCTAGCATTAAAAAGTTGTTTGCAAAAGCGGAAGCAGATGGAATGCCTGCTATGGCTATTACAGACCATGGAAATATGTTCGGTGTTTTTGATTTTGTTGCAACCGCTGAAAAGTTTAATGTAAAACCTATTGTGGGTTGTGAATTTTATGTAGTTGAAGACCATACTAGAAAGCAATTTACTAAAGAACAAAAAGATATACGTTTTCATCAACTACTATTGGCTAAAAATGCCGAAGGTTATAAAAACCTTACCAAGCTTTGTTCTTTAGGTTTTATGGAAGGCCTTTACAGCAAGTATCCAAGGATAACTAAACCATTAATTGAAAAATACAAAGAAGGACTGATTGCAACTACTTGTTGTATTGGGGCTTCGGTACCTAAAGTAATTCTTAGAAATGGCGAAGAGGAAGGTGAAAAAGAATTCCAATGGTGGCTGGAACGATTTGGAGAAGATTATTATATTGAGATTCAAAGGCATGAGATACCAGAGCAAAATATTGTGAATGCAATTTTGTTAAAATGGGCTGATAAATATAATGTAAAAGTAATAGCTTCAAATGATAGTCATTATGTAGATCAGTCTGATTGGGTAGCTCATGATATACTGCTGTGTGTCAATACAAACGAAAAACTTGCAACCCCTTCAAAAAAAGATTTTGCAGATGATGAAACTATGAGTTCAAAAAACTCACGATTTGCATTTTTTAACGACCAATTTTATTTTAAGTCAACAGCTGAAATGACGCAACTTTTTGCAGATATTCCACAGGCTATAGATAATACAAATGAGATAGTAGGTAAAATAGAAAAGCTAGATCTAAAAAAAGATATTATGCTTCCTAATTTTCCTATTCCCACAGAATTTAAAATACATACTGATGATAAACTTAACCAATGGGAATATCTCAAGTATTTAGCTTATGACGGTGCAAAAAAACGATACGGAGAAATCTTACAAACTACTCAAGAACGCCTTGACTTTGAGCTATTTACAGTAAAAACAATGGGCTTTGCAGGGTATTTTTTAATTGTAATGGATTTTATAAAAGCTGGAAGAAATATGGGAGTTATGATAGGCCCAGGCAGAGGCTCTGCTGCTGGGTCAGTCGTCGCATATTGCATTGGTATTACAAATATAGATCCTATAAAATACAATCTACTATTTGAGAGATTCTTAAACCCTGACCGCAAATCAATGCCCGATATTGATACCGATTTTGATGATGAGGGACGGCAAAAAGTTATTGATTATGTAGTGGAAAAATATGGCAAAAACCAAGTGGCACAAATCATTACTTATGGCACTATGGCCACCAAATCATCAATAAAAGATGTTGCTAGAGTCATGGACTTGCCCTTAGCTGATGCTAATTATATCGCCAAATTAATTCCAGATAAGCCTGCCTATGCAATAAACTTTAAAAAACTTATACATTTTCCACTGATTGGACCCAAATCGCTAAACGAATTGGGATTAAGTGCTGACGAACTTGAAAATGTTAAAAAAGTACGAGCCATGTATGAAGGCAATGACCTGACATCAAAAGTACTAAAACAAGCCGAAAAGCTGGAAGGAACAGTTAGAAACACTGGAATTCATGCAGCAGGAATAATAATTGCACCATCCGACCTTTCAGACATTGTGCCTGTTTGTACCTCTAAAGATTCCGATTTATTAATTACTCAATATGATGGTAAAGTTATTGAAGATGCTGGAGTAATAAAAATGGATTTTTTGGGACTTAGAAACCTCTCTATTATTAAAGAAGCATTGAGGATGATTAAAGAAAATTATGGTGAAACAATTGATATTGATACTATTCCATTAGATGATGTAAAAACGTATGAGCTTTTTCAAAGAGGAGAAACTACGGCAATTTTCCAGTTTGAATCAGATGGAATGAAAAAGTACATGAAAGAGCTTAAGCCAGATAGGTTTGACGATTTAATAGCCATGAACGCCTTATATAGACCGGGTCCAATTGCTTACATTCCAAATTTTATTGCTAGAAAACATGGAACGGAAGAAATAAAGTATGATTTAGCTGAAGTGGAAGAATATCTCAGTGAAACATATGGAATTACAGTTTACCAAGAACAAGTGATGTTACTTTCTCAAAAGATAGGAAATTTCACAAAAGGAGATGCAGACTTTTTGAGAAAAGCAATGGGGAAAAAGCAGATTGAGGTCTTGAATAAAATGAAGGTGAAATTTATGGATGGTGGCGAAAGTAACGGCCATGAAAGTAAAATATTAGAAAAAATATGGACCGACTGGGAGGCATTTGCTGAATATGCTTTTAACAAATCACATTCCACTTGCTATGCTTTTGTGGCTTACCAAACAGCCTATCTAAAAGCACATTATCCCTCTGAATACATGGCAGGCGTTCTAACTTCTCAGCTTGGAAATATAGATAAGATTACATTTTTTATGGAGGAATGTAAACTTTTGGGTTTAGATGTGCTTGGTCCAGATGTAAATGAATCCTCTAAAAGATTTAGCGTAAATAAGAAAAAAGAAATACGATTTGGACTAGGAGGAATAAAAGGCACTGGAGATGCAGCAGTAGATGCTATTATTGAAGAAAGAGAAAAAAGTGGTCCTTTTACTGATATTTTTGATTTTATTACTCGAGTTAATCTTAGAACAGTAAATAAAAAGACATTAGAATCTTTGGTTTATGCTGGAGCTTTTGATTGTTTTAAGGAGATCCACAGAGCCTGTTATTTCTCAGAAAGCGAAGGCTCAAATTTTATCGAAAAAATAATTCGATATGCAAATAAAGTTCAAGATGATAAAAATTCTGCACAAAACTCTCTTTTTGGAGACATGATGGCAGGTGTTGGTTTTGATATTCAAAAACCCAAGCCCGATTTTATTGAACCTTGGGGTGATATTGAAAAACTAAAAAATGAAAAAGAAGTAGTTGGGTTTTATATATCAGGACATCCACTCGATCAGTTTTCCATTGAAATGTCTATTTGTAAACCTCTTGATCAAGTTTTTTTACCTGAAAATTTAAATCGTGATGTTCAGATAGGAGGCGTAGTTTCAGCTGTTCAAATAAGACAATCTAAAAATGGAAATCCATTCGGTATTTTTAAAATTGAAGATTATAACAGCTCCATTGAACTGATGCTTTTTGGAAAAGAGTATTTAGAATATTCTAATTTTTTGGCATTGGGCTTGTTTGTATTTATTAAAGGAAAAGTTCAAACCAAATGGAATAGAGAAGGTGAATTTGAGTTCAAACCTAATCAAATAGACCTATTGAATGACTTAAAAATAAAAAAATTCAAAGAGATAAGAGTTAAAATGGATATTGCTGACATAAATACAGATTCAATTTATAATTTAAAAGATATCATTTCAGCTTTTCCTGGCCCATTTGATTTAAAATTTAATGTATTTGATCAGGAAGAAAAAATGGATATCGCTATGTTTTCCAGAAGTATAAAAATAGATTTAAATAAAACTGTTCAGAAAAAACTTTTAGAAATAGTTGGGCCAGAGAACGTGACTTATGCCTAAGAAACTATTTATTAGCTATATTAAATCCATAGCCTATTCCTGCAGGTTTATCGTGCTTCCATCTTTTGTGAGTCCAAAGCCAATATGGTGGATTTGACATAATATCTTTTTCAAGTAATTTGGCATGATTAAATAAAATAAAACCTTCTTCTTCTTCATTAGGATTATTAGATATTTTTTCTAATCTAACATGATAATACCCTCTTTTTGGAACAGTAACATGACCAAAAAACACAGGAAAATCCATTTGACAGGCAATCTTCTCTGTTCCAATAAAAAAAGAAGTGTCTTGATTTAGAAATTTAACCCAAAACGCTTTGTCTGGTGGTGCTGATTGGTCATTGGCCAAGCCTAAAACAAATGACTTTTCATTCTGCTCTTTAAGCACTTTAAATGTATCGTAGGTAGGAAAAAAAATAGCTCCAAAACCTTCTCTAGATTTTTTAAATAAATTATTAAAAAAAGGGTTTGTCATTTTTTTGAATGGAACTAAAAACTTAGCTTTCAACCTTATAGGAAAAAATTTAGCAATCCACTCATAGTTTCCAATATGACCTAAGGTAACAATAACATTTTTATTCTTAGAAAAACTTTCATCCAAAAGTTCAAAATTTTCAAAAGATATTTTGGAGCTTAATAATTCTTTAGAAATAGTAAAACTTTTCACAATTTCTAAAAATATATCAGAAAAGTATTTGTAAAATTTCTTTTCAATATCTAATAATTCATCCTGGGTTTTTTCTGGAAATGAGTTTTTTAGATTATTCTTAACCACATTCCTCCTGTATCTAAGTACATAATAGAGTATTGGATATAACACATAAGATGAAAGAAAATACAAAACTCGCATTGGTAAACTAGAAACAAGCATTAATAATGGATAAAACAAATAAAAAGTAATTGCCTGCATCGTTTAGTTTTTTGATTGTATAAAATTAAAATACTCTTCTTTTGTATCCAAGTCAATACTTCCTAACTCAAAATTAACGGTTACTATATCATTCTTGTTTTTTTCTAATATAGATTTAGCTCCCAATTCTGGCTTTAAATCAAGAATTTCTTCAAACCTAGGTCTTTTAAATAAAACAGGAATGCCTGCAGTATCATTATATTTTGCGGCTACTATACTTTTGTTAGGAACCTCTTCTGCGGCTTTTATCAAACTTTTTAATAGACCAGCATTTACATAGGGCATATCAGAAGTCATCACAATAATAGCATCAATAGTGTTAGAAACTAAATAAGTACCAATTAAACCCATTTTAATTGACCCACCCATTCCTTCTTCCCAGGCTTTGTTATCAATAACATTAACAGGCATGTCTTTTAATTCTGGAACAACCTTGGCTTTGTTGGCCCCTACTACAACCGTAATTGGAAAACAAGGGGTTTCAAACACTTCTAATATTAAATGTTTTAACATAGTAGTACCAAAAATTGGTAAGGTTTGCTTTGGAAACCCCATTCTTGAAGAAGCACCTGCAGCTAAAATTACTATTCCTACGTTCATATTAATGGAATTTTATGCAAATTTGCAATATTTTTCAATAGAATTGAAAGTTTTGGCACGATGTTTTCGTTTCCTTAACTGATTAACAATAAATTTTACCCAAATGAAACTTAAAAATGCTTTCTTAATTAAAAGCCTCGTACTCTTTGTATTTATACTTACCGGCTGTGGTGGCGGCGATGTTAACCCCAAAGGAAATTCTTATGAAATTTATTTAGATTTTTGGAATACTTCAGGCAAAAGTCCAGAAGTAAAATTTGATGCTTTGAAAACATCAAGAGAAATAAAAATAGATTTTACCAAAACCTTTGGTGGAGAAGTAGATGGTCCTGCAGGAACAAAAGTAATTATTGACAATTTTAGAATTATTGATGAATATTCTGACAATCACAACATTGAAGCCATTAATGCCTATGAGTTTAAAACTGATATAAATGACTGGAAAAAAGATGTAGAGTTTACCATGACTTATAATCAATCCGAGGATATCAGTGTAGTTTTAGTATTAGACCGCAGCGAATCTCTTGGAGCTGATTTTGCTGTTATTAAAACTTATGCTATAGATTTCATTGAAAAGATTTTTACCGAACGAAAAGTTGTAAAAATGGGAATTATTGATTTTTCAGATACAGTAAATGAATTTCCTCTTACTACTGACAAAGAAGCATTAAAAAAATATGTTAATGGACTAAAGCAAGGTAAATTTACTGCTCTTTATAATGCTGTAGATCGAGGAATTGATATGCTATTAAGTTCAAAATCGCAATCCAGAGTTTTATTTACATTTACTGACGGCTCAGATAATATGGCCCCACCTCAAGTTAATTCAGATTATTTGGTAAGTAAAATAAAATCAGACAAAAACACGTATAAAATTACCAGTTTTTGTATCGGCTTAAATGGAAATGGCGGAGTTGATAAACCAGTTTTAACAAAATTGGCAAGCGGTGGCACGGCAAGTTTTCCTGAAACAGTAAAAGAATTAAAAACGGTTTTCGAAAAATTTAGTAAAGTAATCTCTAATGTGTATAATCTAACCTATATTCGAAATCAACAAATTATAACTAAAGCATCGCCTCGAAAACTTAAGTTCGAAATTATTACTTCAAAATAAATAATTAAGATGTAGGGCTTGAGTAACTCAAGCCCTATTTTTTGGGATTCAATTTTGAGCTTTTCATATTTTTTGGCCTTTTTTCAGTATCGATAGGAATTCCTAACAAATCTCGAATTACAACTGATGCTGCGACGCCACCGAAAGCACCCGGCAAATAAGAAATAGTACCATAGGCTGATTGTTTAAAATTGGAGCCATCGGTTAATATTAATGAATCCTTATCCATTTCTTCAGTTGAAAAAACTGCTTTAATGCCTAAACCTACTTGGTGTTTTTTTAATCTTTTTCTTACATAATGAGCTAATTTGCAGGTGTGAGTAGAAAAAAGATCACTAACTCTAATTTTTGTGGGGTCCATTTTTCCTCCCGCACCCATTGAACTTACAATTTTCTTATTGCTTTTGTATGCTACGCTCAACAAGGTAAGTTTTGGGGTTATACTATCAATACAATCCATTACATAATCAAAATGCTCATTTAATATTTCTTCGCATCGCTCAGGACTTAGAAACTCGTTTATTACTGTTAACTCGATATCAGGATTTATTGCTTTCAGTCTTTCAGCCATCCACTTAGCTTTACTAACACCATGGGTGGTAAACAAAGCTGGCAGTTGCCGATTTCTATTTGTATGATCCACTACATCACCATCAACAATGGTCATTGCTCCAACACCAGCACGTGCAATAAATTCGGCTGCAAAAGATCCAACGCCTCCCATTCCGACGATTAAAATATGTGCTTTTTTTAGGTTATCTAATCCTTCTTTTTTAATCAGTAATTCGGTGCGCTCT
>JANOMP010000292.1:0-2925 GCA_031420365.1 Cytophagaceae bacterium
CCTTTCAAACCTCTTATTATTTAGGATAAAAAATTATTAAGGATCTGTTAAGAAATAAGGTTTACAGAATTGACGAATTTATTTTGTTATTTTTCAAGACAAAAAATCTTTAAATAGTATAGCTATTCAATGATTTTTTAACGAAGAAAAAAGGCAAAAGAAAGAGACAAAATGCAAAGGTTATTTTGTATCAGATTCTAAGTATTTAAACAAAAGATCACATTTCGACGAAAGAAAATAAATATTTAATCAAAAAATAGGCAAATGCTAATAGCTAGTCGCCAAAAGATGAACAAAAATGAAAACAATTAAAGGTCCAGGAATATTTTTAGCGCAGTTTATGGGCGACGAAGCCCCTTTCAATTCACTAGATACCATAGCAGATTATATGGCAGAATTGGAATATAAGGGAATCCAATTACCTACTTGGGATCCAAGAGTAATTGATTTAAAAAAAGCTGCCGATTCGCAAACTTATTGTGATGAATTGAAAGGGAAATTGTCTGATAAAGGCTTAGTAATTACAGAGTTGTCAACTCATTTGCAAGGGCAATTGATTGCTTCGCATCCAACCTACAATAATATGTACGATGCATTTGCTCCAGCTGAAGTGCACGGCAATGAACCGGCTCGAAGAGCTTGGGCCGCTAAACAATTGGAATATGCCGCCATTGCTTCAAAAAGATTGGGTTTAACTTCTCACGTTGGCTTTTCTGGTGCATTGGCTTGGCCATTTTTGTATCCTTGGCCACAAAGACCTTCGGGCTTAATTGAAACTGCATTTAAAGAATTAGCTTCCCGATGGAAACCAATCTTAGATATTTATGATGAAAATGGTGTAGATTATTGCTACGAACTTCATCCTGGAGAGGATCTTTTCGATGGTTCTACATTTGAAATGTTTGTAGATTATTTAGGAGGTCATAAAAGAGCCAATATTAATTATGATCCTAGTCACTTCGTTTTGCAATGTCTTGATTATATTAAGTTTATCGATTTATATCACGACAGAATTAAGGCTTTCCATGTTAAAGATGCCGAGTTTAATGCTACAGGAAAACAAGGTGTATATTCTGGTTATTCAGGTTGGGCGGATAGAGCTGGACGTTTCCGTTCTTTAGGTGACGGTCAGGTAGATTTCGGTACCATCTTCTCAAAACTTTCACAATATGATTATGATGGTTGGGCAGTTTTAGAATGGGAATGTTGTATAAAATCTTCTGACCAAGGTGCTGCAGAAGGAGCACCATTTATTGAAAGCCATATAATTGAAGTGGCCACGAGAGCCTTTGACGATTTCGCCGCTACAGGCGCTGATGAATCTGTAAATAAGAAGGTATTGGGGCTTTAAGATTTTTGTAAGTAGTAATTTTATAGAGAAAGAGCTGAAAGGCTCTTTCTGTATTTTTAAAAAGAAAAATAAGTTTTTTGTGTAATGGTCATTAAAAATTAATGGTATTGAACAATTAGCCAAATTTAGCTTTGTAAAATTCTTACCTTTGTAATTCAATTAACAAGAATATAGCATTGGAAACGTTCAAGCAACTCGGGGTTTCAGACAATTTAGTTAAGGCTTTAGAAGAAATAAAAATCATTAAACCTTCTGAAATACAACAAAAAGTAATTCCTTATCTTTTAAAAAATACTACTGATTTTATTGGTCAAGCTCAAACTGGAACGGGTAAAACCATAGCTTTTAGTATACCTTTATTACAAAGAATTAAAACTTCTGAGAATCAAATCCAAGCTTTAATTCTTTCTCCTACTAGGGAACTCTGTCAACAAATTGCCAAACAGATTTTTAAAATGACTCGCTATACTGATAAAGTTTTTGCGGAGGCCATTTATGGAGGGGAAAAGTTAGATGTACAGATTAGAAACCTTCAAAGACCCACTCAAATAGTTGTGGCTACTCCCGGCCGACTGATAGATTTATTGGAAAGAAAAGCTTTAGATTTAAGTAAAGTAAAAACCATAGTGCTTGATGAAGCCGATGAAATGCTAAGTATGGGTTTTAAAGATGCAATTGATGAAATAATTTCGAAGATACACCCAAGCAATACCAAATGGTTATTTTCTGCAACAATGCCAGACTCTCTTTTGCGATTGACAGATAAATATATGGCTGCTGATGTCTATAAAGTTTCGATAAGTAAAACCGATGTAGTTAATAATCTCATTGAACATCAGTTTTTTATTTGTGAACAAAAGCAAAAGTTTGATTATTTAGTTCAATTTTTGGCTTCCCAAGGTGTAGCTAGAGGAATAGTTTTTTGTAGAACAAGAGAGGATGCTCAAATGGTGGCAAAGCGTTTAAAAGCAAAAGACATTTCTTCAGATGCTATCCATGGAGATTTGGAACAACGCGACAGAGACAAAGTAATGCGAGCTTTTAAAAATAAAAAAATCCAAGTTTTGGTAGCTACAGATATTTCTGCAAGGGGAATTGATGTTGAAAACTTAATGTATGTGATTCATTATCAGTTGCCCGACCAGATTGAATATTATACCCACAGAAGTGGTAGAACTGCCAGAGCTGGCAAACGGGGGATATCAATCTCTTTTATAACTACCGAAGAACTCAAGATTATTAGAGAAATAGAGAAAAATTTGAAAATTAAATTTATCAAAATCTAATAAATTTTTTTATAAGAGGAGCATCGAATCATCAATAAGTCTATAGTTTTCATTAAAAGTACCAATTTGTGTCATGTCTGAAGCTGTGATTTCAAAATTGAAAATATTAAAATTCTCCTCAATTCTAGCTAAAGTTGCCGATTTTGGAATGGTAGAAACGCCTAATTGTATATTCCAACGTAAAATAATTTGGGCTGGAGTTTTATCATATTTTTTGGCCATTAAAATTAATTTTGGGTCAGAAAACTTTTCTCCTCTTACTAATGGCGTATAAGCTTGCATTTGAAT
>JANOMP010000293.1:0-4701 GCA_031420365.1 Cytophagaceae bacterium
GGCTTGGTGGTGAAGAAGGGTTGAAAGATTTTGTCTACTATTTTTTGAGGGATGCCGTTGCCGTTGTCTTTTACACTTATCAAGACCTCACCCCCGCCCCCTCTCCCGGGGAGAGGGGAGTGCTTAGTAGTTATTGAAACAGTGGGTTCGTAGGACTTTTCTTCAGCGTTCTGCTTTCGGCTTTCGGCCTTTGCTTTTTCATTCACCACATAAAATGCATTAGTAATCAAATTTAAAATAACTCTTCCAATATCTTGTGGAATTATGTTAATATTTCCAATCGTTTCCTCAAAGTCTGTAATCAATTCTACATTAAACGATTTATCTTTTGCTCGTAATCCATGATACGCCAAGCGTAAATATTCATCAGCTAATGCATTGATATTGGTGAGTTCTTTTACTCCACTGCTACTTCGGCTGTGTTGCAGCATTCCTTTTACAATATCACCTGCACGTTTGCCGTGGTGATTTATTTTTTGTTCATTTTCTTTAATGTCTTTCGCTAGCAACTTCACTTCTTCAAGATTTCCTTTATTAATTTCCTGTTCCAACTCATCAATCAATTCAGTATTTACTTCACTAAAATTATTGACGAAGTTTAAGGGGTTTTGTATCTCATGTGCAATGCCAGCGGTAAGTTCACCCAATGAAGCCATTTTTTCGGATTGGATGAGTTGCTTTTGTGTTGACTGTAAATCTGCAATGGATTGTCTCAACTCATCGGTGCGTTCCAGCACTGTTTTTTCAAGTTCTATCTTTTGTTGCTCTATGAGGGTGTTTCGTTCAATTTCTTTTTCTTTCGCTATGCGTTCGGCATCAAAAGCTTGCTGAATGATTTGTCTCTTTTGTGTGTTGTATTGCTTGAATAAAATCCAGGTGAAGTACACCACGGACCAGCCTACACCTAAAAACAAGGCAATGCCAGCGAGGAAATTGCTTGTTGTAGAAAAGCTATATCCCTCATTCTGGAAAGCAAACATAACGACGTTGCCGAGAACCGCAAAGCCAAAGGGTAACAGGGCCCATGTAAATGGTTTGACCTTGGGGTGTTTTAAGCGATAAAAAATAACAACCGAAGCAAAACAGCTCAGTAAAAAAGTAACATATCGAATTATAATACCGACCGACTCCGGTAAGAGGTTAAACAATTCCAGTGACGGGATAAGCAGCAGGAAGATAAGCGACACAAGAAACTTATCGAACCTGGGTGTATTTATAAACGATTGAAAATAGTACCGTATAAACTGGATAAAGAACATTAAAAAGAACGAGATCGTTACAAAATCAAACAATTTTGATAAATACGGAACATATCTTGCTATATACATGTAGTATACGGGGCTATTGAAAAGTGCCAATGCGAGGAGAAACATCGAGAAGTGTAAATGAACCTTTTGCTTGTCTATCAGAAATAGTAGAAAATTGAAAATTCCAGCGAGCAAGCTGAAACCGAAAAAAACCATAACAATGACTAACTCAGGGACGATGAACTCTTGCATTTCGCTGAGACGTTTCAAGGAGTATTTTTCAGTATTATACAATTTTACTTGGAAACCGTAGCGAGTACCCGGCCGGTCATTTTCTACCCTGTTATAAATGGTTACCTGTTCACCTGCTTGTAATTTTATGGGAATGATATTGTCTGTAGGCAGTCCATCTTTCTTATTCCACGGCATGTTAAAACCGGACTTGTAATGGGTTTGTTGGGTGTTATTTCTAATAACAAAAAAGGCTGATTGTAAAGACCGTGCAACGAGTGAAATACTTATTTCTTTCTCCAAATTATTTTTTACGTTGTACCTATACCAGGTTGTATTTACCATGGTGTCTAAACCAGCCGGGGTTTTATCCTTTGTAAAAAACTGTTTGGAGTTTACTCCATTTTTTACTTCATCAATGGTTAGCTTACCGGTTTTATCAGGCAATATCTGATAGTACGCTGTGGTGAATTTGTATTCAAGCGCCGTGTCAGATGTTATCAAATAGGGTGGAAGTGTATCCTGCCCAAAGACCAGGAAATACTGACTAATTAACAGAACGGAAATGGCAGCACGCATTTTTCGGTAAGATTTCATATATCGGTTTTTGGTAATTCAATAATAAACTTTGCACCCTCGCCTTCCTTCGTTTCCACCTTTATCTCCCCACCATGCGCTTTTACAATATCATAACTTAAACTCAATCCCAAACCTATTCCCTGGCCGGTGGGTTTGGTGGTGAAGAAAGGCTGGAATATTTTATCGAGTATTTTTTGTGGGATGCCGTTGCCGTTGTCTTTTACACTTATCAAGACCTCACCCCCGGTCCCTCTCCCGGGGAGAGGGGAGTGCTTAGTAGTTATTGAAACAGTGGGTTCGTAGGACTTTTCTTCAGCGTTCAGCTTTCGGCTTTCGGCCTTTGCTTTTTCATCCACCACATAAAATGCATTGTTGATTAAATTTAAAATAACTCTTCCAATATCTTGTGGAATTATGTTAATATTTCCAATCGTTTCATCAAAGTCTGTAATCAATTCTACATTAAACGATTTGTCTTTTGCTCGTAATCCATGATACGCCAAGCGTAAATATTCATCAGCTAATGCATTGATATTGGTGGGTTCTTTTACTCCAATGCTACTTCGGCTGTGTTGCAGCATTCCTTTTACAATATCACCTGCACGTTTTCCGTGGTGATTTATTTTTTGTTCATTTTCTTTAATGTCTTTCGCTAGCAACTTCACTTCTTCAAGATTTCCTTTATTAATTTCCTGTTCCAACTCATCAATTAATTCAGTATTTACTTCACTAAAATTATTGACGAAGTTTAAGGGGTTTTGTATCTCATGTGCAATGCCAGCGGTAAGCTCACCCAATGAAGCCATTTTTTCGGATTGGATGAGTTGGGATTGTGTAGATCTTAATTCCATTAAGGTAGCTTCTACCTTTTCCTTTTGAAGTTTTAATAATTTATTTACTTTCTGCTTTTGTCCATTGTTTCTAATAATAAAAACAGCGACTAATAAAAGACAAATAATTCCTGTTATTAAAACATTTTTGATTAATACAGCTTTGCTTAATTGCTGATTTTTTATTTCATTTTCTTTACTTAGAAGTTCTGCCTGTTGCTTTTCATTATCAAGTTCATTCTGGATCTTTACTACTGCAAGTCTTTGCCGGTATTCTTCAGGCATTAATGAATCATTAATCGATTTATACCGATGCTCATAATGATAAACTTTTTTATAATCCTTTCTCGCAACATAAATATCAATTAAAGTAGCTAGGGCGTTTTTTATTTCGAGAAGGGCATGAATTTTTTCAGCAATAGCTAATGCAGTTTTTGCAGATGATATAGCGAGGCTGAAATTATTGAGAGCAAGGTAGGCCCGACCCTGCTCATTAGCATAACGAGAGGTACTGATTACGAGGCCATTTTCATCATCGATTTGATATCCTTTAATGTAATGTGCTAATGCCCCTGCATAGTTCTTTCGAGCCGCATGAACCTGACCCAATAAAAGATGATAATCAGAATCTGTATTGTATTCAGGTACACTCGTTACAAGATTATAAGCAGAATCAATTTTATTTAAATTTAAAAAAGCGTTTCCGCCAATAATCCGGGCCCATATAACGGAGTTTGGCATCAGCTCCCCAGTTTTCTTAGTTTTTGCGGCATATAAGTTTAGGATTTTGTGCATATACTCAATTGCAGTTTGCGGTAAACCTGCACCCAAAAATATGTTGGATAGGTTTACCATGGTAGTTATCATGCAAAGCGTATCATTCGTTTTTTGAGCTAATTGCCATGCATCCATCCCTATTTTATAGGCCTTTTCATAATTACCAATATCGAAATAACAATGCCCTTCGTAAGCATAGCTATAAATAAAATTAACAGTATCCTTTAATTTTGAAAAAGCATTTTTTGTTGAGTCATTATAGAGCATTGCCTCCCTTATATTACCCATGTGATGAAGGCAAGTAACCATATTCTTGAAACATAATGCAACTTTCTTTTCTTCTCCACTTTGTTTTAAATAAAAAAGAGCGGATCTAAAAGCTTCCAATGCTTTTTGTTGTTTATCTTTTTTCTCTGTTCTTAAAATTAAATTCGCTGAACTATAATAAGCATTCCCAATCCCTTTTTTATTATTGATTTGTTTTGATAATACTAAAGCCTCTTCAATATTGTTTCTGATATTGATAAGATTACTAGTTGAAAATGATAATTTGGAAGCTAAATATTTATCTGAAAGATTGTTTAGTTCTTCTAAACGTTGAACATTCTTTGCTAAAACCAAAGTCTCTTTAAGGATATCTTGCCTTGGATACTGACCATGAACAAAACTTGTTGAACAAACAAGAAAAATAAAAATCAAAAGAATAAATGTTTTCATTTTATGATTTTTTAAAATATTAAAGGCAACTTTATCAAAAATGCTTCTAACCTTATACCGGTAATTGAATAGTAAACTCTGCTCCTTCTCCTTCCTTTGTATTTATATTTATTTCTCCTCCATGTGCTTTTACAATATCATAACTCAAACTCAGCCCCAAACCTATTCCCTGCCCAGTGGGCTTGGTGGTGAAGAAGGGTTGAAAGATTTTGTCTACTATTTTTTGAGGGATGCCGTTGCCGTTGTCTTTTACACTTATCAAGACCTCACCCCCGCCCCCTCTCCCGGGGAGAGGGGAGTGCTTAGTAGTTATTGAAACA
>JANOMP010000294.1:0-22726 GCA_031420365.1 Cytophagaceae bacterium
GTACAAGCACTGATAAGGTGTGTGCCAGACGGAAAAATGGGAAGTATTAATTGCATTCACAAATATCCCCACTTTTTAGTTTACGTGCAAATCCCCACGAATACTAAAATCAGAGGATTAGACATGGAGTTCTGAGTTTAATACAAACACGTCCCTTTGGTTTTTAGGAAGTTCGCACAAAGCCAGTTGAAGGTCATTCCAGAAAGCTTCTTTGAAAAGTTGCAATTAGGGGTCATTACTTTGGCCTATTAAAAGTATTTCTTTAAAGAACAATTCTCCATCTTCCTTTTCGTGTCCAAAGGTCTTTCTTACTTTAAACTGAGTATTTTTTTAGCTGTTACTTAATTTTTGCCATTTTTCTTTTTTCAGCCACCAAAAGGTCTACTACCAAATCATAGCTTCTTGAGCCTTCTTTTATTCCATTTGATTTTAAAAATAAATCATAAAAAGGAGCAATAATATATTTCTGTATGGGGTTTCTAAACTTTTTCCATACCGCTTTTTCTTTTTCTATGTCTTTAATAACCAGTGGGTCAAGTTTATTAAATAACCTTTTAGAAAGGGTACTGTCTATTTCCCAAACTTTGTTTAAGGCCCTAAACACCAATCCGTAATTTGCTGAATATCTAAATATGGGATTGGGATGGTTTTTGCAGGCTAAATATGCCAGAAAATTGGCTTCGTCTTCGGATGCAAAACCTAATTGATGTGCCATTTCATGGCTACAAACAAAAGGGGCTTCATAGAGTACATTATGTGTATTTATGTTGGCTTCACCCGTGGGAAACATATATATACCACTTGTACTCATATAAGCCAATAGCGTACTCCCCGTCGCTTTTTTCAAAGAAGAATTTTGATATGACAAAAATGAAAATTTTGATCTTAATTGATGGTATCCTAAAGGAGCCTGTTTAAATACTTTTTCGAGCGTAAAATTTTCTAATGAATCTTGATTTACAATCTTTCGAGAGGCATTTATTCTTTCAATTAACGACTCAGTTAATGCTATAATTTCTGAATCGCTTATGTTTGCTTTATTTAAATTCATCAATTCATCTAAGGGCTTTTTATGATATGCCAGGCCCCAAGTAAGCATATAAAACAAATAAACAGGAGAGAAGAAAGCTAATATATTAATAAGGAATTGTTTAAAGTTTAATCTTCTTTTATGAATTAGATTTAGGGACTTAAATAACCACCAAATTAATGCAACACTCACCATATACACTAAAATAAGTCCAATAGAAAAGTTGAAAGGAGAGGTAAGAATTCGCAGAAATCTAGATAAGTTTCTAAAAACTAGGTTTATATAATTGTATTCTATCCATTCTGGATTTTTGGTGAGTATCTTAAAGAGAACAACTTGTGTGAAAAGCAATGCTATAGAAATATATTTCCAGCTTTGATTTTTCATAGGTAATTAAATGAAATATTGTATCATACCATAGGCACAAAAAACAAGTATGATAACCATGCTAATCCATAACATGACATTGTAAAGAGCAGAAGGTTGAGTAATATCTAGTTTTCTAAAATATTTTATGTAAACCACAGCATATATTACTAAGACTAACATTACCGAGCCAACAATGCCTCCTGTAATAACCATAATCATGGGCAATTTTATGAAAAGAAACAATAACGTCCAGATTAAAGGTAATAGCCACGCAAGAACCAAAATACTTTTACTTCGTTCTTTCATATTGTAAAAATTAATCCAGCCAATTTGACCAAAAATGTCGCTTATTTGACGGGTCCATGCAGCCAAAGCCGCAAAAACGGTGGAAAACAAAATTACGAATGCACCCAAAAGGAAGACGCTTTTCGACCATTTTCCTAAAGACTCGGTAAAAATAGAAGAGAGTGTTTCTATCATTGCAAAGCCCTCGGGTATCTGGCCGTTTTTGTGTAAAACCGCAGCACCAAGTAAATAGAAAGAAGCAGTGACAGTTGTGTATATAAACATCGCGAGTATTGCATCTAATTGCATAACTTTAATCCATCCTGTAGCTCTTTTCCTCCACTCCTCTGTGTCTTTTCTTGGGCCCACATGTGATGCATACCCCTTTTCTAAGCACCAATAATTATAATGAATGATTTCGTCGCCTCCTACTCCAGTTATTCCAAAAGCACCAAAAGCAAAAGCTAAGGCCGCCTTTGGCAATTTAAAAGTAAGACCCGATTTTACATCTTCGAAACTAAATTGATAAGGAGTAAATTTTAAAAAATATAAAGACGCTAGCGTAAAAATTGTAAAAAAAGCAATCATATAAAGGGAAAGCTTTTCAAGGCTTTGATAATACCCTTTTTGAACTAAAAGGGCTCCAATTAGTGCCACTAAAAATGCCATAATAGAAACTGGAATCATAGGGAAAGCCATGTTTAACGTTATGGCTACTCCTCCTACAATACCACCAACTTGTACCAATTTTAAGGTCATTAAAGTAAAAATAGTCCATACTGACCATCGAGCTTTTCCAAATTTTGGTCCAGGTAAATTGTTAAATATTTGCATGGCAGTCTCACCAGTAAGTACAGTATGCTTTCCAAACTCTAGCTGTACCATAACCTTTACTAAACAGCTGACCAAAATCAACCAAAATGTTACAAAACCGGCTTTTGCCCCCAAAGTTGTTGTAGCAATTAGTTCCCCCGATCCTACAATTGCCGCCGACAAAATAAGACTTGGCCCTAAAAACTTTAATCTTTCCGTGAACTTTTGTGGTTCTTTTATTATTTTTTCATCACTTAATAAATAAGGGTCATTCATGTTTTTTTTGGTTTTATTAAAATTACAACATTGCTTTGGAATAAAAAAGCCCACAAGAAATTTTCTAGTGGGCCCTTGTCTACAATAATACAAACAAACTTAGTCTATAGTAATGCCTCCACAATAATTACGATTAATACTGCCTTCATAAACTCCACAAATTAGCAGACCATCCTCTCCATTTTTATTAGCTTGCCCTATTGCAGCCTTTACGTCTTTTATGGAATTTACTTTTGTGTTGCCTATTCTTGTAACAATAAAACCCTCTTCTATATTTGTTTCACGAGCAATATATCCAGCACTTTCTAAAGACTTTATCCTTACCCCATTCCTTATGCCTATTTTTTCTTTTTCTTTTGGAGATAATTCTTCAAACTCTACTCCTAATTTAATAAATGCAGAAGTAGCCTCCTCCTCTTTTCTTACAACCCCTTCTCCTCCTTTATCATTTTTAAGTGTTACTCCTATATCTTTAATTGAGCCATTTCTGTTAATGGTTAAAATTACTTTCTCACCTGGTCTTTTTCTGCCAATCAATTCTCTAAATCTAGGACCAGACTTTGTCTCCACTCCATCAACTTTTAAAATTACATCCCCTTTTTTAACTCCTGCGGCATTTGCTGAACCCGTTACAGGTACTTCTGCTACATAAATTCCTTCTGTAATATTTGTATCAAATTCCTTAGCTACTTTACTGTTTAGCTCAACAGGGGCCAATCCCAAATAACCTCTTTGCACATTCCCAAATTTAATTAGATCAGCAGATACCTTTTTTACTATTGTACTAGGCACAGCAAAAGCGTAGCCTGCGTAGGCTCCATTTGGAGAGGTTATTGCAGTGTTAATTCCAATTAAATGCCCATTTAAATTTACCAAAGCACCCCCACTATTTCCTGGGTTTATGGCAGCATCAGTTTGAATAAATGATTCTATTGGATTGTCAGCTCCTTTCGAGCTTCTACTTTGACCGTTTTGACCACCCTGGCCTAAAATGTTTATGTTTCTACCTATGGCACTAACTATACCGGCAGTAACTGTTGACTCTAAGTTAAAAGGATTTCCAACTGCCAGTACCCATTCACCTACTTTTGCATCATCAGAATTCCCGAATACTATGGCAGGTAATTTATTTTCTTCTATTTTTATAACTGCAATATCAGTATTTGGGTCTGTACCAACTATAGTTGCTGTATATGATTTTTTATCATAAGTCACCACTTCTAAATCTTCCGCTCCTTCTACTACGTGATTGTTAGTTACAATGTAACCGTCTTCAGAAATAATAACTCCCGAGCCAGAAGATTCTTGTTTTTGAGTACGTCCACCACCACCAAATAGGTCTTCGTCATGACCAAAAAACTGGTCAAATATAGAGGGCATTTGTCTTGTTAGTCTTGAAGTTTTAGCTTTGATATGAACAACAGCTGGTGCTGATACGCCTGCCGCAAAGGTAAAGTCTCCAGGCTGACCTGCAGGAGTGTTGTCATAATTTACTAAACTCGCACCATTTTTGGATGGAGCCTCGTTCATAATAACATCTCCTTTATGGTCACTAAAAGCTTTGTAACCGGCTATTGTAGCAACACTAGAAGCCACTGCGATTATTGCTGTTTTCCAAGAATTATTAATTATCATTTTTAAAATTTATAAAAATTTATGATTTGAAAATACAAATTTATTTTTCATTTATCCAATAACGCAAATTATTTCAAAAAAATTTATTTTTTTTAAAACTTCTTAACAATTATTAACTAAAAACACCTTACCGTGCCATAGTAAGGTGTTAAAATTTGTAAATAAAATTAATTAATAGAAATCAATATCGGCTCTTTAGTTTTTGTTTCTTCTTTTTTTGGAATTGTAAGATGCAATACTCCATCTTTGTAGCTAGCCTCAATTTTTTCTGTATTTACAGTGGTAGGTAATCTAAATGACCTTGTAAAAGAGCCAAATGAATATTCTTCCCTTAAAAAAATTTCAGTTTTCTCTTCCGATTCGGTTTTTTCTTCTACGGAAATTGTTAGGTTGCGTTCATGAACTTCTACCTTGAAGGAATCTTTTTTAAAGCCTGGTGCTATTAATTCAATTCCGTAATTTTCTTCTGTTTCCTTTATATTAGCAGAAGGTAAATTTGAGTTGAATTTTGCAATGTTTGGTTCTCCAAATAATCCGTTAAACAAAGCGGGAAATGAATTTAAATTGTCATAATTTCTCAATACGGTTCTCATAATTATTGTTTTTAAATGTTTTAAAATTTTATACAAACATCATTTATCAAATTATATTCCAGAACAACAAAGAAGACAAAATGTCTGTTTTTGTAAGCGAACTTAAAAATACAAGGACAAAATGACCGATTTTGCGATTTTAAGAGATGACAATTATGGAAGTAAACAATAAAAAAAAGTTAGAAAATGGTTTTAAGGTATTTTTTTAAATGGGTGTCTTGGAAAATAGAATAATTTAGACTAAAACGATGAAAGTATTTCATTTTTTAAATCTATTCTTTTTTAAGGAATAAGTGGTTAGAAATTACTAGCGTCCGAGAAAAAATAATAGAAATATGTTCCTTTTATCAGCCAGCACTGTTTGAAATGGTACGGCAACCCGGCGCTCAAAATTCTTTGACACAAATTTCACTTTTGTAACCTATTGATTTATTGAATTTTGAGGTGGTGCGGCAGGCCGATGTGAGTTTGCTGGCGGTCGCTGCTGGGCTGTTTTTTTTGGTGGGACGCCACACCGATTCGTTTTAGACTTGGCCGGCATCCCGGCGGTGCGTCGTACGCAAAAAAGAAGGGGAACGCCTAGTTGCCCCGCGGCAGGCGACGCAAAGTATGTTAGGGGGTCTTTTTAATAATTTGAATAAATGTGCCTCATAGGTACTTTTATGCAGTATTTTTGGGCGAATTAAATTTTAGTCGGATGCCAGTAGTTAGAAATCATAGCAAAAAAAAAGATTTAAAGTAAACGGTTTAAAGTAAAAAAAACTTCAGGAATTAACCTGAAGTTTTAAGAATATTTTAAAGTTAAAATAAGTATTATTAAAAGTAGCCTAAGCCCAATTATTTATAAATGAATCACTTCATCATATGCCATGGCGGCGGCTTCCATTATGGCCTCTGACATAGTAGGATGAGGATGCACCGACTTCACAATTTCCATTCCTGTAGTTTCTAGGTTTCTTGCCACTACTACTTCCGCTATCATTTCAGTAACATTATTTCCTATCATGTGACAGCCAAGCCATTCCCCATATTTTGCATCAAAAATAACTTTTACAAAACCTTCAGGAGTACCTCCAGCCTTGGCTTTGCCAGAGGCTGAAAATGGAAATTTCCCAACCTTTATATCATATCCAGCTTCTTTAGCGGCTTTTTCAGTATAGCCTACAGATGCAATTTCTGGAGAACAATACGTGCAACCTGGAATATTAGCATAGTTTAACGGTCTTGGATCGTGTCCAGCTATTTGTTCTACACAAATTATTCCCTCCGCAGAAGCCACATGAGCCAATGCTTGTCCGGGCGTAACATCTCCAATTGCGTAATAGCCAGGCACATTGGTTTGGTAAAATTTATCTACCAATATTTTTCCTCTATCTGTAGCTATACCAACTTCCTCTAGTCCAATGTTTTCAATATTTGCCGTTATTCCTGCTGCAGATAGTACTAAATCAGACTCGATTTTAATTTCGCCTTTTGGAGTTTTTACAGTAGAAACACATCCAGAACCTGAAATGTCGACATGCTCTACACTTGAGTTGGTATGTATTTCAATACCCATTTTTTTGTATTGTTTAGACAATTCTTTAGAAATATCTTCATCCTCTATGGGTACTATATTGGGCATAAATTCTACAATGGTAACTTTCGTGCCCATACTCGCATATACATACGCAAACTCAACTCCTATGGCTCCTGAGCCTATCACAACCAACGACTTTGGTTGACTACTTAGGCTCATAGCTTTTCTGTATTCTATAACCTTTTCACCATCTATCTTAACGTTTGGTAGCTGACGAGCTCTAGCACCAGTAGCTATAATAATATGCTTACCCTCAACAATAGATTTAGAACCATCTACAGCGGTAACTTCTATTTTTTTGCCATTTTGAACTTTTCCGTATCCAAATATTACTTCAATTTTATTTTTTTTCAATAAAAATTGCACGCCTTTACTCATGCCGTCTGCTACACTTCTCGAGCGATTTATTACGGCATTAAAATCGGCACTTGCGTTTTCTACTGTAATGCCATAGTCTTTGGCATGTTGGATATATTGAAAAACCTGAGCGGATTTTAACAATGCTTTAGTAGGAATACATCCCCAATTTAGGCATATTCCGCCTAAATTTTCTTTCTCTATAACTGCTACTTTTAAGCCCAACTGCGAGGCTCTAATGGCTGTAACATAACCTCCAGGACCACTTCCGAGAATCACAACATCAAACTGTGCCATATAAAAATTGATTTTTGGTATAATTTGGTGCAAATTTAGTGAATAATTTTGAAAGCTAGATTTCTGAACGTCGATTTTGATATTTAATAATCAACTAGGTCTATTTTTAAGAAGAAGTCTGAAAGAAAAAAGTATTCTATTATAAAGAATAGTAAAAATACTTTGGTTTTAAAACACCATATAGATACATGGGGAAAGGAATTTAAAAATTAATAAATTTGCGAGTTATGGGCAAGATTTTTTTCTTCCTTTTCCGCGTTCCAGTAAGAAATATAGTAGTCGTTTGCGTTTGATTACTTGATATAATTAACTCATTTTCGCTAAAACTATACGTGGATACTTCATTAAGTGTTAACTACTAATCTATCTTTTGGGTTAAAAGTGCTAAGCACATTTTAAAACCTTCTTGGTAGTTTTTAATCTTTATGTTTTCGTTTGCAGCGTGTATATTGTTGTCTAGATTTGGAATTCTAATGAAACTGAAAGTACATTTAAAGTCTCTATAAACGAAGCCAATGACTGCGAACCACCCGTTGCACGTACTTTTAGATACTTATCAACCGACCTTTCCATTGCTTTACCTAACCAATAACCTATTTCTGAATCCATTGGCATTCTAAAAGGCAAAGAACCTTCTTTTTGTTTAAGTGTGGCCAAGGTTTTTGAACGGCATTGATTTAAATATGCATAAATATTGATGTCTAACCTTCGGTACAGACATCAATTAGGTTTAGCTAACAGTAGCACCATTCCAAACTTCTTTATTAGGTTGTAGCAGGGCCAATGAACCGTCTTTGTCTTCCGCCATCAGAATCATGCCTTGCGACTCGATGCCCATCATCATTCTTGGAGCTAGGTTGGCTATGAATGTCACTTGTTTACCTACCATTTCCTCAGGTCTAAAATGCTCGGCAATGCCGCTTAAAATGATGCGTTTATCTAGGCCATCATCTATTAAAAATTTCAACAGTTTTTTACTTTTCTTAACTGCTTCCGCTTCTAGAATAGTGCCAATTCTAATGTCCATTTTGGCAAAATCATCAAATTGTATATTCTCTATTATGGGGTTTACGGTCTTCCCTTCCTGTTCGTTCATTCGTTTAGCGTCTAATAATTTTTGAACTTGTTTATCTATTGTTTCGTCTTCTATTTTTTCAAATAATAGTGCCCCTAAACCTATTTCAAGGCCAGAAGGTACCAAATCAGGATTTCCAGCGTCAATCCACTCGTGTTTCGAGCCACTTAAATTCCAGTTAGAAAGTTTTAGTTGGTCATATAATTTTTGAGATGTAAAGGGCAAAAATGGCTCGGCCACAATAGCCAAGGTTGCTGAAATCTGCATTGAAATGTTCATAATCGTTTTTACGCGTTCTGGGTTTCCCTTAATTTCTTTCCAAGGTTCGGTTTCTGCAAGATATTTATTCCCAAGACGAGCAATTTCCATCATGCTGGCTAGTGCATCTCTGAATTTATAGTTTTTCATTGCATCTGACACATCACAAGGTAATTGTTTCAAAATCTTAAGTGCATTTAAATCCACCTCTAAAAGTTCTCCCTTTGCTGGAACTTTTCCTTCATAAAACTTTTGAGTTAACACTACAGTTCTATTCACGAAGTTTCCAAAAATTCCAACCAACTCTGAGTTATTTTTAATTTGGAAGTCTTTCCAAGTGAAATCGTTGTCTTTACTTTCTGGGGCGTTTGCGGCCAATGCATATCGCAACGCATCTTGCTTACCTGGGAATTCTTCTAAATATTCATGTAACCAAACCGCCCAATTTCTAGAAGTAGAGATTTTGTCATTTTCGAGATTCATAAATTCGTTTGCAGGTACATTATCTGCCAAAATATAGCTCCCTTCAGCCATCAACATTGCTGGAAAAATAATACAATGAAACACAATATTGTCTTTGCCAATAAAGTGTACCAATTTCGTTTCTTCAGACTTCCAATAGTCTTCCCAATTTTTTCCAACCGCTGCTGCCCATTCTTTCGTCATAGAAATATAACCGATTGGCGCATCAAACCAAACATACAACACTTTGCCTTCTGCGTCTTCTAATGGCACCTTTATCCCCCAGTCAAGGTCTCTTGTCATTGCACGAGGTTGTAAACCTTGCTTTAGCCATGACTGACATTGGCCAAATACGTTCGGCTTCCATTCAGGATGGCTATTTACATATTTTTCAATTTCTGGCTGCATTCTGTCCAAGGGAAGATACCAGTTTTTTGTGGCTTTCATAACTGGATTTGCACCCGAAAGTGACGACCTTGGGTTTATCAAATCTGTTGGAGAAAGCGTAGATCCACATTTTTCACATTGGTCTCCATAAGCATCAGGGTTATGGCAATTAGGGCATTCCCCCACTATATATCTATCTGCTAGAAAAGTCTGGGCCGTTTCATCAAAATATTGTTCTGTTACTACCTCATCAAAATACCCCTTATCGTACATTGTTTTAAATATCTCTTGGGAAGTCTGGTGGTGAATAGACTTTGACGTTCTAGAATAGATGTCAAACGAAATGCCAAATTGCTCAAACGAATTCTTTATAATACTGTAATATTTGTCTACCACTTCTTGTGGCGTAATGCCCTCTTTTTTAGCTTTTATTGTAATAGGTACACCATGCTCGTCAGTGCCACTTATAAAAGCAACGTCTTTGCCTTTAAGTCTTAAATATCTTACATAAATATCAGCAGGTAAGTAGCAACCTGCCAGATGACCTATATGAATTGGTCCATTGGCATAAATCAAAGCGGCTGTGACAGTGTATCTTTTTGGATTGTTTTTCATCGTATCTGGTAGAAATTGAGGTACAAATTTAACCCAAAAAACTCAATAGAGATTCTGGCGAAACAATATTTTGCAAAATAGCTATGACAAATATAAAAAAGCTTATCGAAATAGGTTTACAGATGGCCGAAAATGGCAATAAAGAATTTTAGACGACTATTTACAAGAATAACCCAATTTTCTGATAAATCTTTGGGCATGCCCCCGCCACATTCCGCTATTGCTACATAAGTCGGTGTCGGGCTCTAAGCTCCCGCTTTTGTTTCTGGCCAAGGCCAGGCCACAAAGAGCTCCGCAACGATCCCTCATGCGGAGTTTAAGTCGGGAAAAATATTTGAAATGTAGGTCAGCACCACAGGTCAGACCGATTAAAACATCTCAATTGTAGGTCAACTTCGCAGGTCAAACCGGTTAAAAGATCTCAAATGTAGGGCAACTCCTCAGACTATATAAGAATAAAAAAAATCTAATAATATTAACATAAACGCTATTATAATGCTTACTCTTTTGAGGTCTGACCTGTTGTATTGACCTTAAAATAAAAGAACTTATTTCAGCAAATAAAAAGGATTAGAATACCCATTATTAAAATCATTTAGGTCTTCGGCAGTAAGTTGGAAAACCTCTATACAAAGTTCAACATCAATAAGTATTCCATTTCTTAAACCCAATAAATCTCGAAAAGAGCTAAAGTGCCAATCTTCCAGCTTCGAAACCAATTTGCCATCCAAAGGATTGCTCAAAACATAGAAAATTAAATTATTTAGACATTTCGGGTTGGTATTATCTGCAAATTTGTATTTAGTTTTTTGCCTGAAAAGCGAGCCTGTTCTGTTGTATTTCTTATTGAAATCTTGAGCATATTCACTCAAAATAAGCCTAAAAGCATTTGTAATTCTTGTCAAATTTAAGCTGCCAATTCTTAAATTTTCATTACTCTTTTCTGTCGTTAGAATAATCACATGAAAATGATTAGGCATCAAACAATACGAAAGAATATAGCATTTTGGTTTAAGATGAGAATTCAATTTTTTAAGAAACGTAAGGTAATCTTCCGTTTCTCTGAAAGTAGTCTCTTTGTTGTTGCCTTGGTTGTAAATATGGTAGATTAAATTGTTGTAAAATTCCATGATGTTGTCGGTAAAATTTAACTAAAAATAGGATTATTTTATATGAATTTCAAGAATTATCCGAAAATTAGGTCTGCATAGTAATTCAGACCAGTTAAACATTTAATTTGTTAGTATCTTATCTCGCTATCTGACCAGGTCTGACCTTAGGTACTGACCTTACCTTAATTTTTTGGATTTACAGGATTTAGAGTGAAGCCCTGAATTTTATAAACTTTAATTAATGATTGCTGTTTACTGAATTTATTGTTAGCCTTACTTTTGCGTTTCGACGCACCGCTGGTATGCCTGTCCAATTGAAAAAAGCCGAATGTCGGGACAACTGGAATGCCAGCTCAGCCAAAAACACTCACAAAAAAAAATCCTGAAAGCCGTTCGCCATGAATTTTTAAATTAATTATTTAGTTATTAGTAACTTAACAGTTCTTAAAAAATTTCATACGGACGTTTTTGTGATTAATGGAACAATCAGTGATTTGTTTTTTAATAGGTTTTATTTAATAATATTTCTCCACTCTAAATCCTGTAATGCCAATTTTTTCAATTTGGAAAAGAAGAGCATAACATTCGGTATTGAATTTACATTCTATATTTCTGGATTACACAATTAAACACTAAACTTCTAGGTATCTTATTTCGCTATTTGACCAGGTCTGACCTTCGGTACTGACCTTACCTTAATTTTTTCAATTTGGAAAAAAAGAGCATAAATTCGGTATTGAATTTACATTCTATATTTCTGGATTACGCAATTAAACACTAAAATTCTTAAGTATCTTATCTCGCTATCTGACCAGGTCTGACCTTCGGTGCTGACCTTACCTTAATTTTTTCAATTTGGAAAAAAAGAAAATAATTTTCGGTATTGAATTTACATTCTATATTTCTGGATTACACAATTAAACACTAAACTTCTAGGTATCTTATCTGGCTATCTGAACAGGTCTGACTTTCGGTGCTGACCTTACTCTATGTTTTCTAATTAATTAAAACTATGCCTGCTCAAAATATTAGCAATATACTGCAATATTTTTTAGCATTAAAAATTTAACTTATTTTTGTCTTAAGAAAATCAGCTATAACAAATTTAAAATCAGCGATTACCTTATAAATTTAAAACAACCAAAATCATGGCAAGAATAATCGTACCGAAGCACGTTGTGAAGTCAAATGGGGAAATACCAGCACTTTTGAAAGCCCAATTTCCAGATTTGCTACCGATGAAAATCAAATCATACAGCCACTTTTATTACGGCACCATAAAACAAGGCAACCAAACCTTGATGCCAGTTTTCCAGAGAGAGAATGGAACTTTGAGTATTAAGGGGTTTGTGTGAATTCAGATTATTTAACCTATCTCATAATAAAGATAGTAGCCCTAAATTCTTTTTATTGGACTAAGAAATAAACATTAATTAAACATGTTTTTATCTAGAAATGGGGGCTTTGTAAAAGCCTTAAGATAGAAATATACTTCCAAAAGTTAAAAGTTATTAGTATTAAAAAAAAATCAAAATTATTGCCAACGATTAGTTTTAAAATTCTTTCTTTTAATCTAATCTTCCAAAAATTCGCAATACTTACAAATATAATTTTTTCATAATTAGAAATTATTTGGTGCTGTTCTGAATTATTTTCTCAGGTAATTTTTACTACCAAATCAATATGTGTGTATGAATAAGTACTCTGCTCATATGGAAATATTTCGCTATTTTCAAATAATCAATTTTCAATAATATCAAATTCTTCCCAATAATAAATAATTTTAATTTTGCCTTTTTATGGAGTTAATATACGTTTTTGTTTTTCCAAAGTCACTAACTAAAGAAATGTCATGTTATTTCGAATATTTAATGTTTTTTCACCAATTAAAATCTTGTATAACAGTACTGAAGGTAGTTTTTTTACATCATCAACATTAACGGTTTCCATATACGTGTACAATTTAAATAGCTTAATTAGATAAAATAAAATAATATAGTATTTAGAGACCAATAAAAAGTTTTCATTGTAGATTTCTTAAATTTCACCTAATTTTAAGTTCAATATTCAATCTTAAAAAATGAAAAAAGAAAATACTCAAAATCGAAGAAATTTTATTAGTCAAGCTGCTGCTGTGATAGGCGGATTTATGATAGTCCCTCGCCATGTTTTGGGAGGGAAAAGTAGTTTGGGTGAACTATACAGAGCCCCGAGCGATATAATTAATTTAGGATTTATAGGTACTGGCAAGCAGGGCAAGGGTTTGGCAAATTCGTTTTTGGGTACTGGAGAAATCAGAATCACAGCCATCAGTGAAGTTTATAAGGCTAAAGCTGCACAAATGCTGGAACGTATCAAAGTAGCATATGAAAAAAATACCTCCTTGGGAACATTTTCAAATATCCCTGTTTATGAAGATTTCAGAGAACTTCTAGGCAGAAAAGACATTGATGCGGTTGTTATCGCAACGCCTGACCACTTGCATGCTGTAATGGCTGTAAAAGCTGCCGAAGCAGGGAAAGATATATATTGTGAAAAACCGCTTGCTTTAACTGTTAAAGAGGGAAGAGCAATGGTAAATGCTGTTAGAAAACACAAAAGGGTTTTTCAAACGGGTAGTATGCAACGTTCCTGGCCAGAATTTAGGCAAGCAGCCGAATTGGTTCGGAATGGTTATTTAGGTGAGATAAAACATATAAAAGTAAATGTGGGCAAACCTCCTGTAAAATACAATTTGTCAGAAGAGCCTATGCCTGAAGGATTAGACTGGAAAAAATGGTTAGGCCCCAACGATTTTGTTCCTTTTAATTCTGAATTGGCTCCACCAATTAGTAAAGATGTGTTTCCAAATTGGCGATTATATAAGGAATTTGGAGGTGGAATGGTAACCGATTGGGGTGCTCATATGTTTGACATTGTGCAATGGGCATTAGATATGGACGCAAGTGGTCCTGTTTCAATTACTCCTGCAAATGGCAAAGAAGTAAAACACTTAACCCTCAAATACGCTAACGGAATAACCATGACTCATGAGCCATGGGAATGGAATAATGCGATACATTTTGTAGGTTCTGAGGGGGAAATAAAAGTACAACGTAAGAAAATTGAAACCAATCCAATCCATTTGGCCACTAGAATAATAAGCGAAACAGAAAAACATGTGTATAAAAGCGACAATCATTATAAAGATTTCTTGCAGGCTATGCGCAACAGAACATTGCCTATTTGTGATGTAGAAATAGGTCACAGAACTTCTTCGCTTTGCAATATTGCAAACATTGCGTATGAATTAGGACACCCATTAACTTGGGATCCTAAAAAAGAAATTTTCAATAATGATAAAGAAGCAAATACTCTTTTAGGAAGAAAACTAAAAGGAGATTGGGCTATAAAAATTTAATTTTTTTTATAATCTAATTCAAATGCATTTTTAAAGAAACTAAAGGAATTATATACTAAGTTGATTTATGGTAAACTCTGAAAATCTATTTGGGGTTTACCTTTTTTTAATGGCCTTTCAAAAGCAGTTTTTATTACCACGTTCTCATCAAAAAAACCACAGTTTTTAAGGTAAAAATCTTCTCCTTTTAATCCTCCAGCATAATCTTTTCGATAGCCTATACGGGCTGTCGCATCAGCTGAAAAAGTAATTCTGTTGATTTCTATCCACCCTTTTTGAGAATCAAATGCCCATTGGTTATTATATCTAGCTTCTCTGGAAACATTGCCTGTTTGCGTATCAAAATTTTCGAGAAACGAATATAATCCTTTCAAATAAGTATTGGTTTGGGGCCATTTGAAGGTGGCAATTAGAAGCCATTTGTTTTCTTCCGGAGCAAAAAAATAGGCGGAATAAACTGTAAATCCATTGAAATCAGGTTTAGCTCCTACCAAAAATTTGTAGGTATTATTCACTTCCCAATTGTATTTTAAATAACTTTGTCCACCCGCTCCCTCGATGCCAAACTCCCCAGTTAAAACATTTTGCCCTTTTTTCAACAAAATTATTTTTTTTTCTGCTGGAATTTTGCTTGGGTCATCGGTAGTAAAAGGACTCCAGATAGAAAACAAAATTCTTCGCTCAAATTCGGAATTTACTTGCATTCCAAAATAGCCTTCTTTAAAACCATTTGCCATATAATAGGAGCCAATGATGTCATTATTTTCAGGAACTGTTATTTCTGAATAAAACCATTCAATGTTTCCTAAACCCTCTGTAATATAATTAAGGTGTACTGAAGGCCCACGTCTACCCCAATAAAAGTAATTTCCTTCATTGTTCTTTACATAGGACATTTCTGTATTTATAGAACTACCGCTAATACCTAAACTTGAAATTACTCCAAAAGTAGGTTCTTTTTTTTCAACACCTTTAAATTGCACTTCTACATATCCTGCCTTTTTTATATCCCATTCTCCCACCATTATTTCAGACTCCCCCTTGGATTGAATGGTTTTCGCTTGCCCAGCAATAGTAATATCTATAGTACAGTTTTTGGAGCTTAAATAGAGAGATAGCTTAAGTTTTCCAACTTGGGCCACTTTAAAATACACTTTGCAGATCTGGTCTGAATTTGTCCAATTTTCAAGTCCGTTTTCGGATATTTTCGCACCATTAGCAACCCAGGCATTGCCCCCCAATGGGATGATTTGTTTATTCTCTTCATGAGACATAACTGGAATAGCCTGTGAGGCACAACTTAAAATAAAAAATAAAAAACCGATGCAATATCCTTTATGATTCATCAATTAGTTTTTAAGGAAAGAAAATCTTGTTACTGAATGAAAATTAGATTAAAATTGCAAAAAATAAATTGATTTTATGCCATCCATTTTTACGAAAATCATAAATGGTGAGATTCCTTGCCATAAAATAGCCGAGACAGAAGACTTCTTTGCATTTTTAGATGTTTTTCCTTGTGCACCCGGTCATACTTTAGTGGTGCCTAAAAAAGAGATTGATTATCTTTTTGATATGTCAGATGAGCTATATTTGGGTTTAATGGCTTTTGCAAAGTCAATTGAACCAGCTATTAAAAAAGCTGTACCTTGCAAACGAGTAGGAGTAGCAGTTATTGGCCTTGAGGTGCCACATGTACATATTCATTTAATACCAATGAACAGCTTAAGTGATATGAATTTCAATTCGAAGATTAAGATTTCAAAAGAAGAATTGGGTGAAATTACAGAAAGAATAAAAGCCAATTTATAAAATTTATTGGCTCCCTATGTTTTAAAATCAGGCGTTCTCTTAACTTTGAATTCATAGCAATATATCATAGCTATGAATAAAAAACATAAAAGAATATGATATGGGGCAGAAATCCATAAATTAGAGATATGTATTTGCGTATTTACTAAAATAAGAATCGAGGCACCTATTAAGTATATTCCGATTTCCTTTAACTCATAGGGAATAGGGTAATATTTTTGACCTAGTAGATAGCAAGCAATTACCATAAAAAACGATGAAATAGCAAATGTAATTGCACATCCCAAATACCCAATTTTGGGTATTAAAATAAAATTTAAAAGTATAGTTAAAATCATCGCCAAAATAGTCAAATACGTACCAAACTGGGTTTTATCAGAAAGTTTAAACCAAATAGAGGCATTGCCATAAACTCCAATAAAGAGATTCGCTAAAAGTAAAATAGGGACTATGAATAAACCGGATCTATAATTTTCGCCAATCAAAAGCCCAATCCAATCTAAGTTTAAGCTTACCCCTACCCAAAGAATTATACAAGCAATTGTAAACCATTTGGTACTCAGTGCTATAAGATGTGGTGAGTTTTTGTCGCCTATTTTTGCAAAAAATAAAGGGTCTGCTGCATATCTATACGCTTGCACAACCAAAGTCATAAAAATAGATAATTTATAAACTTGTGAATATATACTAAAAGCCTGGTCTGGTTTAGGGAATTTTGGATAAAACCCTTCAGGTAGTAGTTCTCTAAACATCAGTCGGTCGGCTGTAAGATTAATAGCCCCTGCCAAACCCATTATCATTAGTGGATAAGCATACACCAAAACAGGTTTGAGTTTTTCCCAATTAATATTAAACTTAAAGCCCACCAGTTCCTTCCAAAGCAATCCAAGTGTAATCATGCTGGCCACATAATTGGCCCAAATGATGTAGTCGGGGCCAATATTGGCATTGTAAAAAAATGTCGCAAAAGGTTTAAAGTTCAGTAGAAACTTGTCATTCAGGATGTTGTTGCAAAAAATCAAGTAAAAAGCATTGAGGAAAATATTGATGGCAATGTTGGTGATTTTAATGCCTACAAACCGCTTGGCTTTGTTTTGGGCTCGTAGTTTAACAAAAGCTATAGCACAAATGGCGTCTATGGCAATAATAATGGCTAGCATTATAACCAAGTGTTCTTTGCCTGGAAACCGCATGGCGTTTACCAACGGCGTAGCCCCCAAAATTAAACCCAAAGAAAGGATGCCGCTTAGTACAATTATGAAACTCAGAATTAGATTAAAATATTCTGCCTGATTTTCTTTCTTGGAGCCAAATCTGAAAAAAGCGGTCTCCATGCCGAATGTAAAAAGAATATTGAGTGGAATAACATAAGTGTAAAGTTGGGCGTTTTCGGTGAGTAATTCGGGTTGTTCAAAAACACGCGTATGTACAATCACCAAAAGCCAGTTCAGCAATCGTCCAACGATGCTGCTCATACCATATAGAACCGTATCGCCAGCTAATTTTTTAACTAAACTCATTAAAAATAACAAAATTTAGCCGCAATGTTCCGAATTTTTGGGCAAGAATGCAAAAGAAACGTCGACTTTCAATCTTCAGTGATAAATAGCATAAAAGGTTTATTGTTTTTTTTCTACTTTTACCGTTCAATTTATTCAAACATAAAAAATGAAAAAATACTTTTTCTTGTTCGCTTTTATCTTTATTTCTATTTCTGTTTCGGCTCAACGCGAATTTTATGAATTACGAGTTTATAACATGAAGTTCGGCAATCCAGCATCTAGCTTACACAATTACCTTGAAAAAGCTCTTTTGCCAGCATTGAACAGTCAAGGCGTAAAGAATATTGGCGCTTTTGAAGAGTGGAGTCAAGACAACCCCTCCAAAATATATTTGTTGATTCCTTTCGAGAGTATGGCATCTTATGAGAAGGTGACAAGAGCTATAAATTTGGACATGGCCTTTGCTGAAAATACCATTGCCTATAACTCAATTACACAAGATAAAGTACCTTTCAGTAGGTATGAGACATCTTTTTTCAATGCTTTTTCGGGAATTCCTCAGCTTGTAAAGCCAGTCGCAGGCTCGATGGTGTTTGAACTTCGTACTTACGAAGGTTACATTGAAGATGCTTATCAAAGAAAAATAAAAATGTTTAACGAGAGCGAGCTACAGATTTTCAAAGAAACAGGGCTACATTCAGTTATGTTTGGGGAGAAAATAGCTGGGCCTCAAATGCCTTGTTTAACTTATATGCTTGCCTTCAAAGATTTGGCCGAGCGTGACGCCAGCTGGAAAAAATTCTCGGATCATCCAGAATGGAAACGGATCTCGAAACTTTCAGAATACGCTAATACAGTATCGAACATTCATCGTGTATTTTTGAAGCCGATGAAGTATTCACAGCTGTGAGAAGGAGAGGCAATATTTTATTTTTTAAATTCACTTTTGTAGTTATGATTTTAAGACTCGAATTCAACAAACAAAATATTTGTGCTTTTTCTAGAATTAAAATCTAATTTTCAATCGCAGATTGATAGAATTGATAATGAGCGAATTCGCAGCTGTAATATTTGATTGAGAGTATTGTGACCAAGCCAAAAGGGTGAATAATGAAAGAATTATCAATAACCATATCTTTATACTATTTGTTAGCTTTTCTAAATCAATTTAATTTATCACAAAATTGTCAAGAATTCAGAAAAAACAAATTTAATTTATTAGAATATTTTCACATTTCTATTCCTAATCAAATTCCTATTTTATATTTACAAAAATATTAAATTTTTGTAAATGCTTTTAAGCGAAATTCTTTATACCATTCCTTTAAAAATTGTTTCTGGAAAAACTGATATCAACATAGTTAAAATTGAATTCGATTCCCGAAATATAGTACAAGAAACTTTATTTGTGGCTATTCCAGGCACACAAGTTGACGGGCATTCTTATATTGAAAAGGCGATTTCGCAAGGTGCGAGAGCTGTACTTTGTGAAATTTTACCTAAAGATTTACATTCGGAAATTACCTATATACAAGTAGAAAATTCGGCCAAATCTATGGGAATAGCGGCATCTAATTTCTATGGCAACCCCTCAAAAAAATTAGCTTTAATAGGAGTAACCGGCACAAACGGGAAAACTTCTGTTGTCACTCTTCAGTTTAATCTTTTTAGAAAACTAGGATATAAATGTGGTTTACTTTCTACTGTACAAAATCAAATAGAGGATGAAATTATTCCATCTACACACACAACTCCTGACTCTGTAAAAATAAATGAATTATTGGGTCGAATGCAAAGGGAAGCCTGTGTTTATGTTTTTATGGAGGTTAGCTCACATGCTGTAATGATGGAAAGGATTGCAGGCCTTACTTTTGCTGGAGGCATTTTTACTAACATTACACAAGACCATTTAGACTTTCATTTAACTTTCAATAATTATATAAAAGCAAAAAAGGGGTTTTTCGATCAGCTATCCAAAAACGCATTTGCACTAACCAACTCCGATGACAGAAATGGGAAAGTTATGTTGCAAAACACAGCGGCAAAAATGTATTCTTACTCACTTAAAAATATAGGAAATTTTAAAGGGAAGGTATTAGATTGTGGATTATTTGGTCTTCAAATGGACATAAATGGCCAAGAAGTTTGGTTTAAATTAATTGGGAAATTTAATGCGTATAATCTTTTAGCTGTGTATGGATCGGCTGTACTTTTAGGGGAAAATCCAGAACAAATTTTGGAAGTTCTTTCAGAACTTACTCCACCTCCTGGCAGATTTGAGCAAGTAGTTTCTACACAAAATATAGTTGGGATTGTAGATTATGCACATACTCCAGATGCCTTAGAAAATGTACTACAAACTATAAAAGATCTAAGTGAAGGCAATCAGAAGATTATTACTGTAGTGGGTTGTGGCGGGAATAGAGATAAAGGGAAACGTCCTCTTATGGCAAAAATAGCATGTAAACTTTCTGATATAATAATTTTAACTTCCGATAATCCCAGAAACGAAGATCCCGAAGCTATTTTAGAGGATATGCTAGCAGGAGTGCCTATTTCGTCTCGTCGAAAAGTTACTAAAATAACAGACAGAAGAGAAGCTATTAAAACTGCAGTTTCATTAGCCAAAGCGCATGATATTGTTTTGGTGGCTGGAAAAGGACACGAAACGTATCAAGATATCAGTGGAATTAAAAGCCACTTTGACGACAAAGAAGAGCTTCGAATCGCTCTAAGATAAAATATTATTTGTAAACATCCTTTTAAGTTTTTGCTCTCTGTAAGTAAAAATACCACTTACTTTAGCATCGACAAATAATTTGCCTGCTATCCAACCAAATATGGATTTTCCTATATCATAATGTAATATATCAGTCATCAAGACTCCACCTTCTACAGCCTTAAATGGTGTACGTGGTGCCATATATTATAAGGTCCTATACGTTGTTCATCAACAATAAACTCATTTTCTTTCACATGTGTTATTTCTGTAACCCAATCTAAAGGAATATTGAGTATAGGCGATACTTTATAAGTAATCATTAATCCTTCATATATTTTTTCAGGAATATCATAAATAATCTTAAATGTCATTTCGGGGGAAGTAATTTCATTGAAATTTTTTGGATAAGAAAAAAAATCCCAGGCTTTTTCTAAACTTATTGGCAGAAACTGCTCAACTTTTAATCGTTTCATAAAGTTTAATAATACTTTTTATTATCCCTAATAAACGCCATTAAACTTACATTGTTCGACAAAAGAAGGATTAAACAAAAACGGAAATATTTTCTGTCGGTTAAATCACCTAATTAATAGTGAGTTTTAAAGGCAATTGTCGTTTTTGTTGTACAATTTTAATTTTTAATTATATATTTACACTTGAAATAATTTTGTGAACAGTAAAAAAAAAATGAAAATTTTATGAAAAAAAATGAAAGCATATTGCAGTCAAGAAGAAGCTTTATTTCCAATGCGTCTCTTCTTGTTGGAACAACTTTAGGAGCAAATAAAATATTTGGCATGCCTGCTATTATGTCTGATTTATACAAATCAAGTTCTCTAATAAAAGGTGTTCAAATAGGTGTAATTACCTACTCATTTAGAGAAATGCCAGATCAAAGTGCCGAAGCCACACTTCAATATATTTTGGATAGCGGAATAAATGCCATTGAATTAATGGGAGATCCAGTCGAAATGTATGCAGGAAAACCAAAAAGTCCAGTTGATTTTCGTTCTATTTTTCCACTCAGACGGAAAAAAAGAGATAACCTTCCACTTACGGAAGAAGAAACTAAAAAGCTTAACGACGCTGAGGCTTTGATCAAAGAATATCATCAAGAGGTGAAAAAATGGAGGCTTTCTGTACCTATGAACAAATTTGAAGAAGTGGGTAAAATGTATAAAAAAGCCGGAGTGAAAATATATGCTTTTAAGCCGAATGCTTTTGAAAAAGACAATTCAGACGATGAAGTAGCTTATGGAATGAAAGCCGCTAAAACGTTAGGTGCCAGTCATGTTACACTCGAACACCCTTCGAATGACGTACAAACGTTAAGATTAGGAAAATTGGCCGAAAAATATGGGGTAAAGGTTGGTTATCATGGACACGAGCAACAAACTCCTACTTTTTGGGATACAGCACTTGCACAATCTCCAGCAAATGCTATGAATTTAGATTTGGGTCATTATGTAGCTGCCGGAAATCCAAATCCCTTAGATTTTGTAAGAAAAATGCACAATAATATTGTTAGTATGCATATTAAGGACCGTCAGAATGCAGCAAATGGAAAAGGAAACTTGCCTTGGGGAACAGGAGACACTCCACTAAAAGATGTTTTGAAAATGATGAGTCAAGAAAAATTCAGTTTCCCAGCAACTATCGAGTTAGAATATAAGATTCCTGAAGGATCGAACTCCGTAAAAGAAGTACAAAAATGTTTAGAATTTTGTAAGAGTTCATTAGCTTAAAACCCTTAAAGAAATTTACCTATGGGAGAAATTTTTCTCTCCTAGGTAAATTTATAAAAGTAAATATACTGGTTTAATTCAGTCTTGAGGCTAGTTATAAAATATGGATTTACAGGATTTAGAGTGAAACCCTGAATTTTATAAAATTAATTAATGATTGCTGTTTACTGAATTTGTTGTTAGCCTTAATTTCAGCATCGGCTGACCGCAGGTATGCCTGTCCAATTGAAAAAAGCCGAATGTCGGGCCAACTGGAATGCCAGCTCAGCCAAAAACACTCACAAAAAAAAATCCTGACTCGGCCGTCCGCCATGAATTTTTAAATTAATTATCTAGCTATTAGTAATTTAACTTGCTTAAAAATTTTCATACGGACGTTTTTGTGATTACTGGAACAATGTT
>JANOMP010000295.1:0-14794 GCA_031420365.1 Cytophagaceae bacterium
GGGATGTTTGGTCTTCTTGGTCCAAATGGAGCCGGAAAATCATCCCTTATGCGTACCATCGCAACATTACAAGAACCAGATTCTGGGGAAATATTTCTTGGCGACATCAATGTACTTACCCAAAAGGACGAAATCAGAAAAACCCTTGGATATTTGCCACAGGAATTTGGCGTTTATCCAAAAGTTAGTGCCTTAAATCTACTGAATCATATTGCAGTTTTAAAGGGAATTACCAATTCTTCAGAAAGAAAAAATGTGGTGGAAGCTCTTTTGCAAAAAACTAATCTTTGGGAGGCAAGAAAGAAAAACTTAGGAGGTTTTTCTGGTGGAATGAAACAAAGATTTGGAATCGCACAAGCACTTTTGGCTAATCCAAAACTAATTATTGTGGATGAACCCACTGCCGGATTAGATCCAGCTGAAAGAAATCGATTTTTAAATTTACTTTCTGAACTTGGTGAAAATACTGTGGTTATTTTATCCACACATATCGTAGAAGACGTAAAAGAACTTTGCTCTGATATGGCGGTGTTTAACATAGGTGAAATTTTGTTTAAAGGCAATCCTAACGAAGCACTAAAAAACATTGAAGGAAAAGTGTGGACAAAGCGTATAAAAAAATACGAACTGAGCGATTATAAGGCCAATTTCAGAGTAATTTCTGAAAAGCTGATTGCTGGAAATCCTGTAATTAATGTTCTATCAGACCAAAACCCCGACGGCACTTTTAGTGCTATTGAGGCCGACCTAGAGGATGTTTATTTCTCCAAAATATTTTTGCAATCGTAAAAATCAAACCCTAAAATCTTAAAAATCATGTTAAAGGAAATAATAAGGTTTGAGTTTTTTTATCGTAAAAACCGACCATCGACCTATATTTATTTTGGAATATTATTCTTGCTTTGTTTTGCGGCGGTCACCTCTAAATTCGTTACCATTGGCGGCATAGCTGGTGGGCAAATCAAAGAAAATTCGCCCTATAACCTGGCCTTCATGACAATTATCATGACGTTTTTTTTTACTTTCATAGCCTCAGCCATTATGGGTGTGGCAGTGCTAAGGGATTTTGAACACAAGTCAGAGTCCTTGATGTTTAGCACCACCATGTCAAAATTCGACTACCTTTTTGGCAGGTTTTTTGGTTCATTTATTATAATGGTCTTGATTTATTGCTCTATTTGGATGGCCTTTATGACCGGATATTCAATCGGCAAGTTTCTGCCTTGGGATCCATCATGGAAAGAAAAAGAAATGCTAGTTTTTAATGCTTGGTCCTTTTTACAGCCATTTTTCGTTTGGGGAGTTAGCAATTTATTCATCCAAGGTGCTATATTCTTTGCAGCTGGAGCATTAAGTCGCTCTACCATAGTTATTTACACCCAAGGAATTATCCTTTTCGTGTTATACCAAGTTTCTGACACCCTTTTAAGCAACATAGACAACAAAACACTGTCGGCCATGCTAGATCCTTTTGGTGTGCGTGCCTTTGGTATTTTTACAGAATATTGGACTCCAGCACAAAAAAACTCGCAAATAGTGCCACTTGGAGGTGTTTTACTTTGGAATAGGCTGGTTTGGTGCTGCATAGCTCTGCTGATTTTGATAGGTACGTATTTCTCATTTAGTTTCAATGTAATAAGAAATTCCCTTTTCAAAAGAAAAAATAAGACTGTCGCAATAACTGAAAAAATCAAACCTGAATTGGTAAAAATTCCTTCAGTAATTCAATTTTCAGGCTTTTCGACCAATCTATCTCAACTCTGGACCCAAGCCAAATTTTATTTCATAATGGTCATAAAAGAAGTGCCATTTATAGCCATAGCTTTTGTGGGAGTAGTGCAAATCATCGTTGAATCGTTTTATTTCGATAAAATGTACGGCACTAGCTCCTACCCTATTACAGCCAATGTGATAAGTATGTTGGATGGTTTTGATATGTTTTTCTTGATCATAATTGTATTTTATAGTGGAGAATTGGTTTGGAAAGAAAGGATTTTAAATATCCATTTGATAATTGATGCAACACCCGTAAAAGATTGGGTAAATCTTACTGCCAAATTTATTGGAATGATGATGATAAACATTTGTGTCATGTTGTTATTGATTTTAATGGGTATTGCTGTTCAGGCAGCTCATGGTTATTTCAATTTTGAGGTGGGTCTTTATTTTAAATCTATATTTAGTAGTACGCTATCCTTTGTTTTATTGTATACGCTTTTATCTTTCTTTGTTCAAGTAATGGCCAATAATAAATTCATTGGTTTTGCTATGATGTTTGTATTCTTTTTATTGACCTTCTTTTTAGGGGCAGCTGGCATTCAACATCCCTTATTTATGTTTGGTAGTGGAAGACTTGGAGGATATTCTGATATGAATAAATTTGGACATTTTATTACTTCATTCTCCTGGATGAAACTTTATTGGATGTCTATGGTAATAGTATTCTTTGTTTTATCCGTTGTTTTATCTGTTAGGGGTTCAGAATCTCTTATGAAAACACGTTTGAAGGTTGGAAAACTTCGACTTAGTAAGCCAATAATAACTCTTGGCATTTTTGCTTTGTTATCTACCATTTTAACTGGGTGTTATGTTTTTTATAACACCAACAAAATAAACAAATATGCCACCATCGAAGAATCTGAGAAGAAAAGAGTAAACTACGAAAAGACTTTGAAGAAATTTGAAAACATTCCTCAGCCTAAAATTATTGACGTTAATTTGAAAGTTGATATTTATCCTTCCAATCGTGATTTTACTGCCGAAGGTTATTTTTGGTTAAAAAACAAAACAGAAAAGCCAATTTCAGAAGTTCATATTCAAAATGATGAAGAACACACTATGAAAATTGCCTATTTGAATTTTGAAGGCGGGGCAAAGCAGAATAAAAAATTTGAAAAATTTGGTTATATTATCCATACTCTAAACAAACCATTAGCTCCTTCTGATTCAATAAAAATGTCTTTTAAAACTATTTTTGAGACAAAGGGCTTTGTTGCAAGTGGTTCTAATACCAATGTAGTTTATAATGGTACATTTTTCAATAATTTATATTTTCCAACAATAGGATATAATAATGGATATGAAATTGGCAATGATGATACTCGTAGAAAGTATAAATTAAAAGAGAAAGAGCGAATGATGGAGCAAAACGATCCTATTGGTTTAAGTCAGAGTTTATTTGGGGACGATGCAGATTATATTCGTTTTGAAATGGTTATTGGGACAGAAAAAGACCAAACAGCAATAGCTCCTGGCTATTTGCAAAAAGCCTGGGAAACTAATGGGCGTAAGTATTTTCATTATAAAATGGATGTTCCTATGTGCAATTTTTATGCTATAGTTTCGGCCAAATATGAAGTTAAAAAAGATAAATGGATAGACGGCAATGGAAAACCTATTAGTTTAGAAATATATTATAATAAAGGGCATGAGTACAATTTAGATAAAATGATGACTTCAATGAAAGCTTCTTTCGCTTATTTTTCTAAAAACTTTAGTCCATATCAATACAGACAAATGCGTATTATGGAGTTTCCTAGATATGCCAAATTTGCTCAGTCATTTGCAAACACTGTCCCATTTTCTGAAGGTATTGGCTTTATTCAAAAAATAGCCGACCCTGATGAAGATTTAGATATGCCTTTTTATGGAACAGCTCATGAGCTCGGTCATCAGTGGTGGGGTCATCAGGTAGCAGAAGCAAGTGTGAAAGGAAATGCTATGTTATCAGAAACACAAGCTCAATATTCAGCTCTAATGGTAATGAAGCATGCCATTAAACCTGAGATGATGCAAAAGTTCTTGAAATACGAATTAGATAGATATCTTAGGGGTAGATCAAGTGAAAGGAAGAAAGAGCAACCGCTAAATTTGGTAGAAAGCCAAGGGTATATCCATTACCAAAAAGGTTCGTTGGTCATGTTTGCCTTACAAGATTATATTGGGGAGGAAAAGGTAAATTTGGCTTTGAGAAACTTCCTCAAAGATTGGCAATATCCAGGTCCTGAATCGAAAAACAAACGTTATCCGACCAGTAATGATTTGTTGGGGTACTTCAAAGCCCAGACACCAGATTCTCTAAAAAACATCATCACCGATATGTTTGAGACTATTACGCTTTTTGAGAACAAAACCGAAAAAGTGGAATACAAGGCATTGAAGGACAAGACTTTTGAAGTTAAAATATCTACCTCAAATGAGAAGTTTCGGGCTGATGGCTCAGGTAAAGAAAAGCCAATTGCAATTAATGATTGGATTGATGTAGGAGTTTATGGAGAAGATATTAAAGGAGAACCTAATTTATTGTATTTGAAAAAACACAAAGTAAATAAAGGGAGTAATACGTTTACTGTGATAGTAAAAGAAAAACCCAAAAAAGCAGGAATTGATCCCATTAATAAGTTGATTGATAGACATCCAGATGATAATACTAAAGCTGCCGCTTTAATGGAAGAAATATAATTGTAATAAATAGAAATAGGGAAACAATAATACAGTTATTATTTTTTGAAAAAATTTAAACATTCATAAAATCAAAAAGCTACTTTTTAGAAGCTTTTTGATTTAAATATTTTACTAAAAAAATCACATAGCTTTCACTGCTGCAGTGAGTTTTGGCAAAACATCAAAAACATCACCTACTATTCCATAATCTGCGGATTTGAAGAATGGTGCCTCAGGATCTTTATTGATAACTACAATAACTTTTGATGAATTTACGCCTGCCAAATGCTGAATAGCACCTGAAATTCCGCATGCTATATAAAGGTTGGGAGCTACTTTTATTCCTGTTTGACCAACGTGTTCATGATGCGGTCTCCAATCTAAATCAGATACTGGCTTTGAACATGCTGTAGCAGCACCTAAAGCTTCTGCCAAATCTAATAATGGCTGCCAATTTTCGGGTCCCTTCATTCCTCTTCCTCCAGAAACAACTAAATCTGCCTCAGGTAATGACACTGCACCACTAGCTTTAATTGTTTCTAAAATTATAGAAGAAGAAACAGTGCTCCCTAAATCAGTGGAGAATTCTGTAACTGTGGCAACGGAATTTGTATTTATCGGTTCGACAACATTTTTCTTTATCGCTAAAAACTTAATCTCACTTTTTATTTCCGTCATTGCAAAAGCTTTCCCAGAAAAAATGCTTCTTTTTACAACAAAACCTGAACCCACTTCTGGCAATTCCACAACATTTCCCACTAAACCAGCTTTTGTTGCTGCCGAGGCTCTTGCCATCACCGCATCTGCTAAAGATGATTTACTAGAAACTACTATCGAGGCATTTGTTTTTTGAATAGCCGCAGTTAACACTTTACTGTAAGCCATAATATTTTGCTCTGATAATTCTGAGGAGTTTGCATGCAGAACCTCTTTTGCTCCATAGGCACCTGCTTTTGCTAAAGTTGTTTTTTCAGAAGCACCTATTGCTAACACATTTAGCGTGGTTCCTAAAAGTTCAGCTACTTTTGAACCGTAGAAAATTGCTTCTAAAGATGTTTTTTTGTATTGACCTTCAGCCAACTCTGTATAAACTAATACTGACATTTTATTAATTTTTTTAAGTATTATAAAACTTTTGCTTCTGTTTGTAATAATTTAATTAATGAACCAGCATCTTCTGCTGAAATTATTTTGCAAGCTCCTTTTGCAGGAGGCAATTCATATTTTCCTATACTCGTCAATTCATCTGAGCTTGCCGGAATCACAACCAAAGGTTTGGTTCTGGCAGACATAATTCCTCTCATATTTGGTATTTTCCATTCAGCAATAGGCTCTTGACAGCCCAATACCAAAGGCAAACTGGTCTCTAATTTCTCTTTGCCGCCTTCTATTTCCCTAGACAACAGCACTTTGTTCCCATCTAAATTTAACTCCATAACAGGAGAAAAAGAAGGAATTCCAAGCATCTCCCCTACCATACCATGTACTACACCCGAATTGTAGTCAGTAGTTTCTCTGCCCATCAAAATCAAGTCAAAACTTTTATCTTTGGCATAGCTTGCTATCTCAGAGGCTACAAAATAGGAATCCCTAGGTTCAGCATCAATTCGGACTGCATCGTCGGCACCAATAGCCAAGGCCTTTCTTATTTGTGGCTCTGCATCTGCTAATCCTACGTTTAGCACAGTCAAACTTCCACCTAAACTTTCTTTAAGCTCTACTCCTCTTGCCAATGCGTAGTCGTCATAAGGTCCAATTATATATTGAATGCCTCCTTTGCTGAATTTTGTATTGTTGTCCTCAAAAGCAATTTTTGAAGTAGTATCTGGAACACTTGAAATACAAACCAATATTTTCATAAAGATTGAAATTATAATGTTAATTTTGAATTCTTAAACAATGTAAGCTATTAAATTTACTTAAAAATAATAGTATGCATGCATAACAATTTACAAATGTAAAAAGTAGAAAAATAAAATGCAAGTCGAACGTATTAATTTTTTATTTGAGCAATTAAAAATCGAACCTGAGGATCCATTTAACTATTATGGATTGGCTATTGAATATATCAGTGACCAACCGCATAAAGCTATGGAATATTTTGAAATCTTGTTAATTAGATTTCCAGAATATTTACCAACTTATTATCATGCAGCAAATTTATATTTCAATTTCGAAAAATTTGAAAAAGCGAAAAATACTTATTTGAAAGGAATTGAATTAGCAACTATTTTAAAAAAAGAAAAAACATTAAAAGAATTGCAAGGATCTTTTTCTTTGTTTTTAGCAGAGACAGAATATGAATAAATATGAAGTAATTAAAATAAAATCAAAGAAAATAGATTCTAAAAAAGTTTTAATAATATATACTGGAGGAACATTAGGAATGGTATATGATAATTTAACTGGCCGATTAATTCCTTTTAAATTTGATCAAGTCGTAGAAAATATACCAGAATTAAATAGACTAAATTTAGAATTATGTTTTTTGGCGTTTCCCTTTCCAATTGATTCTTCAAATGTTTCACCACAAATTTGGATAGAATTGGTAGAGATTATTGAATTAAATTATCATAAGTATCTAGGATTTGTGGTTTTACATGGGACAGATACTATGGCATATTCAGCTTCAGCTTTGAGCTTTATGATTCAAAATCTTACAAAACCAATTGTTTTTACAGGAGCACAACTTCCTATTGGAATTCCTAGAACTGATGCCAGAGAAAATTTAATTAGTTCCATACAAATTGCCGGTTCAACAATAAATGATCGAGTAATAGTACCGGAGGTATGTATTTATTTTAATGGACGATTATTACGAGGCAATCGAGCAAAAAAACGAGAAAGTAGTCAGTTTGATGCCTTCGATTCAGAAAATTATCCTTATTTAGCCGAAATCGGTGTAAATATTGATTACAATTATTTAAATATTTATATCCCTAAGCCGGGAAAATCACTTGAGTTTTTTAAGAGAATTGATAACAATGTAGCTATTTTGAAATTATTTCCGGGTATAAATGAAGAATTCATAAGTAATTTTTTTAATCAAAACTCTTTAAAGGGAGTAATTTTAGAAACTTATGGATCTGGCAATGCACCTTCAAATGATTGGTTTTTGGATATTTTAGAAAACGCTATTCAAAAAAAAATAGTAATTTTTAATGTTTCTCAATGTACTGGTGGAAGAGTACAGATGGGGAAATATGAAACTAGTCAAAAAATGAAGGAGATTGGTATTATTAGTGGCAAAGACATTACATTAGAAGCTGCAATAACTAAGATGATGTGGGTATTAGGAAATGAACCTACATCAAATAAAATAAAAGAATTATTAGAAAATAACTTGGTAGGAGAAATGGCGTAAACAAAATCTCGCAATTTTTACTTTACTTTGCAATCCCGAAACTAGAGAGGTGTCCGAGTGGTTTAAGGAGCACGCTTGGAAAGCGTGTGTGCTGCAAGGCACCGAGGGTTCGAATCCCTTCCTCTCTACTTTTTCTATATTAACCCTAAGACATGAATTACGTTAATAATAAAAAAATTTGGAATGCATGGTCAATGTATGATTGGTCTAATTCTGTCCACAATTTAGTTATCACTTCTGTCATTTTTCCAATTTATTATCATGCCACTGCTGTAAACGAAAGTGGTGGGGATATGATTATGTTTTTTGGGCATGAAATCAATAATGATGTTTTATACACCTACATTCTTTCTTTTGCTTCATTGATTTTAGTTTTTTTAAATCCAATATTAACAGGTATAGCGGATTCTTCAGGCAGAAAAAAAATGTTTATGAAGTTTTTTTGTTATTTAGGCTCAGCCTCCTGTGCATATTTTTTCTTTTTTACTAAAGAAAACCTCAATTTATCAATGATAGCTTTTGGTTTGTCAATAGTTGGTTGGGGCGGAAGTCTAGTTTTTTACAATTCATTTATTCCTCAAATATCCACAGAAGAAAACTTTGATAAACTTAGTGCTAAAGGTTTTGTTTTTGGATATATTGGGTCTGTTATTTTATTAATTGCAAATCTTTTAATGATATTAAAGCCTGAATTATTTGGTCTTTCAGAAGCTGATTCTAAATCTGGACTTACGTCTAGAATTGCTTTTTTAACAGTAGGGATTTGGTGGGCAGGGTTTGCTCAAATTCCATTTTATTATTTACCTAAAGATGAAAAAATAGAATATAATAATAATTGGTTTAAAAAAGGACTTCTGCAATTGAAACATGTTTTTTTTGAAACCCAGAAACATAAATACATGAAACGCTTTTTAGCAGCATTTTTTGTGTACGATATGGGCGTAATGACTGTAATATATGTGGCCACTATATTTGCAGATAAAGAGTTAAATATCCCTAGAGATGGATTGATTATCACCATATTACTGATACAATTAGTTGCTATTCCAGGTGCATATTTAGCCTCATTCTTATCGAAAAAGTATGGAAATACCATAGCGCTAAGAATTGAAATAGTAGTTTGGATTTTAGTGCCTATTGGAGCCTATTTTACCACCACTGCTCAAGAATTTTATATTATTGCTGTGCTAGTTGGATTAGTAATGGGTGGAATCCAAGCATTATCTAGATCTACTTTTGCAAAATTGATTCCCGAAGAAACAGACAAAACAGCAGCTTATTTTTCTTTTTATGATGTAACTGAAAAAATTGCTACCTCATTAGGCACATTTATTTTTGGTTTTATTATTTATTTTTCAGGAAATATGCGTTTCTCTATTTTGTTTTTGATTGTACTATTTGTAATTGGCTTTTTGTTATTGTATAGAATTCCTTCTAAAAACATTTATAGATATTAATGAATTTTTTAATTACTGACTTAAATATTAAACTAGATGGCCATAAACTAGGATTTATCAAAAACCTAGTTCAATATATTGAAAAAAAAAGTCTTAATAATATTTACCATTTTTTAGTTAATAATTCAGAAATATTCCAAATTTCAAAATCAAATTCAGAAAACATAAAAATTCATACATTAACACTAGAAGAAAAAAGTAGTTTTGAAAAAGATATTCGATTTTTGGAGAAAGCTCAAATCCAATGGAATATTATCAAAAAGTATGCTGCTGAATTAACAATCAATCATTTAGTTTTGATGGAATTAGATCCTTACCAAGTGGCGATTGGTAAAGAAAAGACGAGGTTCAGCATTTCGGGTATTTGGTTCCGGCCTTATCATAGAATGCAACCTGAAAAAGAAAATTTATTAGCAAAAGCTCGCTATATAATTTACAAAAATCAAAAGAAAATAACTATATTTTTTGCCTTAAGAAACAAAAATCTATTAAAAGTATATGTATTAAATGATGAACTTTTGACTGGATTACCTAAAAATAATAGGTTTTTTTATCTTCCCGATCCTTGTTTTCAATATCCTCACCTTAAAGATTTTGATTTAAGAAAAAATTACGGTGTTCCGGCAGGAAACTTAATCCTTTTACAATTTGGATATATTGATGAAAGAAAAAATTCTGAAAATATTCTTTTAGCTTTAAATAGTTTAGAACCTGAAATTTCAAGCAATATAACTTTGCTTATCATAGGCAAGTTTAGTGAAAATTATGAGCAGAAATTACTGAATTTAAAAAGAATAAGTTCAGAATATCAGCTGGTTACAATGGATAGTTTTATATCCGACTCTGAAATGGAGTCAACATTCTCTCAATCTGATGTTATCTTAAGAATGAATCTAAATTTTTATGGTTCTAGTGGAGTAGTTGGTAATGCGGCTAATCATAATAAACCATGTATTGTGTCTTCTTACGGTGTTATGGCTGATCAAGTACATAAATATCATTTGGGTAAAATTATAAATCCAACCCATATTAATGAAATTAGAAATACTATAATTTTTTATTTAAAAAATCCCCAAAATAGAATAATCGATGGTAAAAATTATCGTGAATCACATAGTGCAGAGGCCTATGCCAATACCTTATTGCAAGTCTAAAAGCTTTTTATTTACTTTATTTATCCAAATTTGTTCTCCAATACAATTCCAATGAGAATCTCCTAAATCATAAAATTTACTTCCACCTTTCTCAAATTCTTTATAAACACTTATTAAAGGCATTTCTAGTTTTGAATTATTTTCTATTCTTAAAACTAAATTATTATAATTGCCTAAATCTCTTCCTAAAATACTAGTTTTGTTCGGAATTATACTTAATATCACTTCATCAAAACCCAGACTTTTATAGTATTCGTAGGTAAGATTTACATTGTTTACCAATTTTTCAATCTCTTTTTCTTCTAAATTGTCAAAACATGAGCTAAGGCCAGGTTCAATGTCTAAATAATATAATATATTATTCTTTTCTTTTGATAAAAATACCTTCTCATCTATTTTATTAAACAGAGAGTAATTGAGCATCGCTTTACATTCTTTTATAAGAAGAAAGACATCAAAACCAAATAAGCTGGCCTGATGTAATTTTTCATTATATGGCATATTTTGATTCAATAAATAAGCAATAGATATTTTATCTTCAATTTTCTTTTTTTCATACCCCCAGTTTTTCCAAGGCTCAGTAAATCTTTCTCGGAAATGACGCTCTACAGTTTCAATAATTAATACTTTTTTGGTTGTAATTATTGGTAAATCTTCATTAGGATCCGCAACATTTCCTCTAAAATAGCTATTAGCCACAAAATCTTTTTTAGAGATTCGCTTATCTTCTGTAAAACTATCTCCTGCCAGAAAAAGGCTTATATTTACTTTTTCTTTAATTGAAACTTTCTTACATAATTCTAAAGGCTTTTTAAATTTTGGCAAATTACTTAAGCGATATAAATCTCCATACCTGAAATCATCTTTTAGTATCTTTTGATCAAAAAGATAGTCAGAAACGGTTTTTGAGCAACCTAAAAACCATAAAAAACTAAAAATAATTAATATTAAATATTTAATAATCTTTGCCATCAGAACTGGAAATAAATGAATTGATTAGAAGAAAAAATTCCGAAGAAATAACAAATAATTGCTAAACCAACAAATTTAAAATAGAATTCTAATGTGTTTTTGGTTGAAATATCTTTGATATAAATGTCTTTTAAAAAAAGGATTATTATTAAAAACCAACAAAAAATAAATTCATTCATATGAAAAGGCAGAGTAAAGCCATCAGAAAATTTCAAAGTAAATATTTTTGAAAGTATAACTTTAGAATTATAAATACCTTTTGCCCTAAAAAATACCCATGCAAACATCACAAGGACAAAGGTAGATAATATTGACAATATTGGAATTTCAGGAAGTTTTAAAGGAGAATAACGTTTTCTAAGCATACCAAAAACTAAATATAAACCATGTAAAGCACCCCAAACAATGAAAGTCCAGGCAGCTCCATGCCATAAACCGCTTATTATAAATACTATTAAATAATTAATACAAAGCCTCCAAAGCCCAACTCGGCTTCCTCCTAATGGAATAAAGAGATAATCTTTAAACCAAGTAGATAAGGAAATGTGCCATTTTCGCCAAAATTCAGAAATACTTTTAGATAAATAAGGAGCATCAAAATTTTTCATTAAGTCAAATCCCATAATTCTAGCCGCACCTATAGCAATATCTGAATATCCAGAAAAGTCACAATAAATCTGAATAGAAAAAAAGAATGTAGCAATTAAAAGGGTCAATCCACTGTGCTGTAAAGGGTTATCATAGCAATAGTTTACCATTAGTGAAAGCCTATCCGCAATTACAACTTTTTTAAACATACCCCAAGCCATTAACATTAAACCAGACTTTAATTTTTCAAAATCAAATTTAAAATGGGAATGAAACTGTGGAAGCAAATTTTGAGGTCGTTCAATAGGACCAGCCACCAGCTGAGGATAAAACATCACATACAAAGAATAAATAATAAAATCTTTTTCAGGTTTTTGATTTCTTCTATAAACTTCAATCGTATAACTCATAGCTTGAAAGGTATGAAAAGACAAACCTATAGGTAAATCATAAGGATAATTAGGCAAGGGATTTTCTACCCCAATTAGCCCCAAGGCAATTGATATATTTTGATTTATAAAATTAAAATATTTAAAAAATGCTAAAAAACCAATATTGGTAATCAAACTAATTATCAGTAACACCTTCCTGTTTCTTCCTTCGGATTTGCTTATCCATATACCAGCAAAATAATCTACTAGTATGGTTATTAATAAAACTAAAATAAAAATAGGTTTATAAGCTAAATAAAAATAACACGAAGCAAGAAGCAAGAGCCAAATTTTTCCTCTATGCCTTAATGAAAAATAGAGAAGACTGACAACAATAAAAAAGAATACAAATTGGAGCGAATTAAAAAGCATACAGTGCCTAAAAACTATTTAATTAAAATTCAAAAATAATTGAAAATAAGCCAAAATCAATTAAGATTTTTAAATTTCAAAAAAATACTAATCTTAAAACCTTAATTTTGTTTTAATAAATTTAGAAAATTGATCCAGAAAGAAACCATTTGTGCATTAGCTACACCTCAAGGTATAGGTGCATTGGCTTTAATACGAGTATCAGGAGAACATACTTTCGAAATAGTTAATAAAATTTTTAAAGGTAAAAATCTTTCTATTTCAAAACCAAATACAATTCATTTTGGGAGAATAATGGATGGTAATCAACTAATTGATGAAGTTTTAGTAAGTGTATTCAAAGCTCCTCATTCATTTACTAAAGAAGACTCAGTTGAAATATCGACCCATGGTAGTGAATACATAGTAAGATATGTCTTAAAATTATTGATAAAAAATGGATGTAAAATGGCTCAACCAGGTGAATTTACTCAAAGAGCTTTTTTAAACGGACAATTTGATTTAGCTCAAGCCGAAGCTGTAGCAGATTTAATTGCTGCTGATTCTTCGGCAGCTCATCAAATTGCTATAAATCAATTAAAAGGGGGCTTTTCAAAAAAAATAGCAATTTTAAGAGAGGAGTTAATTCATTTTGCAAGTTTGGTTGAATTAGAATTGGATTTTGGCGAAGAAGATGTTGAATTTGCAAATAGAGAGGATCTTAAAACTTTGATTTATAGTATTCAAAATCAAATAATGCCATTAATTGAATCTTTCGAAAGTGGTAATGCAATAAAAGAAGGTGTCCCAGTGGCAATAATAGGTGCTCCAAATGCTGGTAAATCTACTTTACTTAATGTGTTGTTAAATGAAGAAAAAGCTATTGTTACCTCCATTCCAGGTACTACAAGAGATATAATTGAAGATGTGGTATTTATTGAAGGTCGAAAATTTAGATTTATTGACACTGCAGGAATCAGAGAGACTAAAGACCTTATTGAATCTATGGGGATTGAACGTTCAAAAAAAGCAATGAATTCTGCTCAAATTGTGCTTTTTTTGTTTGATTCTGCAAAAAGCAAAACTTTTTTGAATGAATTGGCTAGGGAACTTGATAATAGGAAAGTTATTATTTGGGTTCAAAACAAAATAGATATTCAAAAAAATCAGGCATTTTCAATTGAAAGTGCTATTCAAATTTCCGCAAAAAATGATGTAGGGATTGAAAAATTAAAAGAAGAATTAATTAAAAATGTAAGAAATCTAAATTCTCAAGATACAACAATTACCAACCTACGTCATTTTGAACATCTTTCTAAAACAAATGAGGCATTAACCGAAGTTCTAGGTGGCTTAGAAATGGGTATCACAGGTGATTTTTTAGCACAAGATATCCGACTTTCCTTATATCATCTGGGTGAAATTACAGGTGCAATTACTTCAAACGATCTTTTAGCTAATATTTTTGGAAAGTTCTGTATCGGAAAGTAAGTATTTTGCTTTGTTTCCTAAGTGCTTGTTATTGTTAGTTTTCAGGGTTAATATCTACTTGCTTTATTTGTTACCAAACTACTCTTTTTTGCTTATATTTATTGTCTAAATTGTTGCCCATTATGTTTGGCAACAGAGAAATTAAATAAGAAAGGGAATTAGTGCCTTGGGAATAATAAATACAAAACATTAAAAAAGAAAATCAAGAGTTTTCTAAATCTATTTTTATTAGGGAGCATACTAGAATTGACCAAAAGAAATTATAAAGTTTTAGTGATTTCCCTTTCAATAGTTGATAAAAAAAATACCATTAATAATTATTATACTAATCTCAATTCCTATAATAGCCTTAAAATAAATAAACCACTATGGACTAAAAGTCCATAGTTTTCTTACAGACTGAAAGTCTACCTATTCAACGATGAAATTTGTGTTGTCATTAGTATCAGGATTTCTATGATGTTCCAAATATTCATTTACCATTTCATCTGTAATATTCCCTGTACTCCAACAACCAAATCCTATTGCCCAAATTGACGACCC
>JANOMP010000296.1:0-7078 GCA_031420365.1 Cytophagaceae bacterium
GAAATTCTACGTTTTTTTTATCATTAGAAATGTTATTCTTTTACTGTCAAACGGCTAAATAAAATCTTATTAGTACAATTACCTAAATATTAAGCCCTTATAGGGCTTTTGATTTGAAGGGGGTATTTTTAGTTACCAATATTAAATCCCTACGGGATTATTGATTATCAGTAACTTAATATCTAAAAGTTTTTTTTCTTAATTTAATAGGATGCCAGTAATATTATTTTAAAAATTTTCACGCAAAGTTGAAACGGCATATAATGGATAAACCAAAATAGGAGGGTATTCCGAAAAGTTTTCCAAGGAAAGTCTAATGCCCATGGTTTTGTTTTTTTCATTCAAAAACTGAAACATACTTTGCATCGCTCCTTTGTTTGAAGCCTTTATTTCGAATGGCAAAATGTTTTCTCCTAGTTGAGCTATATAATCAATTTCGGCATTTGCATTAGCACTTTCTCTGTGCCAATAATAGAGGTTTTCTGTTTGTAGGGGACTGCCATATTTTAGCCATTCTAAACCAACAAACATTTCGGCAACCGCTCCTTTGTTTATAGCGTCAAAATCATTTTGTGCCATCAAAGCTCCCACGTTTAAACCCAAAACCCTTTGGAATAGCCCCGTGTCAAGCAAAATAAGCTTTCTTTTTTTGACATTTGCTTCTGCACCCAACGGAATTCCATTGGCAGAAGTATGGGTAACTGGAATAACCAAACCAGCCATAATGAGCAATTGAACGGCTTCTTTGATTTGTATTAAACTCGCCTGCGTAGCCGCTTTGGTGAAAACAAATTTACCGCCCGTTTGCTGAATGACCGATTCAAATACCTCCGAAATTCGTAAAGATGGGACTCGTTTTTTGTATTTTGAAAAATCGGATTGAATAGAAATCAGCAAATCGTCTAAGACCGATTGCATACCCAATAAATCTCCGCCATCGGCATAGTGAGCCACCGCTTCAGGCATACCGCCTATGATGAGAAACTTTTTGAAATACTCAATGAGTTTTTGGTGAAATGGCAAAGCAAGCGGTTGCTTGGTATTCGCTTCTTTTTTTAGAGCAACCAATTGATGCTCGCCCATACCGCCTAAAAACTCATCAAAAGAAAGGGGATATACATAAACTGAACGTACGCGCCCCACACCAAAAGAAGGGAGTTCCTCTAAGGCAAATTCTAACAAAGAACCTGCCGAAATTAAATGTAAGTCTGGAAATTTCTCATAAAAAAAACGCAAGGAAGAAATCGCTGGTAAACAGGCTTGTATTTCATCAAAAAACAAGAGCGTTTTTCCTGCAATAATGGGCGTTTTGAAAAAAAGTGATAGGTTTTCACAGATGGCTTTAGGGGCTAAATCGCCATAAAAAAAGGCTTGAACGGCTATTTGCTCTTCAAAATTGATTTCAATGTAATACTCAAAATGTTTGGCAAGTTCTTGAACAGCCGTAGATTTGCCCACTTGTCTTGCACCTCTGAGCATCAAAGGTTTTCGTTTTTCTTGATTTTTCCAATCAAGTAATATTTGGTCTATTTTTCGTGAAATATGCACTTATGTGTTTTTTAGTATCCGAAAATATAGGTCAAATGTAAAAAATAGTATGCAAAAAACCAATATAAATGTTTTTTTTAGGCATCGAAGATAATAGATATAGCAATGTAAAGGGCAATTTTCCATCAACCCACCAACCCAAGCCGCTTCATTAGTTGCTCGGTGCGGGGGTCTTTGGCTAAACCAATCTGAGGAAAAATTAAGTAATACTTACAAAACAAAACTTCCCCCTCTTTTTTATCTATGGCTTGCTCCAAATAACGAAAGGCGGTATCATATTCACCCAACCCTAAATAAATTAGGGCAATATTAGCATCACCTACCCATTAGGTTTTTCTCAGATTTTCCATGCTTTCCAATACCTCCATCGCTTTGGTTTTTTCGCCCATCAAGCCATGTATTAGCCCCAGAAGACCCAAAGTAAGCCCGATGTTTTGTCGTTTAACGGCTAATTCCATCTGAACAAGGGCTTCTTCCAATCTATTCATTAACACATATACAAACCCAAGGACATGGTAACCGGCATAAAAATTGGGTTCAAGCTCTATCAATTTTTTACCTTGTTCTATCGCTTTTTCATGAAGCCCTGCCATCCAATAAGGTGGGGAAATCTGATAATTGATTGATAACGAGAATGGTTCGAGCCTTTGTGCTATCATAGCATGAGCAATGGAATCCGTAATTTTATCCATAAAACCAAGGCAAACAGCGTAAAATGAATGAGCGTTGGCATCGTTAGGATTCAATTCAATGGCTGTTTCGTACTCTATGATTGCCGCCTTGACATCCTTCTCATAAAAGAATTTTATTCCTGCTATCACTGCATGACTTTCTGCAATGCCTTTGTCCAAATGAAGAGAATGTTTACCCGCTTGAATCATTTGAGGTACGCACTGTTCGGGGGGTAAAATATTCAAGTACCATAACCACGCATAACACTCTGCAATTCCGGCATAAACAATGGCATAGTCTGGCTCTATGGCAATGGCTGCCTGATGAGATTCAATGGCTTTGTCAAAAGCCCATTATAGTAAAAACGCCCTTGCAGGTATAAATAATAGGCTTCGAGGTTGCCGGTATATTTTTTCAGCACTGCTTTCTTTGCTTCGCCCAATAGTTTTATTTTGACAACTTCCAAAATAGCCAAAGCGATTTCATCTTGTATATCAAAAATATCTTCCAGCTCTCGGTCATATTTCTCCGACCACAGATGATAACCGTCAGAAACCTTAATCAACTGTGCCGTAATGCGTAGTTTATTGCCTGATTTCCTGACACTTCCTTCCAAAATATGATTGACATTGAGTTGTGTGCCAATGAACCGAAGATCTTGATTTTTGCCTTTAAAACTAAACGCAGAAGTACGCCCAGCCACTTTCAAGTTTGGCACTTGTGCCAACATATTGATGATTTCCTCCGAAATTCCATCGCTGAAATACTCTTGCTCAAGGTCACTGCTCATATTAGCAAATGGCAACACGGCAATGCTGTTTTCTTCTTGAATAATGACTTTTTCTTTTATTTCAGCAAGAGAATTTTAGGGAAAAGAGGCGGTCATAACTTCATAAATTCTGATAGGTTCTTTTACATTTTTGAGGGATTCTTCTTTTACAAAACTACTCTGAATGTCTATTTTGTTGGCAATATTATGATGCACCGACTCTGACACATAAATACAATCAGGCTTTGCGGCAGACTGAATTCGAGCAGCAATATTAACGGCATCGCCAAAAATATCGTCATTTTCAAACACCACTTCCCCCAAATGAATGCCAATGCGTAATTGATAATCTTTTGCTAAATTGCAACCTTCCTGAATTTTGATAGCGGCATTGACCGCATCAGAGACAATATTGAAACTTGCCATTACGCCATCGCCCTTTGAACTGCTCGATAATGGGTTTGTGCAACACTCGGTTTTTTATTAGTAATTCAAAGGCAAGTTGTTCATCTTTACCCATCAAGGCAGTATAACTGACAATATCAGTAAACATAATGGCAGCTAAGTGGCGAGTTTGGGGCTTTGGCGAAATTAATTATAAAATATAAAGATTACAAGAATAATTTTTTTTATATGGAGAAATAAAAGTAATCATTTTAGCAATTGAATTCAAGAAAGTACAGCAAAACCTTATTATGTACGAACTCATGGTAATTATGGAATGCTTGTAAATAGGCACATTGCCTTGGTTTATGTCCTCACAAACGATAAAAACATACTCATTTGCATTGAATTATAAATGTTTATGCTGATACAAACATAAAAGAAGTAATCAATTGAAAATTATTTGCTTTGGCCAGATTTGCTATGGAATCATCGGTAGTTCGAACATGAACATGGGAGTCTACCTTTTGGGTGGAATAAAATTCTTGTTCTGAATAATATTTATTGGAACAGGAGCATAAAAACAACAAAAAAGCGAATAACAAATTTTTTATTTTCATATCAATATTTACAAATTACAATACCCGATCTGGCTTAATTAATGTTCGCCACATATGAGCAGAAGGGCTGTCGTCATTTCCAAGGCCTTCGGCAGGTTGTTTAAAATGTCTTTCAATTATTGGCACAAAATCTTCAATATTTGGATTTACATTTTTATCGAAAGCATAAATATCATTCACAGTAATGAGTCTAGCGTATTTATACCATTCGTGATTTTTACTGAATTTATACGCTCTTTCAATGTGAGGTTCAATTTGCAAAGGGTTGTTAAATAGGCATTTATATAGTTCAGGAATTTCGTAATCATACTCCTCATCTTTATAAAATCGGCAGGCTTGATGATATTTTATGCCCCAAGTAATTTTTTCATCTACATAAGGTGCAACTAAATCGGCTCCCCAAAAAGCATGATCTGACCACATCAAATTTATGGATAAATCATGTAAAAGGCAGGCCAAAATCATAGGCTCCTCTTGATTCGTTTTCATGGCATGATGAGCACTTCTTAGACAATGTAGCCGCACAGACTCAGCAGAACGAAATTTAATAATTTCCAGTAATGTTGGTTTATCTGAAATTGGAGCTAGTTCTTTAAAACTCCTTTTGTCAAAAAGAATTCCCGCTCCGTTTCTTACATCAGGATTTTTCCCTCCTAAAAAGCTTACACATGGGTCTTCTGCAGCTTGTAACATGGCAAATTCCTCTGCTTCATCTGCTAGGGCCTCCAAAGGCATGCTTGAAAATGCAGCCATGCCTCCTAAATAGGCAATAAATTTTCTTCTGTCAAAATCCATGGTTTTTTAAAATTTAATGGTCAAAAACTAATATATTCTATTTTAAATTTGAGTTTCTCTATTAGCTGAATAAAATTTAATCCCAAAGATAAAGAATACATATACTTTTTTTTTATGTAGACTTTAAAATCAATTCTCTTTTTATAAGGATGGGATTATCAGTCTACATGTTTCAAAGATTTAGTTATAATTTTAATTGCTTACCCTTTTCCTTTCGGCATCGCTTGCCGTATTTCTATTTCTTTTTTCTTTCAATTTTTTATTGCCTAAATTTTGACTAAATGTAATTTTAAATAACCTTCTTTGCATATTTAGGTTCATATATGCTTGATATCCAAGAATATCTGAATTATTTTCAAAGTTATATTTCATTGTTGAGAAAATGTCATCCACTCCCAATTTTAGATTCGAGTTACTTTTAGGAAATTTAAATTGAGTTCCGAAATTTAGCTGACCAAGAGGCTTTAAAACTGCAATACCAAATAATCCTTTTGATTGATAGAATCCAGACAACTCCATATTGATATTTTTTGATAAGGTAAAATTATGAAAACCTGATAAATTATAATTGAAGATTTTAATGGAGGTTTCGGGTTTAATATAATCTGCCACAGCATGGATCCAAGAGCTGTTTATGTTTAATTGGCTTTTCCACCAATTGGTAAACTTCATTGGAATGGCAAAGGTGGCAAACAAAGACTCTGTAAATTTAAGGTTTTCTGCTGTATTATATTGTTTGTTAGTAACGGGGTCTATTTTAAATTGAAAAGCTCCAATGGTAAAATTTTCATGCGAATAGTTTAAAGAAAAGTTATACATTTTTAAAGCGTAACTAACACTCGCATTATTTGCTATGGCAGGTTGCAAGGCAGAATTCCCAGAAATAAAAGTGTTGGGGTCTGCAAAAGTAAGGAAAGGGGCTAAGTCATTAAAGGCGGGTCTGTTAATTCGTCTATTGTAACTCATATTTATCGTCTTGCTTTCATTAATTTTATGACTCCAATACATAGTTGGGAACAAATATCCATATTTTCTATCCACAATATTTGCTTGTTTATCTGAGCCCAAATTACTTTTGGTATATTCATATCGCAATCCTGCCTTAATGGTGTTTTTAGGATTAGCGTTGATGGTAAAAGAGGTATATGCGGCGGCTACATTTTCAATTAATTTATAATTAGCTGTAAATTCTTGATCTGGCTTCCAAACGTTTTGAATCAATTGTTCTACTAATACATCGTTTGAAAACCTAGATATTACTGTTTTTACGCCAATTTCAAATGCTGTTTTTGTATTTAATTTTTTACTATAATCTAATTGAATTGGGAAAATATCTATAAGCGTCTTTTTTGAGCTTCCTATATATTCTTCTTTTATAAACGTTCCGTTTTTAGAATATTTGTTGACAAATTTTGATGGGTTGTAGTTGTCGTATTTCAAAAAATCCATGTTGAAATTTAGATCACCATTGTATTTTAAAGTATGCTGTATATTAAAATTTATCATTCCGTGTTTCCAACTATTAATATTTTTATTGTCTATGGTGATGCGGGAGTCTTCTATTTTATTGACTGATAAAATTGAAGTATTAAATGCACTCATTTTCCATAAGTTTTCATAGGCCGAGATCAACAAACCCATAGTGGTTCTTTTTCCAAGTTGGTAATCTACCCCAATTCTTAGGTTATTTATACTTCGAACTGGGTCGCGTCGTGAATTGATTACCGTTGCTTTAGATGTATTTTCATAAAGAATGTTTCTATAATTTTGAATGTATTGGAGTTGGGCAATCCTACTGTAAGAATAAGAGCCGTAAAGATTTATTTTGTTTTTTCGATAATTAAAATCGGCATTGGCAGAGGGGGCTGAGCCATTAAAGCCAGCCGCGGTGAGTGAATAGGACCCATTAAAACCTTTATTGGGATTCTCTGATAATACAATATTGATGTATCCAGCATTTCCACCAGCATCAAATTTAGATGGGGGAGTGGTTATAAGTTCTATTCGCTCCACATTATTTGAACTCATCCCTTCCAACATGGGTACAATGGCTGCTGCTGGCATATAGCTAAGTTTACCGTTAATCATTACCTGCACACCTTCCTTTCCTGCCATATTAATAATGCCTGCTTGCTGATTTACAGTAATGCCGGGGCTTTTCTGTAAAATTGCCAATACGGTGCTACCACTACTGGTAATACTATTTTTTACATTTATGACTAAACGATCTATCTTTTGTTCAGCAAAGGGTTTTCTGGCTACTACCGTGACTTGATCAAGCAGATTTGAG
>JANOMP010000297.1:0-1095 GCA_031420365.1 Cytophagaceae bacterium
TTGGTGTAAAACCAGTTTGGTATGTTACCAGTGAAAGCCAGTTGGTAAAATCACTCATCAAAAACAAAGACCTGAACGAATACGAAAGGAAACATTTACTTCCTTACTTAAAACAATTCATCGGCAATCAGGAATACAAAGGGGGAAAGGAGAAGCGAAAGAAATTCTATGACGAAAGAGAATGGCGTTACATTCCCGACAACTCTTTGGTAAAGCCATTCTTTGGAACCAACAGAAAATCAGTACCGACAGGAAGTAACGAACAACACAGAATGAAATTAGACCTTAGTGCTATTGAATACATCATCATCGACAATGAAAAGGAATTTGATAAAATGATACCAGTTCTAAAAAATCTAAGCAACGAAAAGGTAAGCTATGAATTATTACTTTCAAAAATTATGACATCGAAACAAATAGAAAGAGATTTTTAGCCAACGCATTTTGCAAGCACATTTAAAAGCCGCACAAGCCAACGCTAAACCAAAGCTTTTAAAAGAGCTTGCAAAGCCAACCCAAGACAAAAAAAAATTTTAAAAAATGCCCCACCTCACGACAGAAAGACAAATGAGAGTAAGCAAAACAGGACATACAAACCACGGCAGACAGAGAAGCACAGGTGGTAACACGGGTTTGGCAAAAGTGGCGGTTCAGTGCTCCGCAGACACATTTGTGGTTAATCAAAATTTGGTTCTCCGCATCAATATTTGTGGTGAAAATCGCCACCTTCGCCAAGCCCTAAACCGTGTGTGACTTGAACAACAATCATCGGATTGTTGATGCTTTATAACAGATGAGAGTAGGTCTCTCAGTGACGATTTTCAGGAATAGTTACTAAACCACCTTATGCTGCAGGTATCGGAAATGAATTTGTGGTGAGCGATAAGGAAAAACGGAGGCAATGACTTCTGTAGGTACGAATACAATGAGCTGAACGCAAGTGAACCAATGATGAAGCCTCGTAAAGGCAATAGACGATGTCGAAAGTGGGTAACTACGGTTGTATCCACGATAAAAGTGTACCGGACACCTGATTACTGGGTACACGGCATCTGGGGTTAAATTGGCAGGACATGTATTCAGGCTGTTTTAAGG
>JANOMP010000298.1:0-11981 GCA_031420365.1 Cytophagaceae bacterium
TGCAAGTGCCACTACGGCAGTAACAATCAATGCCTTACCCGTACCCAATCCAAGCTCGGATTCTCCAAAATGTGTGGGTACTACATTGACTCTCAACTCAGTGGCAGGCATGACAACCTACGCTTGGACAGGGCCAAATTCGTTTATTTCAAGTATTCAAGCACCATCAATCAGCAGCGTTACAAGTGCTATGGTAGGTACTTATACATTGACAGTAACAAATGCAAATGGATGTAGTGCAAGTGCAACTGTGATGGTAGTAATTAATGAGGTAGTAACAATTGTTTCTAACACAGGCCCTTATCAAGTAGGTAATCCTATTCAATTAAACGCTACGGGGGGTACTTCTTATGCTTGGTCAGGACCGAATAGCTATGTGAGTACACTTGCAAATCCAACGATAAACAATTCTTTATCTATAAATAGTGGTGTTTATACTGTAATTGTAACCAGGGGTCTTTGCAGCACTACAGCAACAACCAATGTGGTAGTCAATGGAATAGACCCTTGTGTCCAAATTATGGAATACACGTATGTGAAAGCAGGAAGTCCTTTTCAGACCCTATTTCCTCTTGTCAATGGGCAGTCTATTGTACAAACAAATTATCCTGTATCAATAAAAGTAACGCCTATTTGTAATACGGTCAATATTGCGAGTGTAGAAATGAAAATAGTAGGTCCTTTTGTAAATTGGACAACTTTGCAAAGCTATGAGCATTTTGCTTTGTTTGATAATTTAGATGATATGTTTAATGGTCAAGTCTTTGCTCCTGGCACCTACACTTTAACGGTAACGGGTTATGGTCAAAGATTTGGATTTGGAGGAACAATCTATGGCCCTGTAGTTACCACTTTTACAATTATTGGCAATGATCCAACAGTTTCCATGCCAAATGTAACAGGTACAGAATTTTGTGCGGGATCAAATGTTGCGGTGGATTTTGCCACTTCTGGTGTTTTTGGTGTAAATAATCAATTTATTACAATTCTATCCGACAGTAGTGGAAGTTTCAATAATAATACTCAAATAATAGGCTCTACTACTGTAGTTGGTTCTAAGCTTTACCCAATTCCTAATACGGTTACTGGGGGTAATAATTATAAGATAAAAGTAATTTCTACGGAACCTGCCTCAGGTAATTATACTTTAGTGCCTATTAAGATTCACCCACTAAATCTTAATTTAGTGAGCCCAACTAATAATTTTGGATCAGGGGTGATTAATAAAAAGGCAACACAAAGTATTTCTGCATCTAATAAAATTAATTCACCGGCTTTAGTTAACTATCAAGGTGGCAAATCAATTATACTCAATGCGGGTTTTGAAGCACGAAATGGAGCAGTGTTTAAAGCGGAGATTGGAGGCTGTAGTAACTAAGTTTTATTTTAGATTTTCAAAATAATTTAAATCTGTAGATAACCCTTCATTTCTAGTCGAAATGGAGGGTTTATTTTAAAGTAAATTTTCAAAATTTGATGTTTTAAAGGTAATTGACTTTTTTTGGTTTCAATAAATTAAATTTTTCTTAAGTTTTATTATCCATTTTAAGGAATTTGGTGTAAATTCTTATTACTTCCTTTTTGCTTCCTACCGAATCAATCTTTAATTTTGCTAAAATCATTTTTCAATACATGCTGAAAAGCCTTTTAATTAAAAACTACGCTCTAATAAAACATTTAGAGATTAAGCCAGAAGCGGGTTTGAATATTATAACAGGTGAAACTGGAGCAGGTAAGTCTATCATGCTAGGGGCTATGGGGCTTTTAATGGGCAATCGTGCAGATGTTAAGGCTCTTTTTGACGAAAATGAAAAATGTATTGTAGAAGGAGTATTTGATGTTAAAACATTAGATATTCATGCTTTTTTTGAGGAAAACGCATTAGATTATGAAGACAGCTGCCTGATTCGCCGCGAAATTTCTCCAGCAGGCAAATCTAGGGCATTTGTTAACGACAGTCCAGTAACTTTAGATATTTTAAAGTCATTAGGAGTATTTTTAATGGATATTCATTCTCAACACGACACGTATCTGCTAGGTTCTAATGCTTTTCAGCTTTCATTAGTCGATTCATTTGCTCAAAATAAACAATTGTTAGAAAGCTATAAAGATTCATATCATTCATTCATAGTTTGCGAAAAAAAGTTTCAAGAAGTTAAAAAAAATGCCCAAGAATTAAAAAAAGAGTTTGATTATAACAGTTTTTTATTAGAAGAATTAGAGTCAGCACATCTCAATAAGGAGGAACAAGCAGAGCTCGAACAAGAGCTTTTAGAATTGGAAAATTCAGAAGAATTAAAACGAAAACTAAGCCTTGCTTTTGAATACCTAAATAACAGTGAGCAATCAGTACTTTCACTTTTAAAAGAAGCAAATTCATCTTTGGGCAGTATTGCAAATATTTCTGAAAAATATAAGAATTTAAAAGAAAGGGTAAATAGCACGGTTATTGAAATTCAAGACATTGCTTCCGAAATAGAAAGTACAGAGGGTAAGATTGAAACAAATGAAAACAGGCTTTTTATTGTTAGAGATAAATTAAATTTAATTTTCAAGTTACAAGCGAAACATGGCGTTAAATCTGTTTCTGAGCTTATTGGAATTCGGGAAGATTTAACAAAAAAAGTCGAAAAGGTGGGTAACTTAGAGTTGGAACTTGCAAAACTTGAAAAAGAAGCAAATTTAACTTTAGATATTGCAAACGATATTGCTAAAAAGCTCTCTCATTCCAGGGCTATTGTTATTGGTCTTTTTGTGAAAAATATTTTGGGTGTATTAAAAGAACTTGGAATGCCAGATGCCCAATTGATTATGAAACAAAATGACAAAGTATTGGGTTCTGATGGGGCAGATGAAGTGCAATTAGAATTCAGTGCCAACAAAGGCTCTGCCACCAAACTCTTAAAAGAAGTGGCCTCTGGGGGAGAGTTTTCGAGGTTGATGTTGGCTTTAAAATATATTTTGGCTCAAAAAAGAGCCTTACCAACTATTATTTTTGATGAAATTGATACAGGTATTTCGGGCGAAGTTGCTTTAAAAGTGGGCAAAATATTAACCGAAATGTCTGAAAAGTTGCAAGTAATAGCCATTACACATTTACATCAAATAGCTGGAAAAGGCAAAACGCATTTTTTTGTATATAAAGATAATTCAGAGGCTAAAACTATTAGCCTTATTCGTAAACTTAATAATGATGAGCGTATATTGGAAGTGGCAAAAATGATAGGTGGTCAATCGCCATCAGAAAGTGCCATTGCCAGTGCTATTGAAATGTTAGAAATTAAAGTATAAATATATGAATACAACTAAATTATTTTTTGTAGTTTTTTCTTTTCTATTTTTGGTATCGTGTGATAACAAAATAGAAAAAGAAATTGAAGAGTTAAATACTATATTGATGATAGGTCACGATGAAGTGATGCCTAAATCTATGAATATTTCAATAGTAAAAAAAGAATTGCTTGCCAGCGTTGAAAATGCTCCGGATTCGCTAAAAAATGCTGCTTTGGTGCTTTCTGCCCAGCTGCAAAAAGCAGAAGATGATATGTATAGATGGATGGACAACTATGGAAAAGCCATGAATGATGTAAAAGATAAAAATGAAAAATTAGAGTTGTACAAAGGCTTGAAATCTGAGATTGAAAAAATTAAGGCTTTAACTGATGAATCTATCGAGAAAACAAAATCTTTTGCTGGGATACAAAAATAGTAATTTAAAGATTTACAAAAAAATGTCAAATGATTGGTAAAGTGTTTAAGTTTTTAATAGGATTTGTTTTTGTAGTTTTCATTTTGGCTTGTTCTGAAAGAAACAAAAACTTGCCTTTCTTAGGGCAGACCAATGCAAATGCAAACGGAGATACTGTGAAACATACCATAGCAGACTTTAAGTTTGTCAACCAAGATGGAGACAGTATTTCTCAAGAGTTTTTTAAAGATAAATTTTATATAGCTGATTTTTTCTTTACTTCGTGTCCGACTATTTGCCCAATAATGAAAACCCAGATGCTAAGGGTTTTTGAAAAATTTAGAGACCAACCCAATTTTTTAATACTATCCCATACAATTGACCCGGGACACGACTCGGTGGCGGTTTTAAAAAAATATAAAGAAAAATTAGGTATCAATAGCTCTCAATGGCAGTTTGTGACGGGCGACCAAGAGAAAATTTATGAGATAGCTTTAAAATCCTACTTGGTTTCCGCCTTAGAAGACAAAGAAGCTGTAGATGATGGCGGATTTGTTCATAGTGGAGCATTTGTTTTGGTCGATGAAAACAAACATATTCGAGGAATCTATGACGGCACAAAAGAAAAAGAAGTTGACAAATTAATAAAAGACATTGAGTTCCTGCTTAAAAAGTAAAATTTTAATTTTCTTGTTAACACTTTCAGCATGTTCTAGTGCCGAGCAGGTAAAATACGAGCAATACATGATAGCTGGCGAGCACCTCTATGCCAAGCATTGCTCCAATTGCCATGGTGCTCAAGGGAAAGGCTTAAGAAATCTTTATCCACCCTTGTTAAATTCTGATTATTTGCAAGATTTGCCTCAAACTTTATGTGTGATTAGAAATGGAGCTAAAGGCAAAATGATAGTGAATGGAGTTGTATACGACCAAATAATGCCTCAAAACAAGCAATTATACGATTTAGATATTGCTCAAATTGCTACATATATGTATAGTAAATGGGGCAATAAAAAAGAGTTAATAACTACTGAAAAATTGCAAATTGCAAAATGTATTATTGTCCAGTAGTATCAACAATAGTTTTCAAAGAATCCACCATAAATACTCCTTTGGGTTTACGAAGCGAATACTTTGAAAAATCTTCACTAGCGTCCATTCCACCTGAGGCAGTAATAGATTCCCTTGGGGTTAAAATTGTTACTTTTTTGTTTGAATAAACCTTTTTTGTTATCGGATTCCAATATAATTCCTCTGTAGAAAGTGTTTGTTGCAAAAGTCTATTATTAAAAAAAACGTTTCCTTGCAAAACATATAGATTAGTTTCTTTGAATTTTTTGCCAGAATCGCCTCGTAAGGAAGAATATTCTACCCCGTTTTTATCTAAAAAATTTACGTAAACAGCTTTAGGATATATTTCGTCTTGATTCTGAAAAATGAGTTGCTTGGCAGTAGACATTTTTACCTTAACTCTCCCAGAATCACTGTAATTAACTGCAAGATTGTCAACATTAAATATTGGGCCCATGTAGTCAATAAAATCTTGGTTTTTTTTCTCTTTTTCACAGCTTATTAAAGCTGGGCTGGAAATAATCAGAATAAATAAAAATGAGAAAATAGGTTTCATTTTAGTCGATACGTGGTTTATTAAACCAACTGCTTAATAAAGAGAAACTTGCACTAATTTTTGTATAATTTTCTTGAATAATTCCAGGTGCATTTACACCTCTACGTCCTAATGAGACTCCCAAATCTACATAGCTTGGGTTTCTAAAACCCATTGGGACTGAGAATCCAAGGCTGAAACTTTTATCTTTAATTTGTGTCGAATTAATAACGTATGGTGTTGCTATTTGTCTGAATCCAATTCTATAAAACACTTGATCAAGGTATTTTGCTGAGCTAGAATTAGGTAGCCATTCAATTCCCACATTTAATTCTTTTGCATCCAAAAACATTTTTTGTGCTATTGGATCAAACTGCTTAGTGCCAATCCATTGTGTAACCCCATAATCGACTGCAAAAACCCAATGATAAAAACTTTCTAAGCTAATACCTACTTTATATTTCGAAGGTAACTCAGTGGTGATTTTTCTTATGCTTAAAGTATCAGGCACTTGTATGTAGGTAAGTCCGTTTCCTCCCGATGCTAGAACGTTAAATATGCTTAAGTTTTCTCCTTTAAGAGTACTCCCTAGTTGATATACAGCACCAAAATTTATATTCCATTTTTTAGTTAATTTATACTGATATGCTAAGCCAGTTTTAACTGAACTCCCTTTTAAATTTATTCGACTGGTATTACGAAAATATTCAGCACTTCCCGATAGACTAGAAGTTGTATCTTTTAAAATGTTTCCAAAAGTAGATTGGCCCTCAATACCCAAATATAAACCTTTGGCTAATTGAAATGAATTCGTTAAAGAAACTCTAGAAAGTCCTCCTTTAATTCTATATTCGTAATTATTTTTTACTGTATTTGCCCCAGTAAATGCCTTTTCAAAAACGGAGACATTATCAGCTATAGAAAAGGGTTTTATATTCACAGACATTGCCCATTTAGGTTTTATAGGAAATGCCATTGTCAAATTATTAAGATTTAGACCAAAATTTTCTTGGATATTTCCATTTTGGGTTAAGACTTTATATCCCCCTTTAAATCCTACACAAAATGCCACATATTTTGTAAAACCAACTGACCTGTTTTTTACCAACATAGCGGGGTTTAGTTGATTTACATAAAATGTATTTGAAAAAGAAACTCCAGTTCCTCCCATCATATCTTGTGCAGCGGTGGTTTCATCAGTAAGTTCACCAATTCCCAAGACTGAGTAGGGACTATTTCCTTGCCCTTGTGACCAAGCTAATTGTGTAGTTCCTAAAAAAAAGAGTAAAAACTTAAGTATTTTTGACATTATAATATAAAATTCTATTCAATCCCTCTAAAACCAAATTTGGTGCTGCAAAGGTCGGATAATTTATCTGACTTTCAAAGTTTGAAGCGTCGCCACCGCAAATTATAACTTTAACCGATTGTTTTTTAACATATTTTTCAATTATCCCGTTTATTTCAGCTACAATTCCGTTCATAACCCCACTTTGGATGCAGCTCTCCGTAGAATTTCCAATTAAGTCTGGAATTGTTTCAGAAGTTAATAACGGTAGCTTCTTAGTAAAAGTATGAAGTGCTTTAAAGCGCATTTGTTTGCCAGGAGAAATTATACCCCCTTCAAAAGTATTTTGAGCAGTAACTAAGTCATATTTTATAGTTGTTCCTATGTCAATAATTAAGCAATTTTGATTTGGAAATCGGTGGTTAGCACCTACAGCAGCAGCTATGCGGTCGTATCCAAGTGTTTTAGGTGTGCTATAATTATTTTTGATAGGCAATGGTGTATTGGAATTTAGAAATAGAAGCGATTTTAGCATTTTTAGTTCTTTTGAAATTTCTATACTAGACATAGTTACAGAAGAAACTATGGCGTTTTCAACAGGATATGATTTAAGCAATTCAGCAGTTTTAGCAAGTGTTCCGATTCTAAAAACGTCTAAAAGTTTTTGATTTTCGAATATACCAATTTTTATTCTGGTGTTGCCAAAGTCTACACTTGCGTTTGTCATAAAAAAAAAGGGAAAGCCGTTCTTTTTGGTAGAACGGTCATGAAAATTTTCTGAAATTTAAGATTAACTCATTGCAGTCAAAACAAATTTCAAATCTGTTTTTAGCTCTAAATATTTTATACAACCTGATTTTTATGGAAATTAAACTTCTCAATTGGATACCAAAGATTTCTTAAAACTGAAAAAGCCTTCAAAGCTCAAATCTTCATCGATAGTATCCCAATGAATTCCAAATGGAGAAAGGGTAAAGTCCTCTCTTTGTTGCTTAGTAGCTTTCATGAGTCTAGGGAACCAAATAATTGGATGATTTTTAACGACTCCTTGGTTTGTTTGGATATATATAAAATCATCGTCTAGCCAAACTTTAGAAATATTTAGTTCATTTTCCATGATATTCTTTCCATTTACCGATTATAATTTCTTTATTTTCTTTTATTATTGCTATCGCTAAATTAATGTCTTTGTTCTTTAGACCTTTGTTGGAAACTAGACGGACGTTTTCAACTTCAAATTTGGCCTCTCCATCACTATTTCTTACATGAACGTGTTGGGTATTCGTTCGAATAAAAATGGAATCTCAGTCCAAATATGATAAAAAGTGTTGGCATTTTAGATATTACTATAGTTATAAAAAAAATAAAGCCGTTCGGTTAATGAACGGCTTTACAAATATAATTATTTCAAAGGGAAATTAAGATGTTTTCGCCTTTTTTTGCCAGAAGTAAAGTATTGTGAATGCTACAACTAATATTAATGGAAAAGTGACCATAGTTCCTAAAGTCGCTTGGCCAGCGGCCAATTCCATTTCATCACCCATTAATCCTTCCGCAGTTTTTGCAGCTCTAGCTGAATCAATCCAATTGCCAATAATTGGTTGGAATATGGAGGATGAAAACATTCCTACACCACCAATGATTGACATTCCTAAAGCCCCACTTAATGGAATTTTTTCAGCTACAAAACCTACCATGTTTGGCCAGAAATAAGCTACACCTAAGGCGAAGAAAACAGCAGCAACATAAGCCATCGCTCCAGTTTGTGTGCTGAATAAATAAATACCGATTGTGGCAAATATAGCTGAACCAAGCAATACTCCCGTTTGGTCAAACTTTTGAACTATTTCCCCTCCAAAATATCTGGCAACCGCCATAAGGCCAGTCACTAAAGCTAAAATCAACATGGGTTGCGCACCACTTTTAGCCATTATTAAACCTACCCATTGCTGTGGTCCAAATTCTGTGATAGCAGTTAATGCCATACACAAGAACATAAAAATAAACAATGGACTAGCCATAGCTTTTAGGTTTTTGGTAATTGAAGTAACGCCTTCTGTTTTTGGCTTAGGAAACTCTTGTCCCCAAAACAAATACGCATAAATTAATGTAGGAATTATTATAACCCAAATCTGAGCCTCCCAGCCTAAATTTGCATCTGTCATAAATTTAGAAATTAAACTTCCTAATACAATTCCTCCTGGGAACCACATGTGAAACCTATTTAACATTTTACTCATTTGTGAACCTGAATATGTATCTGCTATCATTGGATTACAAGCCGCTTCAGTACAGCCATTTCCAATTCCAATTAAGAATGTAGATACTAATAAGCCTGTATAACCACCCAAAACTGCCGGATATAGCGTTAAAAGAATACCTATAGCATGGCAAAGAAATGCCACCATCATAATTTTTTTTGGACCAAAAGAATGATAGACCAAACCGCCTACAATCATAGAGATAGGAAAGCCCAAGAACCACATAGAGTTAATGAATCCTAATTGTTCGGCAGTTAAATTAAATTCAGTACCTAATTGTGGCAAAATACCAGCACGAATACTAAAAGAAAATGCGGTAGTAATTAAAGCGAAACAACTTCCGTAAAAAAGTCTCTTGTCGTTTACCATAGTAATTAATATTTAAGGGTTGAAAAATTTAAAATTTTGTAAAACTACATTTTTTTTGGTTTTTGTAAAAGGAAAAATAAAAAATTATGGTAAATCTACTTTTTCTTTCATTTTTATTATATTTTTATTTTAAGCTTCGAGTTATTTTTCCTAAAATTGCAAACTTTATATGTTCAATCAATTTCTTTGTGTTTTATGTCGAGAAAAATAAAAATGGGTATGATAGGTGGAAGTTTAGAAGCTTTCATAGGTGCTGTGCATAGGAGAGGAGCCGCATTAGATGGTGAAATAGAATTGGTATGTGGAGCATTTAGTTCTAATCCTGAGAAATCAAAAACTACTGGCGAAGCCCTCTATTTAAAACCAGAAAGAGTCTATGGCTCATTTGAAGAGATGATATTGGCGGAAAAACAATTGCCAGTTGGCGAAAGAATGGATTTTGTATCTATAGTTACACCCAATAATATGCATTTTGTACCGGCAAAAATGGCATTGGAAAATGGCTTTAATGTAATGATGGACAAGCCAGTAACCTTAAATATGGAAGAAGCCAAAGAATTAGATAACATCATACGAAAATCGGGTTTATTATTTGGCCTTACTCATAATTACACAGCCTATCCAATGGTGAAAGAGGCAAAAGCCATTATAAAATCTGGAGCTTTAGGGAAAATAAGAAAAGTTATAGTGGAATATCCTCAAGGGTGGCTTTCACAATTACTGGAAAGTACTGGGCAAAGACAAGCTGCATGGCGAACAGACCCCGCAAGGTGTGGTGCAGCAGGTGGAGTAGGAGATATAGGTACCCACGCTGAGAATCTAGCGGAATATATTACTGGCTTGAAAATTACAGAATTGTGTGCAGATTTAACTATTTTTGTTGAAGGTCGCCAATTAGATGATGATGCAAATATTCTTCTTCGATTTAATAATGGTGCAAAAGGCGTTTTGCACAATAGTCAAATATGTAATGGGGAGGAAAATGATTTGAATATTAGAATTTATGGGGAATTTGGAGGATTAAAGTGGCGACAAATGGATCCCAATACATTGATACAAACCAACCAAGAAAATGGATCAAAAATAATTAGAACAGGGGTTGGGAATTTATCAAAACATGCACAGGCTCATACCCGTCAGCCTGCTGGTCACCCAGAAGGGTATGTAGAAACCTTTGCCAATATTTATAGAAACTATGCTTTAGCTTTAAAAGCAAGATGGGGAGATGCAGAACGGAAAGTAGCTGTGGGTGGCTTAAATGGAACACAAGACGACAGCAATGAATATGATCCAGAAATACATGATTTTCCGGGAATTGAAGAAGGATTAAGAGGAATGGCTTTTATAAATACGGTAGTAAAATCAAACGCTACTGACGAAAAATGGACTAAATTTGAAGTTTAAAATAATTGAAGTAAACAATGTTAAAAATTAAAGTTGGTGTAGTTGGAACCGGATTTATTGGACCTGCTCATATTGAGGCTCTTAGGCGTTTGCCTAATATTGAAGTGGTGGCTTTATGTGAAGTAAATTTAGAGTTGGCCACCAGTAAAGCAGCTCAGTTGGGAATTGAAAGACCCTGTACTTTTGATCAGCTTCTTGCAATGGAAGATATTGAATGTGTGCATATTTGTACACCTAATTTTCTACATTATACCCAAGCTAAAGCCGTTTTGTTAGCTGGAAAGCATTGTGTTTGTGAAAAGCCTTTAGCTACTAATTTAGAAGAAGCCGAGGAATTAGTGGCCTTAGCTCAAAAAACAGGATTAGTTAACGCAGTTCATTTTAATTTGCGATATTATCCCTTGGTTCGTCAAATGAAAATGATGAAAGAAAAAGGAGAATTAGGTGAAATCTACTCTGTCATTGGTTCTTATTTACAAGATTGGTTGTTTTATGCCACTGATTACAATTGGAGATTGGAACCGGATAAATCTGGAGACTCACGAGCTATTGCAGATATTGGCTCTCATTTACTCGATTTGATAGAATATGTAACCGGCTTGAAGACTGTTGAGGTTATGGCCGATTTTAATACGGTTCATAAAAACCGAAAGAAACCATTAAAACCATTGGAAACGTATTCTGGAAAAATGCTTGATGCCGAAGATTATGCCGATGTGCCTATTAATACGGAAGATCATGCTAATGTACTTTTACGCTTTGATAATGGAAATAGAGGAAGCATAACTGTTTCACAGGTTTCTGCAGGAAGAAAAAATCAGTTAAAAGTTGAAATTTCAGGTTCAATTAAAACTTTAGCTTGGAATTCAGAAGTACCTAATGAGGTTTGGATTGGGGCAAGAGACGGTGCGAATGCTGTATTGATGAGAGATCCATCTTTGGTTCATGAAGAAGTTAGGTCATTAATTACCTATCCCGGAGGCCATAATGAAGGATTTGGAGACACTTCTAAGCAATTATTTAAAGAGGTTTATCAGGCTGTACTAAATGGAAAACAACCAGAACATCCCAAATTTCCAACGTTTGCTGATGGCTACAGAGAGCTTTTAATTTGTGAAAGAATTTTGGAAAGTAGCAGAAGTGATAAATGGGTAAAGGTTTAAAAAAGTTTTACTAAAAATTTTATTTATTATTTAAGTAAGTTTTGAATATAGTATCGATTAAAATGGAGTGTCATTTAATTTATTGCTCATTTTTAAGTTTTTTCCACTTTAAACCTCTTATTATTTAGGATAAAAAATTATTAAGGATCTGTTAAGAAATAAGGTTTACAGAATTGACGAATTTATTTTGTTATTTTTCAAG
>JANOMP010000299.1:0-1369 GCA_031420365.1 Cytophagaceae bacterium
GGGATGTTTGGTCTTCTTGGTCCAAATGGAGCCGGAAAATCATCCCTTATGCGTACCATCGCAACATTACAAGAACCAGATTCTGGGGAAATATTTCTTGGCGACATCAATGTACTTACCCAAAAGGACGAAATCAGAAAATCCCTTGGATATTTGCCACAAGAATTTGGAGTTTATCCAAAAGTTAGTGCAATAAACTTATTAAATCATATTGCGATTTTAAAAGGAATTACCAATTCTTCAGAAAGAAAAAATGTGGTGGAAGCCTTACTCCAAAAAACTAATCTTTGGGAGGCTAGGAAAAAAAATTTAGGAGGTTATTCAGGTGGAATGAAGCAAAGATTCGGAATAGCTCAAGCTCTTTTGGCTAATCCCAAATTAATAATTGTCGACGAACCCACAGCTGGTTTAGATCCTGCAGAAAGAAATCGATTTTTAAATTTACTTTCTGAACTTGGCGAAAATACAGTAGTTATTTTATCCACTCATATTGTGGATGACGTAAAAGAACTTTGCTCTGATATGGCAGTTTTTAATAAAGGAGAGGTTCTATTTAAGGGAAAACCTGACGATGCCTTATCCGATCTTAGTGGCAAAGTTTGGTCAAAAAGGATAAAAAAAGAAGAATTAAGTGAATATAAACTAAACTTTAAAGTAATTTCAGAAAAACTCATTGCAGGCAATCCACTTATTAATGTTTTATCTGATCATAATCCTGACGGCTTATTTGAGCCTATAGACGCAGATTTAGAGGATGTTTATTTCTCAAAAATATTTTTACAATCTTGATATTCAAACCCTAAAATTTTCAAAGACATGTTTAAAGAAATAATTAGGTTTGAGTTTTTTTATCGTAAAAACCGACCTGCAACTTATATTTATTTTGGAATTTTGTTTTTACTCTGTTTTGCTGCGGTAACATCAAAATTTGTCACTATTGGAGGTATAGCTGGTGGTCAAATTAAAGAAAACTCACCATACAATTTGGCTTTCATGACTATAATCATGACGTTTTTCTTTACGTTTATTGCCTCTGCTATAATGGGTGTGGCTGTTTTGAGAGATTTTGAGCATAAAACCGAATCACTTATGTTCTCCACAACAATGTCAAAATTTGATTATTTGTTTGGAAGGTTCTTTGGCTCATTTTTTATAATGATACTCATTTATTGTTCTATTTGGTTGGCTTTTATGGCAGGCTATTCGTTTGGTAAATTTTTACCCTGGGATCCCTCTTGGAAAGAAAAAGAAATGTTAGTATTTAATGCTTGGTCCTTTTTACAGCCATTTTTCGTTTGGGGAGTTAGCAATTTATTCATCCAAGGTGCTATATTCTTTGCAGCTGGAGCATTAAGTCGCTCTACCATAG
>JANOMP010000300.1:0-4021 GCA_031420365.1 Cytophagaceae bacterium
GCTTCGCAAAATTAAAAGAGCTGCAAGCCCACACACAAGCCAACGCTTTTGCAGCACATTTAATTTTGCCCAACCGCACCCAAAGCCCACCCACCACCCGACAAGTGGACGGTTGACACTTTGACGGCAACTTTTGACAATAACAGGTTTTAAAAAACTAACTTTACGACCTAAAAACGAATAAAATATTAAAAGACAATAATGGCTAAAACAGCAAAAACAGAACAGGAAGAACCACTAGAGAAAAAACTCTGGAAAGCAGCCGACAAGCTCCGTAAAAATATGGATGCTGCCGAATATAAACACGTTGCTTTAGGTTTGATATTCCTGAAATATATATCAGACGCTTTTGAGGAGCAATATCAAAAATTGGTTGCTCAAAAAAGTGAAGGTGCAGACCCCGAGGACAAAAACGAATACTTGGCAGACAAAATATTTTTTGTTCCCGTTATGGCTCGTTGGTCTTACATACAAGGCAGAGCAACACAACCTACCATTGGCAAAGACATTGACGATGCAATGGACGCTATTGAAAAAGATAATCCTTCATTGCGTGGTGTTTTACCAAAAGTATTTGCACAAGAAAAACTAGATAAAGTCAGTTTAGGTGGTTTGGTTAACCTTGTAGGTTCAGCAACTTTAGGAACGAAAGAAGCACAAAGTAAAGATTTATTAGGACAAGTATTTGAATTTTTCTTGGGCGAATTTGCTTTGGCAGAAGGCAAAAAAGGTGGACAGTTTTACACACCGCAAAGCGTTGTGAAATTATTGGTTGAAATGCTTGAACCGTATGAAGGACGAGTATTTGACCCTTGTTGTGGTAGTGGTGGAATGTTTGTGCAAAGCGAAAAATTTATTAAATCACATCAAGATCATTATAAGACTAAATCCAAAGTTGGTTTAGCGCTAAATCCAACTGATCGCATATCTATTTACGGACAAGAAAGTAACCAAACTACATGGCGTTTGGCAAAAATGAATTTATCTATTCGAGGCATTGATAGCAGCAATGTTAAATGGAACAATGAAGGTTCTTTTCTAAATAATGCACATAAAGATTTAAAAGCTGATTACATTATTGCCAACCCACCTTTTAACGACAGTGATTGGAGCGGCGAATTATTACGTGATGATGCAAGATGGAAAGTATTAGGCGAAAAGCTAACACCGCCAACAGGAAACGCCAACTATGCTTGGATACAACATTTCTTATATCATTTAGCACCAACAGGGCAAGCAGGTTTTGTTCTCTCTAAAGGTGCATTAACCACCAACACAACAGGCGAAGGAGACATTAGAAAAGCATTAGTAGAAAAAGGTTTGGTAGATTGCATCGTAAACCTACCAACCAAACTATTTTTAAATACGCAAATACCAGCTTGCTTATGGTTTCTTTCCCGAAACAAGACCAACGGTGGTTTTAGAAAACGTGAAAATGAAATCTTGTTTATAGATGCAAGAAATATGGGCTTTTTAATAAACCGAAAAAATAGAGATTTAAGCGAAGATGATATTGCATTGATTACAGGCACTTACCACAATTGGCGAAACCCAGACGGAAATTATGAAGATGTGGCGGGCTTTTGTAAAGTGGCCACTATTGAAGAAGTGGCCAAACTCAATTATGTGCTTACCCCAGGCAGATATGTAGGTTTGGCTGACGAAGATGATGATTTTGATTTTGTAGAACGCTTTACTTTTTTGAAAACAGAATTAGAAAAACAAATTGCCGAAGAAGCAGACTTGAATAAAAAGATTGCTGAAAATTTATCTAAAATAAAATTACCAGTAAATTCAACAATATGAACTACGATATAAAAATATTAAACAATTACGAGGGCAAAGGCAGAATTGAGCTTAACCGAATGGCTTTTTTATCAAGTCATGTGAAGTCAATTGCTCAAAAAGCTTTATTGCTTCAATTATATGGATACAGTAAAGTGTCTTTACCTACTAAATTTCAGAAATACTTGAACATATTTCTGATGCCTACGCAACATGACGGTGACAATACATTATTGACTTTAGACGCAGATAATTTTAGCAACCTGCCTGTTCAGTTAGATGCATTTAGAGATAAAACAGACTTGAACACGCTAACCCCAATGGCATTGGTAATTAAAACATTTACGGCTGCTTTAAATGACAATGAAGATAAAAATTTGCTGGATGAGCCAATAATAGATGAACTGATAAAATTTAAAAAATTCTTCAACAACGATACTGAAAGTATTTTATTAAGCAATCGGCAATCAATACCTGAAATTCAATTTTCAGTAAAAGAAATTGATAAAATTGAAGCATTGTATAAAACCATTCCTTCGCCACAAAAAACTGTTATCAATGGCACAATTGATGAAATGAAGTTTTCAAGAAAGCAGCTAATACTTATTACCACTGATAAACAAAGAGTGGTAATACTACCGCAGTCTGATGATTTGCTTATTGCGGTAAAAGACTTTTTCGGAAAAGAAATTACCCTTACCGGAATGGCTCATTTTAAACCCGGTGGGCAACTTTCTTATGTGAAATTAGAAAGTTTTAACGAACCTGGAAAATCGGATAAATTCTTTTCGCACAAGCCAAACAAAATGAGTGTACAACAACAAATTGCTTTGCAAATACGGGACGGTAAAAAAAGAAATCCGTTGGATGATGTTATTGGCAAATGGCCGGGCAACGAAACCGATGAAGAATTTGAACAAATGATTAAATCCTTAAACTAATGGCAAACATATTATTAGATACTAATATTCTCATTCATTTGGTTAGAGGAAATGCCATTGCCCAACAAGTAAAAAACTATGTAGGTAGCATTACAGAACCCCAACTATTTGTATCGGTAGTAAATATTGCAGAAGCCGAAAGTTTGGTGGTGCAATGGAAATGGCCAAGTGAAAAAATAGAAAGATTAAAAAAGCTAATCACCAGTTTTATTGCCATTGATATTGAACAAAACAATAGCGAACTATTGAATGCTTATGTAAATATAGATGCCTTTAGCCAAGGCAAAACACCTGCACCAAACGGACTTCTGCTCAATAATTCATCCCGAAATATGGGTAAAAATGATTTATGGATAGCCGCCACCGCTTATGCCATAAATGCCGAACTGCTTACTACCGATGGTGACTTTGACCATTTAGATACATCCTATTTTACAGTAATGAAATACGCCTAATGACCGCCCAAGAATTAATAAACCACCTGCAAACCCTGCCACCCAATACCAAAATAGTAGTGCGTGGCTACGAAGATGGCTATAACGATATTTTGAAACTGAATGAAGTAAAAACAAAACCAAACCCCAATGCTTACACTTGGGATGGCGAATTTAAAAACAGCACAAATGCTGATGCCACAACTGCCATTGACCTTTATGGCGAAAACAAAAACCCTAAAGACGATTTGAAATGATAAATGAACATATGGATGGCGTGGGAATTGAGTTGTATTGTAGATGGAAGGAATATAAAACTATAGATACACCTTTTGGAACAATAGCGGAGGATTGGAGTTATATACCATCCTTACAATTTTGTACGAAAATAACAGACGGCACACACGACAGCCCGAAGCAACAAAAATCAGGAAAGCATTTAGTAACATCAAAACATATTAAGGGAAGAAACATTGATTTTGAATCAGCCTATTTAATATCTGAAAAAGATTTTGATAACATTAATTTAAGAAGCAAAGTTGAACAATGGGATGTAATAGTAAGTATGATTGGAGAGTATTGCGGATTTACATATGTTGAACGTAATATAAATATAGATTATGCAGTAAAAAATGTCGGTTTGTTTAAGACCGGAAGCGAACATAAAGCATTGTGGCTATTTTACTATTTGAATTCAAAAATTGGAAGACATATTTTAGAAATTAATAAAAGCGGGACAAGCCAACCATATTTAACATTGGGCTTTCTTCGTGAGCTTCCAATTCTTTATCCCTCAAGCATTGTTGAAGCTAATCACATTATCCAAATCTTAAGCAGTTTAGATGATAAAATAGACCTGCT
>JANOMP010000301.1:0-7154 GCA_031420365.1 Cytophagaceae bacterium
GGGTCGCCGAATCGGGACCATTTTTCTGGTTTTTAAAAAAGACCCCCTCCGTTTTATTCTTTGTGTATACTGCGGACGGCCTTACTTTTGCGTTTCGACGCACCGCAGGTATGCCTGTCCAATCGAAAAAAGTATCGGAGTGGCGTCCCACCAAAAAAACATTCACAAATCGGTACGAATCGAATAAACCTAAAGGGCGTTCCCCTTTAAAATTTGATTATTAGCTATTTAAGATTTGATATTAATTCTCCACTTCAAATTTTCAAAATGGTCACGATTGCGTACCGATTTTGTGATTAAAGGAATTCATTTTGTTTTTATTTTTTCTCGGATGCCAGTAGACAAAAATAACAAATAAAATGCTGATTTTCAAATTGAATATTTGATAATTGAATATTTTGAATAAAAAACAAAGCAGAGGAGAGGATGAAATAAAGGAGGCTTAAGTATTTTTCCAAGCAAAAGGATACTTTTGACCTTGGTAACTTTTCAATTCCATATCGATAGAGCCTATAGATAAATCAATTTCCATTTTAATTGGCACACGATTTTTGTCATCTGAAACCCAAATGCGGATTGCATTATCACCTTTAAAAAGGTCGTTTTTGGGTAATATAGGATTTAATTTAAGTACCCTAATTTTACCAAACCTTGTATTTACCACACCTTTCCCAGCATATTTAATCTTCATGTTGTAAAGGCCTTCATCAAAAAATAAAGGGGCCGAAACGGTTTGACCAACCGTAAATTTCGAAAAATCTATGGTTCTCAAAAAATAATATCCAGATATTACGTCTTGAATATTATTTGGAACATTAAAAATTTTAGATTCTTCTTTTTCAATTTTTACCAATTCATTTTTTGAATGATCAAAATTTATAACTTGATCTCTCTTATAGCTATTTTCTCTAGCACTGTAAATAAATTTATGAGGAATAAAAGCGGTCGTATCAATATATGACCTATACGTGTTTCTTACTTTAAACATGTCAGTTATACCAGAAGTTTTTCCAAAAACATTTACTTTATAACAAGCTCGCCCATTCAAATTGTATATTTTGTCATCAACATCTACATTTGCTGCCCCAATGGTAAAAAAACCATATTTTACTTTATAGTCGTAATTTTCCCCTGCTTTAAAGCTATCATTTTCAATCTGCCTGTATTCAGAGAATCCAAATGCAAGCAAAAAAGTGGAAAAAATAGATATCAAAAACCTAATCATACAGCAAATAAGTTATTTTACTTCTAACATTTATCAATACTAAAACGTCAATTAAAATATAAAAATTTCAAAAACCTTATAAAGGTAATTCAAAATGACTCCTATTAAAATCTAATTTCAATATTAATATTAACAATTAAAAAAAGGATAAAAAAAAGACGTTTCTTTTGAAAACATCTTTTTTACACCTAATATTTCATCAAAAATCAGTCCTCTTCATCAACATTTACATTCTTTTCAACCACAACGTCTGAGTTTCCTGCTACTGTTATTTTTATCTTCTCTTCTAAATCTAACATAAGCTCTGGGTTGTCTTTAATAAGTGCTTTTACAGAATCTCGCCCTTGACCTAAGCGGTTTTCAGCATAAGAAAACCAAGAACCTGATTTTTTCACAATATCTAAGTCTACAGCTAAATCTAATACTTCACCAGATTTAGAAATACCTTCTCCATACATTATATCAAATTCAATTACTTTAAATGGAGGAGCAACTTTATTTTTAACAACTTTAACTCTAGTTCTATTACCAATAATATTGGCTTCTCCGTCTTTTATTTGGCCTATTCTTCTTATATCAATTCTTACAGAAGCATAAAACTTAAGGGCATTTCCTCCAGTTGTGACTTCTGGACTACCAAACATAACCCCAATTTTGTCTCGAAGCTGGTTAATAAAAATACAGCAACAACCTGTCTTGTTAATGGTACCAGTCAATTTTCTAAGTGCTTGTGACATTAACCTTGCTTGAAGACCCATTTTGCTATCTCCCATTTCACCTTCTAATTCGGCTTTTGGGACTAAAGCTGCAACAGAATCAATTACACAAATATCAATGGCTCCTGATGAAATCAAATGCTCAGCAATTTCTAAGGCTTGTTCTCCATAATCAGGTTGAGATATTAATAAATTTTTAGTATCTATTCCCAATTTCTCTGCATACAACCTATCAAAAGCATGCTCCGCATCTATAAAAGCGGCAATTCCACCCATCTTTTGAGCTTCAGCTATCGCATGCATTGCCAAAGTTGTTTTTCCAGAAGATTCCGGACCATAAATTTCAATTACTCTTCCTTTGGGAAAGCCACCTACACCTAAGGCTAAATCTAAACCCAAAGAACCAGTTGAAATCACTGGTAACTCCATAACTTTGGTATCACTCAAACGCATTACCGTTCCTTTTCCATAAGTTTTATCCAGTTTGTCAAGGGTGGATTGAAGTATTTTTAACTTTTCTATATTTTCCTTTTCTGTCTTATCTGTTGCCATTTTTTTAATTTTGAATTCAAGAGCAAATATATATAATTTTTTTAGACAAGCATTGCTAACTATATTAGCAATATAAAATTTTTCCCTTTAATTATTAAAGATTTTTAAGAAAAAGTTCTTTCCATTGCACTTTTATCCCACCGCCAGAATGTATTTGTAAAGCAATTTTTCCATCTACTTCGCCTATTGCTTTGTCATTTAAATAGATCATCTGCTCTCCATTTACCCAAGTTGTCACTTCATTCCCCAACACCTTTATTTTCATAGTATTCCATTCTCCCATTTTTACATTATCCTTTACTGCATCTGGTTTTATTAACCATCCCCTTTTATAAGATTCATAAATACCCCCTGAAAAATTACCCGGCGGGGCCACCTCTGCTTGAAAACCAGATATTTTTGTACCCACAATACTAGAATGAAAAAACACGCCACTGTTTCCATTTGCTTCTGGTTTAAATTTTAAATTCAGTTCAAAATCCTTAAATGACTTTTCTGTACCCAAATAGCCATATTCTTTATCTGGGCCACTTTCGCACACCAAAAGACCTTTTTCAACAAACCATTTTTCTGTTCCGTAAATAACCCAACCATCTAAGTTTTTGCCATTAAACAATTTAATTTTTTTACTTTTCTGAGCCACACAGAAAATAGGCAAAAACAAGACAAAAAGAATGATTTTTTTCATTTTAGTTGATTTTTAAATTTTAAAAAAGCAAATTAACAATTCTAAGTTAAAAAATAAAATTCAAACCTAAATAAATACTACTTATGAAATCAAAAAGGTAACTTTGCATTTTAATAATTAAGTACTTATTTAGACAATAAATGAAATTCGAAGAATTAAATATTAATAAATCTTTATTAAACGCTCTAAACGATTTAGGTCTGGAATCAACCACTACTATTCAAGAAAATGTGTTTTCAATAGTAATGTCTGGAAAAGATGTTTGTGGAATAGCACAAACAGGGACTGGAAAAACAATAGCTTATTTGCTTCCTTTGTTAAACTTATGGACATTTTCTAAAGAAAAATTACCTCAAATTCTTGTTTTAGTTCCCACTAGAGAACTTGTGATTCAGGTGGTAGAAATGGCGAAAGAGCTCACCAAATACATAAATTTTGATGTAATTGGAGTATATGGAGGGGTAAATCTAAAAATACATGTTTCTGAATTATCTAAAGGCTGTGATCTATTGGTAGCAACTCCAGGAAGGCTTATTGATTTGGCTGCTTCAGGTACATTAAAAGTAAAAAATATAAAGAAACTAGTAATAGATGAGTTTGACATGATGCTCGATTTAGGATTTAGGCCTCAATTAAAAACTATTTTTGACAAAATTCCTGAAAAACGCCAGAACTTGCTTTTCTCTGCAACTTTAACCGAGGAGGTAGATAACTTACTCGATGTTTATTTCAAAAGTCCGGTTTTGATCGAAGCTGCAACTTCTGGTACTCCCTTAGAAAACATAGAGCAGAGGGCTTATAAAATACCGAATTTTCAAACAAAAGTAAATTTTTTAGAATTGTTGTTAGTGAATGATAAGGATATGAAAAAAAATTTGATTTTTGTGTCAAATAAATCCCTAGCAGATTTGCTTTTTGAGCAGTTATTAAATAGAGATGTTAAAAATATAGCTGTTATTCATTCGAATAAATCACAAAATTATAGATTCAAAGCGATAGAAAATTTCGAAAATAGCATAACAAATACACTCATTGCCACAGATATAATTTCTAGAGGATTAGACCTTACCGGAGTTAGTCACGTGGTTAATTTTGATTTACCAGATGAGCCAGAAAGCTATATTCATAGAATAGGAAGGACAGGCAGAAATACAAAAAATGGGATTGCTATTTCTTTTATTACACCAAAAGATATGGAAATAAAAGGTTCTATAGAAGAACTAATGTCATTTACTATCCCAAATTATGATACGCCATCATTTTTAGAAATTTCAAATGAAATTATGCAATTTGAAAGAGAAGAATCTTTAATGAAAATTATAGATATTAAACCAATAAAAAAAGAAAAATTGGGAGCCGCATTTCACGAGAAAAAAGAGAAAAACAAGAAAGTAAATGTAAGACGAAATATAGAAGAAGAGAAAAAAAGAAAATATGGCAAAGCATATCGAAAAGAAAGTTAACATTTTAAGGAATTGCGTTTTTTGAATTTATTTTTTGTGAAAATTAAAGGCTAAACCACTACTTAACAAAAAAAATAGTTTTTAGAACTTGAAAAACCTTTGACCAATAAGGACTCAATTTAAGTCTTACACTTTCAATTTATCCTTCTATCAATTATTTTGTTTGCAAATTTTCAATTTTTTATGGAATTTAACACCGAATAAAAAATATTTACAGTCTTATAATTAAAATATACTGGCGTCCGAGAAAAAATAAAAGAAATATGTTCGTTATATCAGCCAGCACTGTTTGAAATGGTACGGCAACCCAGCGCTCAAAATTCTTTGACACAAATTTAAACTTTTGTAACCTATTGATTTATAAAATTTTGAGGTGGTGCGGCAGGCCAATGTGAGTTTGCTGGCGGTCGCTGCCAGGCTGTTTTTTTTGGTGGGACGCCACTCCGATTCGTTTTTGACTGGGCCGGCATCCCGGCGGTGCGTCGTACGCAAAAAAGAAGGGGAACGCCCTTTGCCCCGCGGCAGGCGACGTAGAGTATGTTAGGGGGGTCTTTTTAGGAATCTGAATAAATGTGCCTCATAAGTACTTTTATGCAGTATTTTTGGGCGAATTAAATTTTAGTCGGATGCCAGTAATTCTTTTCTTCCCTTATATATTAAGAAAAAAAACTAATTTACCCGAATAAAAGGAGGAAAATAAGAAATTACAAAAAACTACATTAGTTTAAAAAATGTCAATCAAAAAATCCTAAAGACTAATTTGGAAATTTCTAAAAACTAATATTTACTTTAATTCTTAATAAATTTATTATAAATACGAAAAATAAATGATTGAAAAAATTATTAATTTATATGGTAATAAAATAAGAGTAAGAGGCTGTGGAATTTTACTAAAAAAAAATAAAGCACTAATGATAAAACATTTAGGCTTAAATAAAGAGAACTGTTATTGGGGATTTCCAGGTGGCGGAGTGGAGCCAAATGAAAGTTTGGAACAATGTGTCAAAAGAGAGTATAAAGAAGAAGTAAATTTAAAAATTGAGACTAAAAATTTGTGCTACATAAATGAATTTATAAATGGAAAATTGCATGCAATTGAATTTTTCTTTTTCGTTGAAAGTAAAAGTTATAAAGTAAACGCAGGAATTGACCCGGAGCTAAACATCCTTTCCAACACTAAATGGTTTTCTTGGAAAGAAATTATAAGCCAGCCAAAAAGTCAAAGACCTCAATTTTTGGACATGTTTAAGTCTTTCCATGATTTGAAAAGTAACATTTCTTTTTTAAATTTTTAGAATGGAGAACCCAAATTGTTATAAAGTTCTTGATGATAGATTTACTGTGGATGCCATCGAAAAACATGACCTAGTGATTGAGTTAAGTATAACTAGATTAAAGTTCTTTATTAAAACTACAAAACCGATTCAAATAATTTGGCTTGAAGACCATTTTTTAGGCTTAGAGAATACAATAGAACAATCCATAGAAAAGTCAAAAGTTATTCTTGAATCGCATGATTTCGTCTCTGCAAATTTCTGGAATTCAATCAAAATAGTAGTAAATTCCCCCTTTTTTTGTATAGTACCAAATGAATTATTTGATAAAAATTTGGCTCCAAATTATATCCATATTGCTTTTCCAAAAATAAAAAAAGAAAACTTCACAATAGAAAGCAATACAATTACAAATTCAAATGAACAACTAGTTTATGCCTATCCAACTGTATATTTAGCCCTTTTTAGTGAAATTTATCAGGGAAAAGAATTGAAAATCAGCTTCTCTACACTAGAATTAGTAAATCATTTTAATGGAAATCTTGAGGCAAAAAATAGAAATATTATAGTATTTGAAGACAAATTTTTAGTTTTAATGTATAATTCAACATTATCAAAAAAATTAAGAATAGAAATTCTTCCTAATAAATCTAAATTTTTTGAAAACTTTTTGAAATTATATTTAAAAGACGGACAAATCAAAACCATAGTTTATGGAGAAATAACTATATTCTCAAAATGGTTCAAAATTTTAAAAAAGCAAGGAAAAGCGGTTGAAATTGGGGGTAAAAATATGGAAATAAATTTGACGCAATATTTTTCAGAAACTCCTGAACATCGGTATTGGAATTTATTTTTAAACTAGTGTTATGTTAATCATGTAATAACGGATATAATCTTTTCAGTTTCACCCGTACTTCCTTATTTGTAAACTGCCAATTTATCATGCTGTTCTTATTATTCCTGTTTGATTGCCATGCTTCCACTTCTTCTTTAATCTTTTCCATTGTTGAAATATGCCTATTCAAACATTGCCCGTTTATACATCCTAATTATTATACCTAAAATCCGCAAATAATCAAAAAATAATGCCCAAATACCATTGATATTCAGGCATTTATAGCTATATTTATGTTGTCAAACATCACCCAAATGGGTGTAAAATATCGCTACGTGAAAATACAAAATAGTTCTGACTCCATCAATGCCTTCGGCGGATTAAATTTCGTTTCTCAA
>JANOMP010000302.1:0-21420 GCA_031420365.1 Cytophagaceae bacterium
CACTCACAAAAAAAAATCCTCATGAAAATTTTTAAATTAATTATCTAGCTATTAGCAATTTAACTTGCTTAAAAATTTTCATACGGACGTTTTTGTGATTAATGGAACAATGTTTATTTATTTTTTACTAAAAGATTTCACAAATGAATATTTCTCCACTCTAAATCCTGTAATGCCTCTTTTTTAAATTAATATTCAATCTGCCATAAATTAATATTCTGAAAATAGAACACCTATTCTTCAAAGAAATTGTGAAAAAGAAAAGTCAAAAAATTAAATTAGTCCTTTTAATAACTGAGGAGCAATGCCAAGCAAAACAATTAATATACAACAAACAACTAAAACCATTTTAGTTAATATTGGAACTTCTATAGGGGCAAGGTTAGCATCAGCTTCGCCAAAAGTAGCTCTGATTGGCTTAAAATAGTAATAAAGTGAAACTGTTGACATCACGACTGCTAAGACAATAATCCAAACAAAGCCTTTAGATGCAGCATCGTTAAAGACAAAGAATTTTCCCCAAAATCCTGATGTAAGTGGAATTCCTGAAAGGGAAAGCATGGAGATAATTAAAATAACTGCCAATAAAGGATTTCGTTTTAATAGCCCTTTAAAAACTATAATATTTTCATTAGGTCTTCCGTTTTCTATTTGATTAGCAGATACTACCATAAATACCCCAAACGCAGTAATAGTAGCTAAAGCATAACTTGCAGAATAGAAACCTAAACTTGAGGAAGTATTTGAACCTAATCCAATTATACTAAAGAGCATAAATCCTGCTTGAGAAACACTCGAAAATGCCAACATCCGTTTAAAATTACTTTGAAATACCGCAGATACATTTCCTATTATCAAACTTAATGCAATTGATCCATACAATATGTTGGACCAAAATTGATATTCAAACCCAAAAGAAATGCTGATGATTCTATATAATGCAAAAAAACCAGCAGTCTTAACGATTGTTGCCATAAAAGCAGTGAAGATAGTTGGGGCACCTTGATAAACGTCTGCTGTCCAAAAATGAAAAGGTGCGGCTGAAACCTTGAATAGTAAGCCGATTAGAAGCATTATCATACCTATCCAAAAGAAAATCTTTGCTTCTGGATAAGCTTTACTCATTGCTATTGTCCCGTTTATGTCAAAAGACCCGGTGCCACCGTATAGCATAGCAATACCAAATAATAAAATGCCAGTTGCAAAAGCCCCCATCAAAAAATATTTAATTGCCGCTTCATTCCCTCTTAAATTTCGTTTGTCGCTTCCGGTCAATACATAAAGTGCAACTGAAAGAATTTCCAAGCCCAAAAACAACATAATTAGATTTTGGAATGTAACCATTATTAATGCACCAACTAAAGACATTTGCATAATTGCATACAATTCGGCAGCGTGAGCATAGGTATCTTCAAACTGATTGGTGCTTAAAGCAATTATAAAAATAGCAGAAATAAGAATTATTGATTGAACAACGATGCCTATGTTATTTATTTCCAGCATCCCATTAAAATAAAGTCCTGGCTTATTCCAATCTAAAAATCCAACCGCTAATGCTGCAGTAAGAAAGAGTAAAGTTGCAGGCAAAAGCAAACTTTTATTTTTAGCAAAACCTAAAAACAAAGTTAAGATTCCAGAAACAGATAAAAGAATGATAGGATACATATAATCTATATTATAAAACTCAAAGTGCCCAATTGTCTTTGAATTAATTTTCTAATTTTATTTAATCGCCAAACTTAAACTTTCAACAAACGGCTTACTGATGTCCAAGATAATATTTGGAAACAAGCCTGTTATCAAAATAATACTAATTATCGGAATTAAAACCCAAAGTTCAGCTTGTGATAAATCTTTAATTTCTGAATTTTTAGGATTTAAAGGACCAAACATAGTTTTTTGAAAAAATCTTAACATGTATACAGCCCCAAAAATTACACTTAATCCAGCCAATGAGCCAATTATTGCATTATAATCAAAAAGTGATTTAAGCATAAGGAACTCGCCAACAAAACCATTTGTAAGAGGCAAGGCCACACTACCTAGCAAAATTATCATAAAAGCTACAGAAAGCATTGGTGCTTTTTGAGTAATGCCTCCTAGTGCACTTAAACTTCGACTACCAGTTCGTTCAAAAATTATTTTTGCAATAAAAAACAAACCAACTACATTAAATCCATGGGCAACCATTTGGAAAATTGCTCCTTGGATTCCAATCTGAGATTGGGTGAAAACCGCTCCTGCCATTATGCCCATGTGTGCAAATGAAGAATAAGCAATTAAACGTTTTATGCTATCTTGTTGAATGGCTATTATCGAACCATAAATAAGTCCAAATACCGCCAACATAATAATAACAAAAGCATATTTGGATACACCCAAAGGAGCAAAAGGAAGCAATATCCGAATTAAGCCATAAACGCCCATTTTAGAAAGCAAGCCTGATAAAAGCATTGTAGCAGGGGTAGGAGATTCGCTATATGTATCAGGTAGCCAAGTGTGAAAAGGGAAAACAGGCATTTTTATACAAAATGCTAATAAAAATGCCCAAAACAAGAAATTCTGAATACTTTCTGGAAGGAGAGTAATTGTAGTTTTTAATGAATCTATGTCAGAGGTTTGTGCTCTCATGTATAATAGTACAAAAGCTACCAGCATGAATAAACTTCCAAAAACAGTATAAACTAACATTTTGAAGGTAATCTTAGATGAATTCTCTCCTCCCCAAATATTTGAGATTAGATAAACAGGAATCAAGGCTATTTCGAAGAAAAAGTAAAATACAAAAATATCTTTGGCAGTAAAAACTCCAATAAGAGCCGCTTGTGCTAAAAACAACAAAGCATATAAGCGATTTTTATTCTCATATTTTACAGTTTTTATACTCAATGCTATTAGAGCAACTAAAGATGTACATAATAAAACCATTAAGGCACTAACCCCATCCCATCCTAAGTGAAAATTGATAGAAAAGTCATTCACCCAAGATTTATTAAAATCCAAAAGGCTTGATTTTGGGTTTTTTAAATATGTATTTAATCCCCAAATACTAAATGCAAATTCAGCTAAGCCAAAAATAGCAGCTAGAAAGGAAACATTTTTAGATTTACCGACATTGGTAAGTAACAAAAGTAAACCTGCTAAAATAGGAAATATCAAAAGTAAAAGCGTAATCATATTTGGCTTTTCTAAGTTTTTAAAAATTTTATTTAACAACGGCTTTTAATGCCTCAAACAAATAGGGAACGAAGCCTAATCCCATCACTAAAATTATCCCAATAGTGATAAAAAACAAGTAAGTTCCTGTACCACCCACCTGCATTTTTCTCAAAATGTCACTTGCACCTATTACGCCTTTTCCAATTCCATTTATAGCTCCATCTATTACTATAGTATCGAAAAAAGTGCCTAATAGCTGAGATAACGATTTAATTGGATTAACAAAGACTTTTTGATAGATTTCATCAACATAATATTTTTCATAAACCACTTTTTGTAGTCCAGCCATCTCAGAATCTTCCGCTGGAACGTTTTTGCCATTTCCGAAAGCAAAGTAGGAGATTGCAAGTGCTAATAAAGCTACAGCAACTGAAACTCCCATTAATATCCATTCTGTTGAATGAGAAATATTAATTTCTCCAAAAGCTTTATTCACTGATCTAGATCCTTCGTAAATTGGACTTAGGAATTCATTGAGTCGGTGAGAAAAATGGAAAATTTCTGGAATTCCAATAAGGCCTCCAACAATTGAAAACCCAGCCAACACCATTAATGGAATAGTCATGCTGAAAGGAGATTCATGTAAATGATGTTCTTGTTGTTTGCTCCCCCTAAAATTACCTGTAAAAGTTACAAAAAATAATCGAAACATATAAAAAGATGTCATGAATGAGCCAATAAGAGCTAAAGCCCACATTATTTTATTGTGCTCAAAGACATGTGAAAGGATTTCATCTTTAGAGAAAAATCCAGAAAATGGTGGTATTCCACTTATAGCTATTGTTCCAATTAAAAAAGTAATGGCTGTAATTTTAATTTTCCCCCAAAGGCCACCCATTTTTCGAATATCTTGTTCATCACCCATTGCATGTATCACACTACCCGCAGCTAAAAATAGAAGAGCCTTAAAAAATGCATGGGTAATAACATGAAATAGACCGGAAGAATAGGACATAACTCCTAAACCTAAAAACATATAGCCTAATTGGCTAACGGTAGAATAAGCCAAAACTTTTTTGATATCGTTTTGAAACAAGCCAATGGAAGCCCCCAACAAAGCAGTAGCTACACCAATCCAAGCAACAAATTCTAAGGTAAAGGGTGAAAGAGTATATAAAACGTTAGAACGAACAATCATATAAATCCCAGAAGTAACCATAGTAGCTGCATGTATTAAAGCAGAAACGGGTGTTGGGCCGGCCATTGCATCTGGTAACCATGTGAAAAGAGGAATTTGAGCTGATTTTCCCATTGCTCCAATAAATAGAAATAAGGTAATAGCCACAATGCTTGGACTTCCCAATTCAAAAGATTTGGCTTTTTCAAAAACTTCTAAATATTCTATTGTTCCAAAACTCTGAAAAATTAAGAAAATGCCAATCAAGAAACCCAAATCACCAACTCGGTTCATTATGAAAGCTTTCCTAGCAGCATCGCCAAAGTTTGAATTTTTATTCCAAAAACCAATTAATAAGAAAGAACACAAACCAACCCCTTCCCAACCGATAAACATCATCAAGTAATTGGAACCCATCACTAAAATGAGCATTGAAAACAAGAAAAGATTGAGATAGGAGAAAAACTTGCCATAGCCTTCATCATGGCTCATATATCCAGCAGAATACAGATGAATTAATGTACCTACACCCGTAATTACAAATAACATTATGAACGTCAACTGGTCTATTTGAAAAGCAAAATTTATATGTAGGCTTCCTACACTAATCCAATCAAAAAGTTTTATCACCGTGGGTTCAGGATTATTGCCTGTTTGTAAATAAACTATAAGCACCAAAACAAATGAGGTAAAAGATGCCCCAGTGCCAATCAGTGGCACCAAGGCTTTAGGAATTTTACTAAAGCCTAAACCATTAATTAAAAAACCGATAAAGGGAATTAGAGGAATTAGAGCTATTAATGACATAAATAAAGTTTTATTGATTTAGATTTATCCTCTAAGTTTATTTAAAAGACCAATGTCTATAGTTCTGATGTTTCTATAAATCATAACAATTATTGCTAATCCTACAGCAACTTCTGCGGCGGCTACAGCCATAATAAAGAAAACAAAAACTTGACCGTTTGGGTCTGATTTGTAAGAAGAAAAAGCAATTAAAAGCAGATTTACCGCATTTAGCATAAGCTCTATAGACATAAAAATAATAATTGCATTGCGCCTAATTAAAACTCCAATTATGCCAATAACAAACAACATAGTGGCTAATAAAACATAGTTTACTAGTTGCACTTGCATAAAAACATTTGGGACTCTGTCTAAGGTATTTTCAAGCATTATACTTTGAAAGATTATCTAAATTTTGACAAAATTAAAACTATTCAACAAAAAAACCTTCAAAAATAATAAAATGTTACTTTCTCATTTTAAGTTTTATTTCTGTCAGCTTTCTTTTTGTGTCTAAAGGAAAATCATTATTAATAATCCAATCATAATATTGAGGCTCTCTTGTTAATACATCTTCTACTTTTTTCCCAGCATTTTTTCCAAAGTTAAAAACTATTTCGCCTTTCGAATTCAGTGTCATTCTTTGAGCAAAATCTACTAAATTCTTTGAACTCAATTTATGTAAAGCTTCAATATCATTTTGAATTGGTTCATATTCTTCACCTTTTTCATTTTTCATTTTCACTCCTTCATATTTTTCAACTTGTGCACATACTACAGCAAGAGTTGCTAAGGTATCCGCTTCTGCACTATGAGCGTTTTCAAGAGATTTTCCACAATAAAATTTGTAAGCAGCAACTAAAGTTCGTGGCTCCATCATATGAAAAATACGCTGAGCATCAACAAATCTTCGATTTTTTACATCAAAAGTATCGTTATCAACTCTTAAAAATTCTTCAACCAGCATTGGAATATCAAAGCGATTGCTATTAAATCCTGCCAAGTCGCAACCTTCTAAAAAGTGAGCTAACGATTTGGCTAATTGCTTAAAACTAGGTTCGTCTATTACATCTTCATCATAAATACCGTGAATTAGACTAGATTCCAATGGAATAGCCATATTGGGATTAACGCGCTTGGTCTTTAATTCAACACTACCATCCACATTTGCTTTGGCAATTGAAATTTCAACAATTCTATCTTTCGAAATATTAATTCCTGTAGTTTCAAGGTCAATAAATGCAATTGGTTTTTTAAGCTTTAATGTATGAGTTGTCATTTATTGGTATTTATTCAAAATATGATTTATTTTAAAATATTGCACAAAAATAGGAAATCATTTTAAGAAAAACTTTGTTTTTCGAAAGTGAAAAATTATACAGAAATAAAATTTAGGGCAAAGTCGAATAATTTTTTGTGCATATAGTTGAAAATTTATAGCACTTCTAAAGCCGCTCTTTCTCCCGCTCTTATAGCTCCTTCAATATATCCGTTCCAAATCTCTGAAGTCTCGGTGCCTGCCCAATGAATATTGAAATATGGTTTTCTAAGTTCTTCGCCTAGACTTGTCCATACACCAGAAGGAAAAACAGCTGCATAGCAGCCTCCAGAAAACTCTTCTAAAGCCCAAGAATGGTCTAAATACTCCAGCGGGGTCTTAGCCTTTTCACCAAATAATGTTGAAAATGATAGTAATATTGATGATTTGCGTTCTTCAAAATTTAAAGTTGAAAATTCTTTTGCTTTGTTAGCCAAAACAAAGCCCATCAAAATGCCTATTGAGCCATCTTCAGGAGAATTGTCAAAAACCACCGAAGTGTAACCATTATTGGTTACTGCTAATCCATTTAGTCCATTTTCTCTCCAAAATGGTTTTTCATAAATGGCAAAAGTTTTGGTAACTATACCCATCGGCAATCGTTGCAATAGTTGCGTTCTTTTTGCGCTTAACTGGGGTGAAAAAGTTATTTTTTGTTGGACTATTGGTGGAATAGCTACAATTACTTTGTAAGCTTCGAATTCAAAATTATCTCCAAGAATTTTTATCTTTTCTTTTTCTTGCTTGATTATTTTTACTGTATGGTTTAAAAAAATGTGATCCTGGATTTCGTGAGCGAGTTGGAGGGCAGGTTTCATAGCTCCACCATAAACACGATCTTGTTGAGCACCGTTTTTTATATTCATTAAACGGTCTAAATCGCCGCCAGACTTTATATAAAATAAGGCATGCAAAAATGAAATTTCGCAAGGTTCCGCAGCCCAAATAGTTTCGCAAGCAATTTTAAATAATTCTTTTGAAGTTTTAAAATACATGTTTTGGTTAATCCATGTTGCCAATGTCATCTCATCCCACTTTTGTGCATTTTTATTTTCCCATGGTGCCAGAAGGTTTATTTTTTTAGATAATCTATTTATTTTTTTAATAGTAAAATCTAAATCTAACAATGGGCCGATGGGTAAAGGTGGAATTAAGCCTTTGTAACTTTTTAGTTTTTTATCAATCCAAATTCTACTTTTTCCTGAGTCGTAAGTAGGGAAAGTGCGTAAACTATATTTTTTAATTAACTCATAAAATTTGTCTTGGCTTGGCCCGACCCATGCACCCCCAAGGTCTAAATAGGAGCCATCAGCTCTAATTTCGGTAAATACTCTACCTCCAACTCGATCTCTCGCTTCTAAAACTAATACCTTTTTGTTATGGTCAACTAATTTTTTAGCTGCAGTTAATCCAGAATAGCCTGCACCTACAACGATTACATCGTACATTGCTAGGAAAATTTAATTTGGTATTTTTACTAATTATTATAGTAAATCTAAACAATTAAATTTATTAAGAATTTTTTTTGATTAAGTTTTGTTAAATTAAAAAATCAAATTAAGTTGTTTATTACTTTTGAAAATATTTGTTCGGACGCTAGAATTTGGATATATCAATCTACCATTGAGCTAAACAAGGAACAAGTTTTGGGAATATCTGGATTTCTAGTTTCGAATATAGAAGAATGGTCTTCGCATGGAGCACCAATAAAAGGTTCCTTTTCGTTTTACTATAATAGATTTTTAATTATTGCGGCTGACACCAATTTTAATGCCACAAGTGGATGCTCAATTGACACTTCCTCAAGATGGATAAAACAAATTAATTCTGATTTTAACTTGGACTTTTTCGATCGTTCCCAAGGTTATTTGGAGAATGAAGAGTTAAAGTTTTTCCCAATTCTTCAAGCCAGAAAATATATTTCCTCTGGAATAATAAGTTCAGATACGATTATTTTAAATAATCAGATTTCTAAAAAATGTGATTTGGATGTAAACTGGAAAATTAAGGCTTCAGAAAGTATTTTTAAAAGGTATTTTCAAAATGCTTTGGCTTAAAAAGTTTTTAAGCTTTTAAATATTAAATTTTATTGGTATCCGACTAAAATTTAATTCGCCCAAAAATACTGCATAAAAGTACTTATGAGGCACATTTATTCAGATTCTTAAAAAGACTCCCCTAACATTCTCTGCGTCGCCTGCCGCGGGGCAAAGGGCATTCCCCTTCTTTTTTTGCGTACGACGCACCGCCGGGATGCCAGCCCAGTCAAAAAAGAATCGGAGTGGCGTTCCACCAAAAAAAACAGCCCGGCAGCGGCCTTTAGCCAGCAAACTCACATCGGCCTGCCGCACCACCTCAAAATTCAATAAATCAATAGGTTACAAAAGTGTAAATTTTTGTCAAAGAATTTTGAGCGCCGGGTTGCCGTACCATTTCAAACAGTGCTGGCTGCTATAAGGAACATATTTCTTTTATTTTTTTTCGGACGCCAGTATTAAATTTTTCAAAATTCACTTTATAATTATAAGTGAAGTTAAATATTTGTGAAAAATAATAGTATGCTTGCATACTATTATTAGTTTTTATACTTTTGGTTTCTTTTGTATTTAAAACCAAAAACCTATAATGATTAATAAAGTTTTAGAGGGCATAAATTTCCAACTTTCAGAAGAACATTTAGCCGTTAGAGATGCAGCAAGAGATTTCGCACAAAACGATTTACTTCCAGGTGTGATTTATAGAGATATAGAATGCAAGTTTCCAAAAATTGAAGTAGAAAAAATGGGGCAACTTGGATTTATGGGTATGATGGTAGATCCAAAGTATGGAGGAAGCGGCATGGATACGTTAAGCTATGTGCTAGCTTTGGAAGAAATTAGCAAAGTAGATGCTTCTACTGCAGTTATTATGTCTGTTAACAATTCATTGGTTTGTTATGGATTAGAGGCATTTGGTAGTGAAGAACAGAAAATCAAATATTTAACGCCATTAGCTTCAGGAAAAAAATTAGGGGCTTTTTGTTTATCAGAACCAGAAGCAGGCTCTGATGCAACCTCTCAACAAACTACTGCTGTTGATTTGGGCGATTTGTATTTAGTAAATGGAACTAAAAACTGGGTTACAAATGGGAACTCTTCAGATATTTGCGTGGTAATGGCTCAAACACAGGCTGAATTAAAACATAAAGGTATTAATTGTTTAATTATAGAAAAAGGACAAGCTGGTTTTTCAATTGGTAGGAAGGAAGATAAAATGGGAATTCGGGCTTCTGATACCCACTCACTTATGTTTTCTGATGTAAAAGTTCCAAAAGAGAACAGAGTTGGGTCAGAAGGTTTTGGTTTTAAATTTGCAATGAGTACATTAAATGGTGGTAGAATAGGTATTGCAGCTCAAGCTTTAGGTATAGCCGCAGGTGCTTTAGATCTTTCAATAAGATATGCAAAAGAAAGAAAAACTTTTGGGAAGCCTATTGCTGACCATCAAGCTATTCAGTTTAAATTAGCCGACATGCATACCAAAATTCAAGCCGCGAGATTGTTGGTTTATAAGGCTGCTCGAGATAAGGATTTGGGTTTAGATTATGTAGAATCTGCAGCAATGGCTAAGTTATTCGCATCGGAAGTAGCAATGTGGGCAACTACTGAAGCGGTCCAAATCCATGGGGGCTACGGTTATGTAAGAGAATTCCACGTTGAGAGAATGATGCGTGATGCTAAAATCACTCAAATTTATGAAGGTACATCTGAAATCCAAAAAATGGTGATAGCTCGTGAAATTTTAAAATAGAAAGTTATCTGAGTGTATGAAATCGAAAAGAAGGGAAAATCCTCCTCTACCTCTATCTTTGTTTATTACATTTGTAAAATAGCTTCAATGCCAAATTTTATTGAATAAAAGTTATACAATTTTTAGATTTATGGAGTTAAATTCTGAAAAATATATAACAAATTAAATAATTTTATGGTAAGCATGTGTTTGAAACTAAAAAAATTATTATTAGATTTGTATAAAAAAAATTAAATTTCTTATATTTTCAAATTGATAAATCACGTCTTATATTTATAACTAATCTAAATCTTTTTATGGAAGATTATAACAAAATTATTGAGTCTCTTGGAGTAAAATTTGGTAAGGCCCGTCATATCAATATTATCCAGCCTATTACTATAAAAAATTTCTATGATGTTGAAAATACCTTGTTGGTATTATACAATGGAGATGTACAATTGAAAGGACTAGAAGGAAAATTGGAACCAGGCGATATATTGTTCATTCCAGGAGGTAAAGCAACTACCATTACCTATGGAGTTGGAGAACCTAAGCCAATTTCTTACGAAGAATTTATGACTCGAAGAGAAAATTATTTCGAGGCAATGAATGATCCTTCTGAAATAGGAATTGTGAAAAATTCATTTGGATTAATAGCATTTGAAGCGAAGGTATTTGATTCAGTAAATTTCTTTACTTCTTTAGATATCCCACCTTTTTTTATATACAAAAACACAAAATTAGCTCAGCTAATTAAAGAAATTTTGATCGAAGACTTTACCGATGAGGCAGGAAGAGGAAGAGTAATTGCAAACAAAACTGAAGAAGCAGTAATAGAAATTATTAGATATATATTAAGAAACAGAATGTTTGTTGAGCAATTAGCAACAAACAGTACCTATTTTAAAGATCCACGTTTAATTGATATTTTCACCTACATAAAAAATAATATTAACGGTGATTTATCCAATAAGCAGCTTGCTAATGTAGCCAATGTTTCAGAAGACTATGTAGGTCAATATTTTAAAATGCTGACAGGTATTAATCCGCAAGATTATATTGAATACCAAAGAATGGAAGAAGCAGTAACATTGCTTCGTACCTCTAAAAAAAGTATTAGAGCTATTGGCTCTGAAGTAGGTTATAAAGATACTGCCTATTTCTGCCGTAGATTTAAAATGATGTTTGGAATACCAGCCGGAAAAATGAGAAGACGAGAGTCTTTGATGATAGGGAAATAATATTTTAGTGCTTTTTTTGCCAAAGTAATTATATAAATTTCGAAAGTATTTGTATAATTTTGTTTTTCAATTTTTAGATATTCCTAATTCTTTTTTGGAGTTTGTTGTTTAAGGTGTTTAAATTGAGCTAATCGTTTATAAATGGGGTTAGAATTCTAAAATAGAACATATTTTTGAAATATTTTGGCTTCATTTATGCATGCACAATTGCCTTTTTTCCCAACATTTCTACATAAATTAAGTGCTTTTCTGAAATGCTCTCTGGCACAAACAAAAACCTTCGGTCATAAAGTTTTTCTTCTAACCAAAAACTAACCCAATATTCATTATTTATCACGAATACAGACGGATCTATCAATTCAATTGCCCGAAAACTATTAGCGGGAATCACTTCAAAAAAATGTCTCAAAACACCAGTTTGAATTTTTTCTTCTTCAGAGTTTGTTCCATAGCCAGAAGAATTAATGAGTATATTTTTTAGTTCTTTTTCAGATTTATTTAATAGGACTACTTCCCATTGTTCGTTTTCGTCTAAGCCAGGTATAATTGCCACTAAAACTTCTTTGGTTTCAGGCAATTCAATGTCTTTTTTCATTTAGTATTGGGTTGTTTTATTACAAAAGGTAGTTCAATTAATTAAAAAGGAGAGTAATACTTTATTTTAACTTCATTTCAATTACTTCATTGCCTTTAAACTTAAATCTAAGCTTTTAGCAGAATGAGTTAAATAGCCCATTGAAATAAAGTCGACTCCGCATTCCGCATAGGTTTTTACATTTTCTGGTGTTATCCCACCTGAGGCTTCGACGGGGAAACGCCCATCTATAATTTTCAAAGCCTCTCTTATATTTTCAAAGCTAAAATTGTCTAACATTATTCTTATTACACCCCCAACTTCAAGTACTTGTTTGAGTTCATAAAGATTTCTAACTTCAATTTCAATAGGCAAAGTTAGTTTATTTTCTTTGAGGTATTTTTGAGCAGAAAATAAAGCATTTTTAATACCTCCCGCATAATCTACGTGATTATCTTTTATCAAAATCATGTCAAATAATCCGAATCTGTGATTTACACCACCGCCTATTTTTACGGCCCACTTTTCTAATAGGCGAAAACCGGGTGTAGTTTTTCGGGTATCTAAAACTTTACATTTAGTGCCTTCCAGTTTTTTTACGATACTATTGGTTATAGTGGCTATACCGCTCATGCGTTGCATGCAGTTAAGCACCAATCGCTCCGCAGTTAAAATAGATCTATCACTCCCTTCTACATACAATACTATTTGTCCGTATGATATGGGTTGGCCATCGGTAATCAATACTTCAACTTTTAGTGTAGGATCCACAGTTTTGAAAATCAATTGAGCTAATACCACACCCGCCACTATGCCTTCGTCTTTTACCAATAGCCTTGCTTTTCCCTGTGCATTTGTTGGTATAGTAGAAAGAGATGTATGATCTCCCTCTCTCACGTCTTCTTCTAAGGCATTTTTTATGAATGCTAATAAATCACTTTCTAAAATATCCATTTTACTAAAAAATCTTTTCTAAAATTGTTTAATCTTCTCCACCAAACCTCCCACCCCCTATACTTTTTCCAAAAAATAGAGCATTTAAAAATATTTTATTGGTGCCATACCAAAAAGCTCTAAAGTTTGGATTGTCTGAAATACTTATAATTCTTCCAGCTCCATAAGTTTGGCCAATAACCGCCGGACTATTTTTAAATTTTTCTAAATTTTTTGGATGCACATATCCAGCTATTAGGGGTGAGGCTGTAAATATCAAAGGAGTATTATATGGATTTCCAGTATCTTCAAATACGATATTGTTAACTTTAAAAATTGGCAAAGTGCTTTGTTTGTAACCAAAACACAGTGGGTTTGTGATATCTATTTTAGCTTCTAAAATTGCACCACTTGTGGCCATGGCTCCGTCATAGGAAGCTTTTTCAACAAAAGGTCTTTTGGTTTTTCCATCATTATTAGGTTCTGCTTTCACATTTACAGACCCTATTTTCTTTTGAGAAAGCCATGTGGCACCATCTCCTAAAGCTATAATTACTCCTCCTTTTTGTAAAAATCCTTTTATTTTTTCTTCCGATAAATCAGAATAGCGTCCTTGATTAATAATTAAATGCGAATATTTATCAAGATTCATTCTATTTACAGAGCCAATATCTGCATGACTTAAAGGAAAACTCATACGTTGGTCTAACAAATGCCAGATTTCGCCGGCATCGTTACCATCTACACCATCGCCTACTATCATCAATGCTGTAGGTTTGTCTAAAACTTTAAATTTTTCGCTGCCCAAATTTATTCCATCTACAGTTAAACCTGTTTTTAAGCCATAAAATGTTACAGCATCTCTTTTAGCGAGGGTTTCAAGCAATTGTTTCGGGTTTTTGTCTCTGCATTCAATCTGAATAGTTCCATAGCTAAAGCTCTTAACTTTTCCTTCAACTATTGCCTTAAAGGGCTCCATCGCATATTTTAATTTATATCCTTTTTCAATGAGCTCGTAAGCCGCCCTTGGGGCAAAATATCCGTCCCATTCAAAAACGTATGCATAATTACTTTCACCAATTACTTTTCCATCTGGAAAAATACTTTCCTCAATCTTTTTTCCAACATTAAGGTTTACTTTAGATTCAGCAAATGGAACATTCATACAAAGAGGCAATGTCCACGACGAAATATCATAAAAAGCACTGTCTTGAAATGTTGTTCTTTTTTCGAAAAGCGATTTTACTAACCGATGTTTTGCTTGGCTCATAGGAACAACAAAAGCTTGATCTTTTTCAAAATCTATTAAATTTACTTTTTCGTTTTTTGTAATACCATAGACTTCAATTTTGTTGCGAAGCAACACATTAACCATTTCCCAAACTTTCACGGGGTCGTTACCTCCACCAAAAACATAGGCTTTTACATCGTCAGTAGATTTTTCTGCAAAAAAATCTTTCATGTGTGAAAGCAACTCCACACGCATATCTTTTGAGGCCTGCAAAGTAGAAAGAGTGGCGGAAAACTGATTTCTGATTGTAAATGGAAAACTCAAAGTACCTAAAGCAGTTTCTTGTAAATGTCCGCGAGACGAAGCTTGTTCAAACAATATTCCTATAGCTCCATTAACATCGGGAAGGGTAGATCCTTTGCCATAGTAAAAATCATCGTAGTTTTCTTTAGTATAATAAAACGAACCTAATTGATCCAATCCTTTTGCATGGAACTCTCCAATTTTCGCTGTTAATTCTATGTTTCTTGCGGGTGTCATGGGATTTGTTCGGGCAGGAATACCGGGTTGAAAAAAGAATGTTGAGCCGCTTCCCATTTCGTGGTGATCGGTAAGTACATTTGGCAGCCACTCATAATATTTAACCAAACGCCCTTTGCTTTCTGGCAACTGTTGGTAAAGCCAGTCGCGGTTCATATCAAACCAATAATGATTGCTGCGACCTCCTGGCCAAGTTTCTTTAAACTCTCTAGAGTTGGGGTCGGCTACCAAAGTAGAACTTTTGTTTTGATTTACCCAAGTGGCAAAACGATTTCCACCGTCGGGGTTTATACATGGATCTACTAAAATAATGCATTCACTTAAAATTGAATCGATTTTTGGCCCTTGTGCAGCTGCCAAATGATAAATACTAAGTAAAGATGAATTTAGACCACTGGCTTCATTTCCATGTACAGAGTAACCCATCCAAACTACAATAGGCATCTTTTTTAAATCTAAAGATTTTGAAATATCACTATCGGCTAATTTTAAATGATTGGCTTTCAGTAGGCCAAGATTTTTATGGTTTTCTGGGGAAGATACGGTGGCTAACATGAGCTCTCTGTTTTCATACGAACGAGCATATACTTCTAGCTTGATTCGATCTGACTGTTTGGCTACTTCTCTGAAATACCCATAAACCTCATAAGGAGTAACGTGTTGCTCCCCTACCTCATAACCCAAATATTGTTTTGGAGTAATAATAGATTTGTTATACGAAATGGTTTTGGGTAAATAATAATCAAGACTAATTTGTGCATAAGAAAATATGGGAAATAATAGAACAAAAAAAAAGTTTTTTAGATGAAGTTTCATAAAATGGGGTATTGATTTTGAGTGGCTAAATTATAAAATTTTATTGGTTTTAAAGAATTAATATTTTTTATGGACTAATTTTTAAAAATTTCAAGCAAAAACACATTTTAGATTTATTTTTTTAATACTTTTGAATTTGTTATTAAACAATCGAATCTCCCTATTTTATGAAAAAAGTAATCGTTTTATGGTTTTTGTTTTTAGGAATTGTTCATTTGAGTTTTTCTCAAAAAAACACCAAGAAAAAACCTGTAGAAGTAGTGGATAGGTTAGAACTTCTAAAAAAAGAAGTAGTCGATAAAATTGAAAATTCTCAAAAACTCACGCAAGAAATAAATGATATGCTATTTAGTTTTGGAGAATTGGGATTTCAAGAATTTGAAACTTCTAAATACTTAACTGAATTATTAGAAAAAAATGGCTTTACTGTTGAAAGAGGCATTGCTAATATCCCAACAGCATGGATAGCAAAATGGGGCAATGGAAAACCTGTAATTGCGGTTGGTTCAGATGTTGATTGCATTCCAAAGGCATCACAAAAGCCTGGTGTGGCTTATAAAGAACCCATAATAGAAGGAGCTCCTGGCCATGGCGAAGGTCACAATTCGGGACAAGCACTTAATATTACTGCTGTATTGGCTTTAAAGGAAATAATGGAACGTGAAAAAATACCAGGTACACTTATGCTATGGCCAGGGGTTGCCGAAGAACTAGTGGGGACAAAGGCTCTTTTTGTAAGAGATGGGTATTTTAAAGATGTAGATGCGTGTATTTTTACACATGTAGGAGATAATTTGGGAGTTTCTTGGGGAGATGCAGGAAATACGGGCTTAGTTTCTGTGAAGTTCCATTTTGAGGGTGCAGCTGCTCATGCTGCAGGGGCTCCTTGGCGTGGAAGAAGTGCCTTAGATGCGGTAGAATTAATGAATGTAGGGTGGAATTTTAAACGAGAGCATTTGGAAACCACACATAGGTCGCACTATGTAATTTCTGATGGGGGAGACCAACCCAATGTGGTACCTTCTAAAGCTACAGTGTGGTATTATTTCAGAGAACGTACTTATCCAAGAATAAAAAATTTGTTTGAAAACGGAATAAAAATTGCAAACGGAGCTGCAATGATGACCGACACGAAGTTTACTTATGAAATACTCGGAAGTGCTTGGCCTGGGCATTTTAATAAGCCAATTGCTGCGACAGCGTATCAAAATATTAAAAAAGTGGGCTTGCCAAAATGGTCAGATGAAGATCAGCTTTTAGCCAAAGCATCCCAAATAGAATTGAAGTCGAATGAAGTAAGTGGTTTGGCAACAAAACTTGACTCTGTTTCTGAGCCTGTGTATTCGCCTTTGGTATTACGTCAAGGTGGTTCTGACGACATAGCAGATATATCATGGTCAATGCCAACAATAGTTTTAAGATATCCTTCTAATATGCCAGGAATGCCTGGGCATCATTGGGCAAATGCTATAACTATGGCAACGCCAATTGCACATAAAGGATGTACTGCAGGTGCCAAAGTAGAAGCCATGACGATTTTAGATTTATTATTGAAGCCAGAAATATTAAAAGAGTCGTGGGAATATTATAATACTGTACAAACTAAAGAATTAAAATATACGCCATTAATTTCTAAAGACGATAGACCTGCAATAAAATTGAATAAAGAAATTATGGATACGTTTCGACCAGAAATGAAGAAGTTTTATTATGATCCAGCTAAGTTTCCTACTTATTTAGAGCAACTGGGTATAAAATATCCTACTGTTAGACAGGATCAATTGGATGCTTTGAAAGCAAAAAAGTAATTATTTGCGTTTAAATGATTTAAATAAGCTCCATATTTTCATCATAATTACACCGAAAACCGCTTCCTGGAATATCTTGGTTGACATTTTCGACTGTCCAAGGGTTCGGTCTGTAAAAATTATGGGAATTTCTTTTATTCTAAATTTATATAAGTAAGCGTTGAATTTCATTTCGATTTGAAAAGCGTAGCCTACAAATCTTATTTGGTCAAGTGGAATAGTGCTTAAAACCTCTTTAGAATAGCAAATGAAACCTCCAGTTGGATCCATAATGGGCATTCCTGTTAAAAAACGAACATAAATACCCGCAGCATAGGACATTAATACTCGGCCAATTGGCCAGTTTACTACATTAACACCATTGATATATCTTGAGCCAATAGCTACATCATTTCCTTCTTGGCTACATACAATATAAAGTTTTTCTAAATCTAAAGGATTATGAGAAAAGTCGGCATCCATTTCATAAATCAAGTCATAATCCCTTGACAATGCCCATTTAAAACCATGAATATAGGCTGTCCCTAAGCCCATTTTGCCTTTTCTTTCTTCTAAGAATAAACGATTAATGAAAAAAAATTGAAGCTCTTTTACTTTATTACCTGTTTCGTCTGGTGACCCATCATCTACAATCAATACATCGAAAACCACAGTAAGGCTAAATACTTTACGTATTATTGCTTCGATGTTTTCGATTTCATTATAGGTTGGTATTATTACCAGATTTTTCATTATTTGGTTTATTTAATGAATCTTTTTCAGCCGTCAATAATTTCTCAGCAAGCCCATATATTTTTAATAAGTCGCTTTTGTTTTTGGCATAATAATCGAAACTTTTTACAAAACTTAAGGAGTCTGTTTTATATTTTTTGAGAATGGTTGTTTCTAAATACTTAAATACGACCCGTGATGAATCTACTCCATTAAAATTCATCCTGTTAACTTTTGCCTCAGCATTTTGCAATTGTGAAATTAAAATAGCCATTGTTTTTGTATCTAGAATTTCACCTTTTCTTTTTTCTTGTTTACAAGAAATAAAGGTAAATAAATAAATAAATACTATTTTTATGAAAGATTTAATCAAAATATTGTTTTCGAAATTTTCAAAGACAAAAATAAGTTAAATTATTACTTTAGTGGCAGAGTCTGTCATAAAATTAGTTAAATATTAAGTGAAAGATATTATTTCAAAATTAAATAAATACGAAATAAAAATCCGAAAAGCCGTCAATTCTCATAGGCATGGCAATTTTAATTCGGTGTTTAAAGGTATTGGTTTAGAATTTAGTGATTTAAGGACGTATCAATATGGCGACGACGTAAGAACGATAGATTGGATTACCACTGCAAAGGGTCATGGGGCTTATGTAAAGATTTTTAAAGAAGAAAAAGAGCAAACTGTTTTTTTTATGGTAGACGTAAGTGGCTCTCAGGATGTTGGAAAAGAAGGAATATTAAAAATTGATACAGCCAAAGAAATATGCGGGGTATTAGTTTTGGCTGCAATAAAAGAGGCTAGCCAAGTTGGTTTGTATTGTTTTTCAGATGAAAAAGAATTGTATTTGAAGCCAGAATCTGGGATGAGGCAGGCCTACGCAATCATTTCTAAAATGTACAGACTCGAAAATAAATCACTAAAAACAAATTTGTCGGAAGCTATTGCTTTTTGTTTAAATATAATAAAAAGAAAAAGTGTAATTATCTTGATATCAGATTTTATAGATCAAAATTATGAACACAATTTAAAAGCTTTAGCCAGAAAACATGATTTGGTGGTACTTCATATTTTTGATAAAAGAGAAGTAAGCCTACCAAGTTTAGGTATAGTACCAATTTTTGACAAAGAAGCAATGAAAACAGTATGGATAAACACAAGTTCGAGTTTTTTTAAGAGGGAAATGAAAGATGTGTTTGAGGATAATAAATCAAGATTGGAAAAACTATGTAAGCAAAACAAGGCCACTTATTTGGCAATTGAATCTGGCTCTGATTATGTAAGTAGTCTCATACAATTATTTAGAATTAGAAAATGAGAATCCTATTTTTAGTTTTAATATTTAGTGCTATTAGTGCTAATGGGCAAAAACCAAGAGGGTTATTTTTGGAAGATAGTGTTTTGGTAGGATATCCCATAAATTTCGCTTTAATTTTTGAACATAATAATGCCTCAGATCTAGTTTTTCCAGACTCAAATTATAATTTCAAGCCATTTAAATTAATAAAAACGGAGTATTTCCCAACTAAAACCAAAGGTAAATTAAGTGTGGATAGTGTAATTTACACATTATTGACATTCGAAATAGATAGCGTTTTGACAATTAGTTTACCAGTAATTTCTTTAAATTCAAAAAAGAAGTTTTATAGTACTCCAAGTGTGGTTTATTTAAAAAAAATGGTCTCTAAAAAGGATTTTATTAGTCCCAAAGTAAAACCCTCAACCGCTTTTTATTCAGTACCCTTAGACTTTAATTCCCCTAAGCTATTCTATTATTTAATTTTATTTTTATTTAGCTCTTTCGTTTTGTTTTTGGTCTTCGGGAAAACAATTATGAATCAATTTAAAATAATGATGTTTTATAGAAAACATAAGGAATTTGTTGCACAATTTAAGAAAACTGCTAAAAGTTCTAGAGACGAAAAAAGTATAGTTAAAGGATTAATATTATGGAAAAATCATTTAGAATTCCTTCAAAATATTCCATTTTCTACAATGACCACTAAAGAAATCATTTTAAATAAACCTATTGAAAGACTCGCCGATGCTTTGAAAGAATTTGATATTGCCATATATGGAGGAGTCGTTTCTAAACAAATGTCTTTCGCTTTTAATATTCTTTTTGAAGTTGCTTCAGATATTTATAAATCAGAATTTAAAATATTCAAAGCTAATTTGAAATAGAGTATAATAATTTTATTTCTTAATTTAAATATCTTGCCAATATCCCAATAATTTAGATTTTTTTTTATTCGTAATTTTAACTACAATTTGGAATAAAAAAATTTGAAGACTAGTTTTTTTGTTCGCTTTTATTGTCAGATAAGGCTTTGGTAAAGGCACTTTTTTAATTAAACTAAAAACCTCATCGATTTTACCCTTATGATTGGTAATTTTGCTGTTCAAATTAATTAGATTTATGAATAACCCAGTTGTAATTTTTGGCGCCAACATACATGGACGTATTGCTTTAGATAGTTTTACTAGTAATGAAGTTCTGATTTATGGATTTTTAGATGATAATGAAAAATTACACAATACTGAAATTTCTGAAGTCTTAATTTTAGGTAATCCTTCTGATGATGATTTTTTGAAAATAATTGGCAATAAAACAGAGGCTTTTGTAGCAATTGAAAATAGAATACAAAAAGAGAAAATAGTAAAAATGCTTTTGGAAAGAAGGAAAATCCAACCTGTTAATGCGATCCATCAAAAAGCGGTAGTTTCTGAGGATGCTGAAATAGGAAACGGAATTCTTATAGCTGCAGGTGCGGCTGTAAATAACGGTGCTAAAATCGGCAATTATGCTGTTTTACATGCAAATTCTGTAATAGACGTGCTTGCTGAAATAGGTGAATATGTAGAAATTGGAGCTGGTGCAATTATCAATTCGGAGGTGAAAATAGATAAAGGAGCGTTCATTGGTAGTGGTGCTATTTTGGTTTCTGGAGTGACAATAGGTGAAAATGCAAGAGTAGGTGCGGGCTCAGTTGTGATAGCAAATGTTAAAGAGAATTCTACAGTTTTTGGAAATCCTGCCCAGGAAATTAAAAAGTAAAAAGGTTTTTGCTGAGAGTTTAACTACTTAGGAAACAGTAATTGTAAGTTATTTTGAATAGGAAATACTGGCTTAACCCCCAATAATCTGGACAGATTTAATAAAAAAGTATTATCCACTAAAATCCGCAAATAATCAAAAAATAATGCCCGAATACCATTGATATTCAGGCATTTATAGCTATATTTATGTTGTCAAACATCACCCAAATGGGTGTAAAATATCGCTACGTGAAAATACAAAATAGTTCTGACTCCATCAATGCCTTCGGCGGATTAAATTTCGTTTCTCAA